>CAYJOS010000056.1:0-12869 GCA_964371875.1 uncultured Oscillospiraceae bacterium | reverse complement strand
CGTATCTAACAGTTTTAAATAGACCCTCCTACTCGCAGTTCTTGCCAGTGGGTAGCCAACGGGCTTTTGACAGGCGACAGCCGTGGATTATTTCTCTTTTCGTGCGATTGTAACTGGTTCAGGTTTTGCCTGTTAATTCAGTCTGTATATTCAGCACCCTTAATCGTTCCCACCGTTCGGGGGTGTTTCCCCGACAAGTTTTTGGTGACTTTTTTCTTGAAAAAAAAGTTACCCCAGCGGAGCGCGTTTCCCCTCGTTTTCCTTTTCGTCGCAACGAAAATTCTTTGCAATTTTGCTGAAACAAAATCCACTTTTACTCAAACAAAAAGCTTGCAATACAAAAAGTATCACAAGCTTTTTTGATTATTCAGCAACAACAAGAATTCTCTCATCATTTGCGGTAATTTTAATTTTCTCTGCCAAAGAACGTCGTCTATCAACAAGTTCAGTCGCAACAGGGTCTTCAATTTCACGCTGAATTGTACGGCGAAGATTTCTCGCACCATATTTTGCAGAATAGCTCTTTTTGGTCAAGAAATCGACAACAGTGCCATCCCATTCAAGAGCCATGCCCTTAGTTTTCATAGACTCGCAAAGTTCAGCAAGCATGAGAACTGCGATTTTTCTGAAATCTTCCTCGGTCAATCTATTGAAATGAACAATCTCATCAACACGATTTAAAAACTCAGGACGCAAGAACTCTTTCAAAGCTTTCATCGCTTTATCGTTACTTTGCTCGTTCAAATTACGGTCAAATCCAACCGAACCACCCTGCTTATCACTACCAGCGTTCGTGGTCATGATGACAACAGCGTTTTCAAAATTTACAGTTCTGCCGTGGGCGTCTGTAATTCTACCATCGTCCAAAATTTGTAAAAGCACATTCAAAACATCAGGGTGTGCTTTTTCAATTTCGTCAAATAGTACAACAGAATACGGTTTTCTGCGAATTTTTTCGGTCAATTGACCAGCTTCGTCATATCCGACATAGCCAGGAGGTGAGCCGATAATTCTTGAAACTGAGTGTTTTTCCATAAATTCTGACATATCAAGTCTGATTAGTGACTCAGGTGAGTCGAACAAATCCTCGGCAAGTCGTTTCACAAGTTCAGTTTTTCCGACACCTGTGCTACCTGCGAAAATGAAGCTCACGGGCTTTCTTTTTGCGCCAAGTCCGACACGATTTCTCTTAATTGCAGAGCAAACTGCACGAACAGCGTCGTCTTGTCCGACGATATGCTCACAAAGCCTGCTTTGAAGTTCAGATAATTTGACAAATTCATCGGAGCGAATACTACTTGCTGGAATTTTTGTCCAAAGTTCAATAATTCTAGCAAGATTTTCGGCGGTAAGCTCAGGGCTTTTCACGCTTTCAAGCTTTCTTTGCTCGTCAGAAAGTTGCATATCACGACTTCTGATAACCGCAAGACGCTCAAAATGCTCGCCCTCAGAGTCGGCAAGAAGCAGTTCACGCTCTTTTTCGAGGTCTGCTCTCTCACGCATAACTTTTGACAATCTTTCAAGTTCCAGATTTTTCAAGTTTACGTCGGAGCAAGCTTCATCTATAAGGTCGATTGCCTTGTCAGGCAAAAATCTATCTGTTATATATCGCTCAGAAAGTGTTACCGCAAGGTCGCACATTTCGTCGGAAATTGCAACTCCGTGGTGCTCTTCATAATAGTGGGCTATTCCCTTCAAAATTTGTGCAGAGTCCGCCATTGAAGGCTCAGCAACGGTTACAGGCTGAAATCTACGTTCTAGCGCTGCATCTTTTTCAATGTGCTTTCTGTATTCGGCGAAGGTTGTTGCGCCTATAACCTGAATTTCACCTCTAGAAAGGGCTGGTTTTAGGATATTAGCCGCATTCATAGAACCCTCGGCATCTCCAGCGCCGACGATATTGTGGACTTCGTCTATGACTAAAATTACATTTCCTTGCTTTCTGATATCTTCAATCAAGGATTTCATACGGCTTTCAAACTGTCCTCTAAATTGAGTTCCTGCCACAAGTGCAGTCAAATCCAGCAAATAAACTTCCTTGTCACGGAGTTTATAAGGCACATTATCAGTTGCAATTCTTTGGGCAAGACCCTCGGCGATTGCAGTTTTACCAACACCGGGCTCACCGATTAGGCAGGGGTTATTTTTCTGACGGCGGTTTAGAATTTGAATTGTACGTTCTAGTTCCTCGTCTCGACCAATCATGCGGTCGAGCTTGCCTTCTCTTGCTCTTTCGGTAAGGCAAATGCAATAATTTTCCAGTGCTCTTGTGCGTTTTTTGGCAGGTTCTTTAGCTTCACGAGTTTCCTTTTGAGGGGGCTCTTTGCCATCCGCAGGGGGATTTGGGTTTTGACCGTCATTATTTCCCATAAGTCTGCTTAAAAATGGAAAAGTTGCAGTTTTTCCGTCATCGCCGTCTTCGGCAACATCTTCTTCGGGGATTACAGGGACGTTTCCAAACATTTCCATAGCTTCGTTCATGCCACCTGTAAGGCTGTCGAGCTCTTCCTCGGAAAGACCAAGGTTTTTAACAAGGTCATCCACAGGTTTTATTTTCATTTCACGGGCACAGCTAATGCAAATACCCTCGGTTACGTTATTTCCGTTTTCTATTTTAGTTATAAATATGACCGCTACATTTTTCTGGCAGCGAGAGCAAATTTTTGCTTGCATCTATGCTCCAATCAGCCGCTTCGCATCGGCAAATAATTTGATAGACTTTTATCCTGCGAAGTGAAATATGATAAAAGTGTAATTTTTAAATGTTTAAAAAGTTAGTTAAAAAGTTGTTATTCATGAAAAATGATGCCATTATCGACTCATTTAACATATTATCAGGGAACAAAAGTCCTGCGAAACGCAAGCACCAAGCAAGGATGCTACAAATCAAAATTCCCTCGACAAACCCACCGACAATTCCACCTATATCGTTTGCAACTCCTATTTGAGGAATACGGAAACTTAGGTTTGAAATATTTCCAATTACGGTGAGAATTATAATGCAAAGTGAGAAGAAAAGCAAAAATCCAAGCACATAGGCAACTTTTGAACATACAACCTCGGTCAGTGCGTCTTGCAAGGAGATCTCGTTGTCGATTGCATATTGACGCGACTCCGCAGATATTGCAACGGCTGCATCTTCATAAATGCCAAGCTTTGCAAGAACTTTTTCGCCAACTGTTGTGATAACGTCAGGGTTTTGCTCGAAAATATCTTCAACGGAGAAATCGTCGCTGCCAATGCCCAAAGTGTCGTATACAACTTCGTCAACCAAAGTTCCAACATAACCGCTGGCGAAAGGTCTCATAGCGCTTACAATTTCTTGTGAATAGGTGTTTGATACTATGTTTCCGACAATGACGGAAACTATTATGACTATTATGCCACCAACACTCATCAGCAGTCCTTTTTTATAGCCACCCCAAATTGCGGCAGCCAGTATTCCAATAAATGCCAATTCCAGTAGCAGATCCATATTTGCCTCACTTCCTGTAAATAACAACGGCAGTTTTCCAAATCAAAATGTCGTTGCCTCTGTATGTAATAAAATTCTCGGGGATAAATTCATTTTCTATGGTATATTTAACATCAAGTTCGTCGGTAAATACAGTAGCATTTTTACCAAAAATCACAGTAGGGAAGTCCCCAACTCCGAATTTTCTGGGTAATTGACCTATGTTTTCTGTACTTCCTATAATTTCACCGCTAGAATTTAGCGATAAAATTTCATTTGGGGTCATTATATAAAGGTGATTATCAAAAACAGCTGAGTTTGAAAATTCGCCTTCAAATTCGCCCAAAAGCTCTGCACTTGATGTAAAAAACAAAATTTTGCTGTTTGAAACAGCGACAAAATCTCTTCCCAAAACATAAAGTTTAAAGGGGGAGTTTTCATTCAATACTTGAGTATATAACTCTTTTCCAAAGATGTCAAGAACACTTATAGAAATTTTTGCATTATTGTTAGAAAAAATGATGATTTTTTTGTCACAATACACAGATTTAACATTCACTGCATCTGCGACATAGCGAGTGAACAGTTTTTGCCCATTTTCATAAACCGCAACAGCTCTTGAATAATAGTGGTCATCGGTGACTATAATCAAAATGTTGTCGTCAAAACTTAAATCCAAAATTTCACTTTCGGCAGTGATTTCATAGGAAAATCCGCCTTTGTCGAAAATTCTGATTTTTTCACCTGAAACCAAAGCCAAATTTTCGCCATCTGAGCTAGATTTTTCCAAATCAAACTGCCCTTTTTCGCTGTAAATTAAATCACCCTCTGAAGAGTATATGTAGACAGCGTCAAAAGAAACACAGGCAATGCTTTCCGAAAGTTTGTATGAAGCCAAAATTTCGGAATTTGTGTAAATATAAACGGTTTCCGAGTAGCTATTTAACAGCAAAAATGCAAAAATACACATTAAAAGTACTATTATAATTGCAGTGCTATTTTTCGTGCGTGTAGTCATTATAAACCTCAAAAATTAAGATTATAACACTATACCACTTCATATGTTAAAAATATGCACGAAATTTGTCACAGAGTCATCATTTTACCAACTTCGCCCTCATACCACAATTTGGACATATAAAGCCCCTGCGGTGGCATGGTTGGACCTGTTAAGCGTCTGTCGCCTTTTTCTAAAAGAGAAGGGATTTCTTCTGGTTCAATTTTCCCGTGACCTGCATAAACTGCTGTGCCGACTATCGCCCTTGCCATGTTATATAAAAACCCGTTGGCGCAAACCCTAACTTCAATTATATCATCATTCTTTACCGCATTGCAATAGTAAACTGTGCGTACTGTTGTTTTTGTTTCTGTTCCTACGCTTCTAACGGCTTTAAAATCATGAGTTCCCTCAAAAGCACGGCAAGCACGCTCGAGTTTTTCAAAATCAATAGGGGAGGGGTAAAAACAAACTCTATCATGCAAAAACGGCGCTCTAATTCTGCTGTTTAAAATGCGGTAGACATACTCTTTTTTGATGCAAGAGCCTATGGCATTAAACTCAGGTTCAGCCTCAACAGCCATGGAAACGGCAATATCGGACGGAAGCCTAGTGTTAACCGCAAGGGGGATTTTTTCGGTGGGAATTTTGCTAGTGGTCATAAAATTAGCACAATATCTCAGTGCGTGAACACCAGCATCAGTTCGACCACAACCGACAAGTTTCACAGGATGACCAACGGCAAGTGCCAGTGCGTTTTGCACGGTTTCACCTACGGTGATGTCATTTTTTTGAATTTGCCAGCCGTGGTAATTCGAGCCGTCATAGGATAATTTAATTGCAATATTTCTCTCTGTCATAAAATCTCTCAAACTAAAAAATCAAGTGTATTTGAAAAAAGAACCAAGCCAAGAAGCACCAGTCCAAATAGCAGTGCTATATAATCGCTTGAAGTCATTTTCATAACTCTCATGCGTGTTCTGCCAATACCGCCATTGTAACAGCGACATTCCATGGCAATTGCAAGCTCGTCTGCTCTTTTAAATGAGCTGACAAAAAGTGGAACTAAAATCGGTAAAAGCGACTTCGCTTTTTGGGCAATGTTTCCTGTGTCAAAGCTTGCGCCTCTCGCCCTTTGAGCGGACATGATTTTGTCTGTTTCGCTGATTAAAGTGGGTATAAAACGCAGTGCAATGCTCATCATCATGGCAATGTCATGCACAGGAAATTTCACTTTTTTCAGTGGGCTCATCAAAAGTTCAAGACCGTCAGTTATCGCAAGCGGTGATGTAGTATAAGTCATTAAAAATGTTCCGCTGATTAGCAAAATTACACGAAGTAGCATAAATGCCGCACGATGAAGCCCTTCCCAAGTGAGGTTTAAAAAGCCAAATTTAAAAATTACGCTTTCGCCACCTGTGAAAAATGCGTTTATAAACGCAGTCATAACTATGAGCAAAACCAGCGGTTTTAGTCCACGCACAAGCATCATAGGCTTAACGGTTGAAATTTTAGTGCAGACCACAAGCGCCACGGCACAAAGTCCGTAGGCTGTGAAGCTGTCCACCAAAAAAATCGCAACTAAATATAAGAAAGTGAGCAGTATTTTTGTTCTGGGGTCTAGTCTGTGAGCAACAGTTTTACCAGGAAAATACTGACCCAAGGTGACATCTTTTAACATTTTGCGCCTCCTTGGATTTTTAAAATTTCTTCACTTAAATGTTCGAGTGTATAAATTCCCTCGGGGAGATTAACTCCGCTCTCACGAAGTTTTTCAGAAATTTGCGTGGCAACAGGAACAGAAAGTCCGATTTCTTCAAGCTCTTTGGAGCGAGAAAAAATTTCAGATGGTTTTCCGTCCATTTTAATTTTTCCTTTGTGAAAAACTATAAGCCTGTCGGCAATTTTTGCAATATCGTCCATGCTGTGACTGACCAAAATTACAGAGGCATTTTGAGCATTTTTATAGTCAATAATTCTCTGTAAAATGTTTTCACGGCTCTCGGGGTCGAGTCCTGCTGTTGGCTCGTCCAAAATCAAAACTTCAGGCTCCATGGCGATAACGCCGGCGATTGCCACACGTCTTTTTTGACCGCCTGAGAGCTCCAAAGGAGAAACTTCAAGCATTTCGTCGGTGACACCTGCAAATTTTGCAGCTTTTTCGACTTTTTCCTTGGTTTCACTTTCGGATAGCCCCATATTTTTCGGGCCAAAAGAGATATCGGCGAAGCAAGTTTCCTCAAAAAGTTGGTACTCGGGATATTGAAAAACCAAGCCAACTTTAAACTTTGCTGCACGTAAATTTTCTTTGCTGGAATTAATATCAGTGCCGTTTAGCAAAATTTTTCCACCGTTTGGCTTGATAAGTCCATTTAAATGCTGTATAAAAGTTGATTTTCCACTGCCTGTATGACCAATAATTCCGACCAATTCGCCTTTGTTTATATCTATATTTACACTATCAAGTGCAAGAGTTTCAAACGGAGTATTTTTCCCGTAAACGTAGGATATGCCCTCCGCTTTTAAAATAGCTTCCATCTTATTGTTTTTGTCCTTTCAATGCCAAGAAAATTTCTTTGGCACAATCCTCAACTGTCAGCGCATCAAGACTTAGTTTGTCCATTCCGCTCTGTTTTAATTTGTAAATAAGCTCGGTGGTTTCGGGGACTGAAAGTCCCAGTTTATATAGCTCTTCCACCTGAGAAAAAACCTCCTCGGGAGTGCCCTCCATGTGAAGGTTTCCGTCGGCTAAAACTATGACCTTGTCGGCACTTATAGCTTCTCTCATATGGTGGGTGATTAAAACTACGGTTATGCCCTCGTTTCTGAGTTTTTCAATCGCTTCGAGTACATCACGTCTGCCTTCGGGGTCTAGCATGGCTGTCGGCTCGTCAAGCACTATGCACTCGGGTTTCATGGCTAAAATTCCTGCAATTGCAATGCGCTGTTTTTGCCCACCCGATAAGTGGTGAGGTGCTTTTTCACGAAAATCATACATATTAACAGCTTTTAAAGCTTCGTCAACACGTTTTCTGATTTCCTCAGAGCTTAAACCCAAATTTTCAGGGGCAAAAGCCACGTCGTCCTCGACCACGCTTGCGACAATTTGGTTGTCTGGATTTTGAAAAACCAAGCCTGTTGTTCTGCGAACTTCCATCATTAAATTTACATCCGCAGTGTCCATGCCAGACACAAAAACAGTTCCACTCTCGGGCAAAACTATGCCGTTGAAATGCCTGACAAGTGTTGATTTTCCTGAGCCATTATGCCCCAAAACTGCGACAAAACTGCCCTTTTCCACCGAAAGATTTACACCGTGTAAAACCTCGTTTTGGCTCTCGCCTGTATGATAAACGCTGACCAGTTCAACGGTCTTTATCATTTCCATGACTCAGAGCCTCCGATAAATCGGCAAGTTGCGCCACATGGGAGATTTAGCCCAGAGTCTTTAACAGGCAAGCCGAGCTCTTGGCTTTCGCTTCTGCCACCAAATTTTCTACCGAAAATACTTTGTGACATATAGGTCAAAACTGAGGGTGAAAGTCCTGTTGTATATGAATTTATGATTACGAATAATGGTTCGTTTGACATGACCTCGGCAACAAGTTCCAAAAATCCCCAAAGGTTTTCTTCAAGCTTCCAAATTTCACCTTGAGGGCCTCTGCCATAACTTGGAGGGTCCATGATGATTGCGTCGTAACGTCTGCCACGGCGAATTTCTCTTTCGACAAATTTCACGCAGTCGTCAACAATCCAGCGAATTGGTTTGTCCTCAAGTCCAGAAGAAGCTGCGTTTTCTCTCGCCCACTGAACCATTCCACGAGCAGCGTCAACATGGCAAACGTTTGCCCCAGCTGCTGCACAGGCAAGCGTTGCCGCACCTGTGTAACCAAATAGGTTTAAAACGCTGATTTCTCTGCCTGCATTTTTGATTTTATCCATGGCAAAATCCCAGTTTGTTGCTTGCTCGGGGAAAATTCCTGTGTGTTTAAAATTCATAGGCTTAACATTAAATGTAAGCTCTTTGTATTTAATTTGCCACTGCTGAGGGAGTTTTCTCTTATCCCAAGCGCCACCGCCAGAGTTTGAACGGCTATATTTTCCGCTAAAATCGCCCCAAGCTTTGTTGCGCTTGTGAGTGTTCCAAATGACCTGAGGGTCGGGACGCACCAAAACATGCTCACCCCAGCGCTCTAATTTCTCGCCGTTTGAGCAGTCTAAAACTTCAAAATCTTTCCAATTATCTGATATCCACATAAAAATTTTCCTATCTGTAATATTTATACATATATTAATTTAATTACTATAATCGAAACATTATAACACTTTTGTCAACTGCGGTCAATATTTCTCTGAATATTATGTGCTAAAATTCGGGTTTACAATTTAGAAAAAACGTGGTAGCATAGTAATGCAGTAAAGAATTTTGACAGAATGGGAGGTTTTTTGGTGAAAAATGGATTTTTCGCACTAATTTCTCGCATGAAGCACATAGGCCGTTGGGGACTTATGCGGAGTAATACTTCCGAAAATATTCAGGAGCATAGCCATATGGTTGCAGTTTTCGCTCATGCGCTTGCAGTTATTGGAAATGAAAATTTCGGAAAAAACTATGATGCAAATCTATGTGCGACCGCTTCTTTGTTCCATGATGCTTCGGAAATTTTCACAGGGGACATGCCAACTCCTATAAAATACTACGACCCAGACATACAAGCGGCGTACAAAAGGGTTGAGCAAACTGCGGTTAAAAGGCTTTCTGAAAGTTTGCCTGAAAAATTTCGACCCACATATGCGGAGCTTTTTGAGCCTTCAAATAAGGAAGTTTTGAAAATTGTAAAAGCAGCGGACAAACTCTCGGCATACATAAAATGTGTGGAAGAATGTTCCGCAGGAAACAGAGAATTTGAAAACGCAAAAGCCCAAACTTACAAAGCATTGATTGACATGGACATGCCCGAAGTGTTGTATTTTATAGAAAATTTCAGCGACACTTTCGGTTTAAATTTAGATGAATTAACATAAAAGGAGACAAATTATGAAAGCAATTGTTACAGTTATAGGAAAAGATACAGTGGGAATTATAGCCGATGTTTGCAGTATGCTATCCGAAAAAAATGTAAACGTTTTGGATATCAGCCAAACTGTCATGCAAGGATATTTCACCATGATTATGCTTGTTGACGCTTCAGAATGCCCAATGCCCTTTGCAGAACTTTCTGATGCGCTGAAAGTTCGTGGAGAGGAAAAATCCTTGTCAATTCGCATACAACGTGAAGATATATTCAACGCAATGCACAGAATATAATAGGAGGTTAAACGATGATAAATACTGGTGAAATTTTACAAACAATAAATATGATAGACCAGCAAAACCTTGATGTTCGTACAATTACAATGGGAATTTCCCTTCGTGATTGCTCTGACGAGGATATCAAAAAAAGCTGTGACAAAGTTTACGACAAAATTTGCAGATATGCCCAAAAACTCGTCAAAACTGGCGAAGATATTGAAGCAGAATTTGGTATTCCTATTGTCAACAAAAGAATTTCGGTAACACCAATTGCCCTCGTTGCCGAGAGCTGTAAGGCGCAAAATTTCACACCTTTTGCAGTTGCATTGGATAGAGCTGCAAAAGAGGTTGGAGTTAACTTTTTGGGTGGATATTCAGCGCTTATCCACAAAGGTTGCACAGTTGGCGACAACAAACTTTTAGACTCTATCCCCGAAGCACTCAGCACAACGGATATAGTATGTGCAAGTGTAAACGTTGCGAGCACAAGAGCGGGAATTAATATGAACGCTGTCCGCAAAATGGGTCTTATCATCAAAGAAACCGCAAAATTAACCGCTGACAGCGGTGGTTTAGGCTGTGCGAAACTTGTCGTTTTTGCAAATGCTGTTGAGGATAACCCCTTTATGGCAGGTGCTTTTCACGGAATTGGAGAGCCTGAATGTGTAATTAATGTCGGCGTTTCAGGTCCTGGAGTTGTCAGCCACGCACTCGAAAGCGCAAAGGGCAAACCTTTTGACGAAGTTGCCGATGTTATCAAAAAAACCGCTTTCAGAATTACAAGAATGGGTCAACTTGTCGCCCAAGAAGCTTCAAAAAGACTTGGCGTTCCTTTCGGTGTTGTTGACCTTTCACTAGCGCCAACTCCAGCAATCGGCGACAGTGTTGCAGATATTTTAGAAATCATGGGTCTATCTTCTGTTGGTGCTCACGGCACAACGGCGGCACTTGCTCTGCTAAACGACGCAGTAAAAAAAGGTGGTGTTATGGCTTCTGGACATGTTGGTGGGCTTTCAGGAGCGTTCATCCCGGTTTCCGAAGATGCCGGCATGATTAGAGCGGCGGAAAACGGACTTTTAACTTTAGAAAAATTAGAAGCGATGACTTGCGTTTGCTCTGTCGGACTTGACATGATAGCAGTTCCGGGTGACACAAGTGCCGACACAATTTCGGGTATTATCGCCGACGAAAGTGCAATCGGTGTTGTCAACAACAAAACAACAGCAGTTAGAATTATTCCAGCACCAAACAAAAAAGTGGGTGATCGAGTTGACTTCGGCGGACTACTTGGAACAGCTCCAATTATGCCTGTAAATCCTGCCGACCAAGCAGAATTTATTGCCCGTGGCGGACGTATTCCAGCTCCGCTTCACAGCCTTAAAAACTAGGAGAGAAGTATGGAAAAAGCAAAAATCGACAGAATAAATGAGCTTGCAAAATTTGCGAAAGAGCGAGAATTGACACAAGCAGAGCAAGATGAGCGTGCAATTTTACGTCGTGAATATATTGACGAATGGAAAAATAGCACAAAAAACGTGCTAGAAAATGTATATATTGACGATGGAAACGGAAATATATCCAAATTAGACAAAAAATAAATAATTTTTCTCTAAAAATTTTATTTTCCTCTTGAAATTTCTTGATTTATTTAGTACAATTAATATAAGCATTGTTATCATGCTTACAATAAAGGGGGAAATAATAATGGGAGATGGAATTAAAATCATTTTAGCAGATTCAGATTTTTCGTTTAGAATGCTGTTTAGTGATGCAATCGAAAACGAAGTGGATCTAGAACTGGTCGCCGTTGTTGGCGATGGACAAGAAGCACTTGAGATGACGAAAAAACTGTGTCCAGACGTGTTGATTTTGGACGTGATTTTACCGAACATTGACGGCTTGGATGTAGTGGCTGAGCTGAACAAAGGGAAAAATAAGCCTGAAATTATTGTGCAAACTGCTTTCACATCTCAGGCTGTAACAACAAAATGTCGGGAATTAGGAATTGAAATTTTGATTGCAAAGCCATGTAGCATGGATAGTTTGCTTGAAAAAATTCGGTATATAGTCGGAAATCACGAAAAGGCTATTAATGGTTTTGACATGCGCATGATTGAGTGTGAACACACCTTCCGTAAAAATGTATCAGAACTATTGCAAAAAATGGGCGCATCTGCCCATTATAGCGGATATTATTACATGCGTGAATCTGTTGTTATCAAACTTATGAATAATGGAAAAAGGTTGAAGCTCACAAAAGATATTTACCCTGAAGTTGCAGTGCGTTTTCAAACCACCGACCTTTGCGTTGAGAGAGATATGCGCACGATGGTGGATGCAATGTGGGCAAATGGTGCAAATCTTGACACTTGGCGACGTTTAGGTCTGCCATGTCCAAGTAAAAAACCTACAAATGCGCAATTGATGGCAATGATTGCAGAAAATGTTTGCAACTGTTGCTGTCAGGATCAATTGCTTGGGCTTTTGTGCTGAGACGAAATGCTCTCTGAGGGGGAGCTCGAGGGGGTATCCCTCCTCGAATTGGATAAACCGATGTCATTTTCAATGTGTGCATACACGAAAATGAGCCGTAAGACATAATTTTTCTCGAAAAATTATCATCGGCAGTTTGCTCGAAAAGTCCCAAAGGACGTTTTCGACAAACTGAAAAACGCGCTCCGCTGGGGTAACTTTTTCACGTGAAAAAGTCACCAAAAAACGTCGGAGTCTCGTCTCCGAACACGAGTGACGAAAGCGGGTGCGGAATATACAATAATAATCAGCAAGCAAGCCCCGAAACAGTAGCAATCGCACCAAAAAAGACGAAATTTGACGGCTGACGCCTGCAAAAAGCCCGTTGGCTACTCACTAGAAAGACTTTATAGTAGGAGGGTCTATTTAAGCCTGTAAGATACCAAACCAAAGCAACGGTTCGTATCTAACAGTTCTAAATAGACCCTCCTACTCGCAATTCTTGCCAGTGGGTAGCCAACGGGCGTTTTTCAGGCGACAGCCGTGGATTATTTCTCTTTTCGTGCGATAGTAACTGGTCTTTGTTTTGCCAGTCACGATAGCCTGTATATTCAGCATATTAACCGTTCCCACCGTTCGGGGGTGTTTCCCCG
>CAYJOS010000055.1:10597-12939 GCA_964371875.1 uncultured Oscillospiraceae bacterium | reverse complement strand
TTTACACGCCAGCGGAACTATCGCAATGATGGAAGCGGCGCTCGAAGGACTGAAAAGACCAGACGGCACAAGACCACTTTTGATTGCAGTAACCCAACTCACAAGCACAAGTCAAGAGCGAATGAAAGACGAACTCTTAATAAATGACGCACTTGAAGAAGTTGTTTTGCACTATGCAAATAATGCAAAAATCGCTGGACTCGACGGCATAGTTTGCTCTCCGCTTGAGGCAAATGGTGTTCACGAACGTTGCGGAAGTCAATTTTTGACAGTCACCCCAGGCGTCCGTTTTGCAGACGGCGATGTGGGCGACCAAGTTCGCATTGCAACCCCTGCTATTGCGAAAGAAATCGGCTCTGACTACATAGTTGTCGGCAGACCAATCACCAAGGCTGAAAATCCTGTCGAAGCATACAGAAGATGTGTTGCGGAATTTGTCGGATAAGAAAGGAATTACTTAATTATGAAAAAGCAAATTGCAAAAGGTTTACTATCAATCGGGGCAGTTTTTCTAAGCCCAGACGAGCCATTCACATGGGCAAGTGGCATTAAAAGCCCTATTTATTGTGACAATCGTCTAACTTTAACCAGCGTTTCTGTTAGAAATGACGTAGAAAATGCACTTGCAGAAAATGTAAAAACAAACTTCCCTGAGTGCGAAGTTTTGATGGGAACATCAACAGCAGGCATTGCCCATGCCGCAATTGTTGGACACATTTTGGCTATGCCTATGGGCTATGTCCGCTCAGGAAATAAAGACCACGGCAGACAAAACCGCATTGAAGGCAAACTCGAAAAAGGTCAAAAAGTTGTAGTTGTTGAGGATTTAATTTCAACAGGCGGAAGCGTAATCGACGTTGTCGAAACACTACGTGAAGCTGGGGCGGAAGTCCTTGGAGTTGTCAGCATTTTCACTTACGGCATGGCTAAAGGTCTGAAAAGAATGGCTGATGCTAATGTAAAAAATATTAGTATTACAGATTTTGACACAATCGCTGAAGTCGCAGCCGAAGAAGGCAGAATTAAACCCGAAGACATTGCAAGACTAATCGCATTTAGAAATGCCCCCGACGATGAAAGTTGGATAAATAAATAAAAAAGGAGCGAGAAATGAAGCATTTAATCGATATTCAGGACATGAGCACAGAGGAAATTGCGGAGCTTATTAAAATCGGAAACGAAATTGCCGAAAATCCTGAAAAATTTTCCGAAAAATGCAAAGGCAAAATTTTGGCAACACTATTTTTTGAACCCTCAACACGCACAAGACTTAGTTTTGAAGCTGCGATGATGAAATTAGGCGGGAATGTTCTTGGATTTTCCGAAGCTTCATCTTCTTCTGCTTCGAAGGGTGAAAGTGTCAGTGACACAATCGAAACCGTCAGCGCATATTCCGATATCATCGCCATGCGTCACCCAAAAGAGGGCGCTCCACTCGTCGCAAGTTTCAGGGCTGGCGTTCCGATAATCAACGCTGGTGACGGTGGACACAATCACCCAACTCAAACCTTAACAGACCTTTTAACTATACACCGTGAAAAGGGAAGGCTTGATAAAATGACTGTTGGAGTTTGTGGCGACCTTAAATTTGGCAGAACTGTTCACTCTTTAATGTCTGCTATGTCACGCTATGAAAATGTCAAATTTGTTTGCATTTCACCTCAAGAACTAGTAATTCCTGAATATTTACGCTTGGATATTTTGGAGAAAAAAGGAATTGAGTTTATTGAAACTCAAGATTTTGAAGGTACTATAGGCGAGCTTGATGTGCTATACATGACCCGTGTGCAGAGAGAGCGTTTCTTCAACGAAGCCGATTATATCAGACTTAAAGACAGTTATATTTTGACAAAAGACAAGCTCAAATACGCAAAACCTGATTTGAGCATACTTCATCCGCTACCCCGTGTAAATGAAATTGCAGTGGAAGTTGACAATGACCCAAGAGCCTGCTATTTCAAGCAAGTTCTTTGCGGAAGATATATCAGGATGGCACTGATTTTGAAAATGTTGGAGGTATACTAAAGATGATTGTAAATCCGATTACCACAGGAATAGTGCTTGATCACATAACAGCTGGCAGATGCATGGACATTTATAAAACTCTCGGACTTGACAAGCTAGACTGCACTGTTGCGATTATCAAAAACGCCGACAGCAACAAAATGGGCAAGAAAGATATACTTAAAATTTGCGAGCGCATAGACGTAGATTTGGAAATATTAGGATATATCGACCCAGGTATTACCGTCCATGTAATCCAAGATGGGGAGAGGGTTCAAAAGCTAAAACCCTCACTTCCAGAGATGGTTGTGGACGTTATAAAATGCAAAAATCCACGT
>CAYJOS010000055.1:0-10587 GCA_964371875.1 uncultured Oscillospiraceae bacterium | reverse complement strand
CATAACTTCGATTGAACAAGAGTTACCGCATAAGTTTAAACTAACTGATAGAGAGAAAGTTACCTACCGTTGCCTATACTGTGAAACTAAGGCGAAAGATAAAAAGAATAAATAAAATCATTGACCGAAACATAAATTTTCATGTTTCGGTCAAAATTTTTTTACAGGAAATTTATGGAAATGAAGTAGAATTGATGTAAAATTATCGGCATTATTCGACATTTAAAGACGTAATCTGTCAAGAAAAATTTTCTTGCGACATAATTTTCGTGTAATTGTCGAAAAATAAGGGATTATGTAAATTAGTTTATGTAAGATTTTCATAATTTTTTGTTGCAAAATAGGAAAAGATGTGGTAGATTAAAAAAAGTGAAATAACTTTATACGAAAAAGGAATTTCCAGAATCAAATTATGGAGTGTGGAAAATGGAGAATAAACTCAGAGTATTAATAGCGGACTCAAACGAAGATTTCAGAACTATTTTAACAGAGATTATCAGCGACGAAGGTGACATGACAGTTATCTCGACAGCTGCCGATGGTAAAGAAGCAGTAGACCTGATCATCGAACAAAAACCCGACGTTTGCCTAATTGACTTAGTACTGCCAAAACTCGACGGACTTGGTGTTTTACAACAGCTTGCAGTCGAGGGAGTAAACCCTGCGATTATTTTGACATCTGCTTTCGTCACAGACAGCATTATGAAAAAGTGTTCAGAGCTTGGCGCTGCATTTTTCATTTCAAAACCATGCGATGCTGCGTCGATTTTGAGTAGAATTCGACTTGCGCATGACCTACATAACGACAAATCTGCTATCATGTCCCGTGAAGTCAACTTTGACGAAGCTCACGAAGAGCCAAGTCTTGAAGCGGTTGTTACAGACATTATTCATGAAATCGGTGTGCCTGCGCACATCAAAGGTTACCAATATTTGAGAGAGGGTATTATCCTAGCTGTTAACGACATGGATGTTATAAATGCTGTTACAAAAGTTTTATACCCCGAAGTTGCAAAGAAATTTAACACAACCCCCTCAAGAGTTGAACGTGCAATCAGACATGCTATCGAAGTGGCATGGGACAGAGGAGACCTCGAAACTCTTCAAAAATTCTTCGGTTATACAGTTTCAAATATCAAAGGTAAGCCCACAAATAGCGAATTTATCGCTATGATTGCCGACTGTCTTAGTTTGAGACGCAAGAAAAATATTAAATAAATTACCTACATTATATAGAAATTGCACTTTTTAGTGTGAATAAAGAAATAGGACTGCAAACGCAAAATTTAGCGTGCAGTCCTATTTTATATTAGTATCCTAATTGATAGCAACTTGACAGTACAAAGAAGTAATGGCAAATACTTCCACCTAACACAAACAAATGCCAAACGAAGTGCATATATTTAGTGTTATCCATTTTATAGAAAATTATTCCTATAGTATAGCAAAGTCCTCCACCGATTAGAAGAAGCATATCCGTCATAGTAGTTAATTCCATGAGCGGTCTGAAAGCGATAACGACCATCCAGCCCATGATTACATACAATGCCATTCCGACTTTTTTATATTTATCAACACCAAAAAGTTTGAAAACTATGCCACAAATTGCACAGATTGAAATTATAATGAATAGGGGAATTCCAATACTTGATGGCAAGAGGGAAATTGTAATCGGAGCATAAGTTCCGGCGATTAGAAGATAAATAGAGCAATGGTCGAAAATTCGCAAGCGTTTTTTTGTTTCGTTGTTTGTAACTGCGTGGTAAATACAGGAGGCTGTATATAAAGTAGTAAGGCTAATTCCATAAATTATAGCACCTGATAGACTTTGTGAAGTTTTTGTAGCTTGAACAATCATGAAAACCATGCCAATTATTGACAAAATAACTCCCGAACCATGAGAAACAGCATTTGCAATCTCTTCTCCTATGGTTTTTTTGCGATGCGCACCGTGTCCTGTCATTTGTTATTACCTCCATAAATAATTTAAATCACATAATCTAGTATCGATTACTAGATTAGCACATTTGGATATAAATTGCAATAGTAAATTATAAATTTAATAAAATATTATTATTTACTTAACTAAATTATCATGTTATAATTCATAATTGAGAGAAAAAAGAAAGATGGGGACTATTATGTCGACTTCAATGGATTTTTCGCATGATAAATTAAAAGAATGGGCAAAACTTGCTGAGGAGTGTGATTTGCCGAACTGGGACGAATTTCCAACGCTTGACCTTTATATGGACCAAGTTGTTTCCTTGCTTACACAATATATAAAGAAGATAGAGCCTGTAGTCGGCGCTGACAGACCCATCACTTCAGCTATGGTAAATAATTATGTAAAGATGAAGCTAATACCTGCACCTATAAAAAAACGCTATGACAGACGGCATTTAGCTTGCCTTATCATGGTGTGTATTTTAAAGCGAACCTTGTCTATGTCTGCAATACAAACACTAGTTCCGCTCGAACTGGACGAGGAAGAAATGAAGCTTTATTACAACAATTTTTGCGAAAGCCGTCGTAAGGGTGTTGAAAGTGGAATTTCACAAATTCTTGCCGAAAAAGACTCATTTAATACAGATAATAAAGAAAACTATTCCCTTGCAGTGTCATATGCTGTAAGATCCAGCCTTTTCAAATCTGTTTCTGAAAAACTTGTTTATGATGAAACTTCGATTTCTAAAGAATAAATATAATGTATAGAGGAGAGAAAAATGAGACAAAACAGTGTGAAAAAATTAACCCTTGCGGCAATGCTTGCGGCGATGACTTGTGTTGCGACTATGATTATTCAAGTGCCTTCGCCCATGAATGGTTATGTTAACCTTGGTGATTGCTTCGTTCTGCTATCGGGATTTTTGCTCGGACCGTTTTACGGAGTTGCCGCGGCGGCGATTGGCTCTATGATGGCGGATATTTTGCTTGGATATGCAATTTACGCCCCTGCTACATTTATAATTAAAGGTGCAATGGCTTTTGTTGCATGGAGGGTTTACACAACAGGCGGACATAAAACGTCTTTCGCTATTATCGGTGCAATTTTAGCTGAACTGATTATGATTGCTGGCTACTTTGTTTTCGACGGCTTCATACTTGGATATGGTCTTGCAGCGGCAGGAAGCATTCCAGGAAACTCAGTCCAAGCGAGCTTCGGAATTATTGCTGGTATCGCCCTTCTAAAAATCACTGAAAAGTGTATTCCACAACTTAAAAAGAACTCAATTTAATATCTAAAATAAACAGCTTGTTTTACTTCGGTTTAACAAGCTGTTTTTTCTTTTAAATTAAATTTTAACCCTTTTGTAACTTTTTGTCAGTTTTTGTAATCATTGTAATATCATACAATAGAAATTTGTCATTCTTTGTCGATGCACAGACTAATTGTTCGTCAAAATGCACAAAAATCCTCCTTTTTGTTAAAATTTCATAATTTTATGCTTGACATTAGTGCATTTTGAGGCTATTATCGTTACTTGTCGTTGAACAAACGGCAAATCGCAAAATCAAAGGAGGATAAAAATGGTTTCAGCGATTAAAAAGTGCCTATGTTTTTCCATATTTTTGCTGTTTATTGGACTGGTAAATATTACAGCAGAAGCGAGTGAAGCATATGTACCAAAAACCGACATTGGCAGTTCGGTTTTCACACCATTGCACCAACAGATAATAACACAATATACACCGACACAAACACTTCCAAAGGCAGATGCAGTTCCGGAAATTGCAGAGAAAGAGCCTGAAGTGCCTGCGATTACAGTTTCAACATACGATGCAGAATTGATAGCAAAGACAATTTATGGCGAAGCATGTGGAGTTTCGCCCATGGAGCAAGCAGCAGTTGCTTGGTGTATTCTAAACAGGGCAGACGCTTACGGAGTGAGCGTGGAAGCAGTTGTAACTGCGCCTTACCAATTTTTGGGTTACAAAGAATATATGCCTATAACCCCAGAAATTTATGACATTGCAGTTGACGTTTTAACTCGCCATGCCAAAGAGAAAATGGGTGAAACCGATGTCGGTCGTGTTTTGCCATCAAATTACCTTTGGTTTTCAGGCGATATGGTGCATAACTACTTCAGAGATGGATATTCTCTAAGTTCAAACACATGGGATTGGAGCTTACCAAACCCATACGCAGTCCAATAAAATCTTAAAAAGACAATGACCGTTACGCTTTTTTAACCAAGGCATATCGGTCATTGTTGCATAATATTTGAAAGGATGTGCTTCGATGACGGTTGAGGAGAAAAAAGGTTTACTGAAAATGTATAGGACATCAGAGGCAGAGCTATCAGCAATCACAGCAGAGAGGTTTAAGCTTTTGGGAATTCAAAACTCGATTGGATTGAGCGAGAAAGCAGCTGAACTTTCAAAACGTATTTGGTTATCGGACGATGCACTGGTAATAAATGCAAGCAAGCTTATGGAAAAACGTGAGAAAATTACAGTAGCTTTTGATTTACTCGAAGGTGAAATTTTAAAATCCGTGCTGAAAAGACGCTATATCTTAGGGCATAGCTTTGAGAAAATTGCGGAGGATTTGGACTATTCTTGGAGGCATATTTTGCGACTACATAAAGAGGCTTTAGAGAAATTGGATATTTGAGGAAATTGGGGGCAGAGTAATCTGCTCATTTTTTTTGGATTTTTTGCTTAGCAAAAAGCACGAAAGAACGAGAGATTTTTCGTTGCGACGAAAAGAAGACGCCCCTCGGAGGGGAAAGGAAACGCGCTCCGCTGGGGTGACTTTTTCACGTGAAAAAGTCATCAAAAAACGTCGGAGTCTCGTCTCCGAACACGAGTGACGAAAGCGGGTGCAGAATATACAGGCTATCTCAACTGGCAAATCCTGTAACAGTTGCCATCGCACGAAAAGAGAAATAATCCACGGCTGACGCCTGCAAAAAGCCCGTTGGCTACTCACCAGCAAAATCTGCGAGTAGGAGGGTCTATTTAGAACTGCTAGATACGAAGCGTTTTTCAGATTTCGTATCTTAAAGGCTTAAATAGACCCTCCTACTATTTTATTTTGCTAGTGAGTAGCCAACGGGAAGAAATCAGGCGACAGCCGTCAAATTTTGTCTATTTTCGTGCGATTGCTCCTATTTCAAATTTTTCTATCCGAAATAGTCTGTATATTCAGCAACTTAAACCGTTCCCACCGTTCGGGGGTGTTTCCCCGATGAGTTTTTTCCATACTTTTTTTCTCACTAAAAAAAGTATGCCCTCGGAGAGCGTTCTTTTCGCCGAAGCGAAAACACTCTCCAGTGAAAATATGAAAAAATTTACAAATGTCATGTAATGTCATGTCATATGCTATTAATATAAAAATTAGTAGAGAGCGCAAGGCGAACAACATAGTATAAGGAGGGGAGAGAATGAGTGTTATAGAAAACCTGTCTGCTCTAATCAAAGTGAAAACCATAGTAACCCTCACAGTTATTGGAGTTTTCGCCCGCCTTTCGCTGGACGGAAGAATAGAGCCTGATAATGTTATGGTCATAGTTTCAACAGTGGTGGCATTTTATTTTGGAACTCAACACGAAAAAGTAGCTAAGTGAAATTTGAAAGGACGGATTTATCAATGTTTAAATTTACAGATTATGTTTACGAGATTTGGACTATCGCAAGAAGCAAACAAGAGCCTATAGACATCGCCTATGACATGTTCAGGGCGGACGTTGTTCAAGGAAAAGCACTTTCCTATAACACAGGCGGAGCATTAAGCGGTTTTGATTTTGAAGAAGTCAAGGAAAAATGGGACGCTTGCACAGCGGAAGAACACTCTGACGCTTATGAGCATTGGCATGATGTAATCGCAAATGAAGGTACATACAATCAGCTAGCACGTGCATTTCCCGACAAAGCAAAAATGGCGGAGATTATTGCAGGGACGGAGAGAGATTTAAATAAAAAGGAAGAATAGGTGAAGTTTGAAAATAAATTTTCGAACTTCAAGCTTATTAAAACCGTTTTTCTCGTCCCCTTAAGGGGACAACCGAAAAACATGGCACAATATGACCATTTTCATGTCCGTTTTGTGCCTTTCAATGAAAGGAGCGGTCATATTTATGACTATTATAGAACCCGATTACAACTGGAGTGGGAGTTTAAGTCCTAGAAACGCAACAGAGTATGTTATCATGCACCATGCAGCAGCTGACGGTGTGAGCGCCGAAGTAATTCACGGCTGGCACTTGTCACAGGGCTATAAGGGCATTGCATACCACTATTACGTCAGAAAAGACGGCAGTGTATATAGAGGCAGACCAGAAAATACTCAAGGCGGTCACACCCTAGGCTTTAACTATCACAGCATAGGCATTTGTTTTGAAGGAAACTTTGAAAATGAAATTATGCCACAGGTGCAGTTAGACGCAGGTAGAGAGCTTCTTGCGGATATCGTTTCAAGATATCCAAAGATTGAAATTAAAGTCCATCGTGATTTTAATGCAACGGCTTGCCCCGGAAGAAACTTTCCTTATGACGAAATGTTAAAACTCAAAGAAGAAGTCGAGGACAACGAGCCAAGCGATTGGGCGAAAGAGTCTTGGGATTTATGCGTTGAAAAAGGAATTTTTGACGGCACAAATCCCAAAGGTAATTTAACTCGAGAGCAAGCGGCGGTTGTCTTTGATAGAATGGGATTGGTGAAATAAAAATTGGACTTTATAACAACGCTTCTGGCAATTTGCGGCGGAGTGAGTGTTATAGGGGGAGCTTGGGCGGTGGTTGCTAAATTTATCAGCCCCGCCATTAAGCTTCACTCTACAGTTCAAAGCCAACAAAGGCAAATTGCAGATATTAACACAAAACTTGATAACGATTATAAACTTTTAAACGACTGCAAAGAGGTGGACAAGCTAATATGTCGGTCATTACTGGACATAACAAACCATATGATTTACGGAAATCACACGACAGACATGAAGAAAACACAGAAAGCATTGCTGGATTTTTTAGCAAAATAGAAGATAATACATAATGAGTTGATAAATTTTATGCAAATCAACTCATTTTTTCATGTCAAAATGTGAATTATATGTTAAAAAGATAAAAATGTTACATAAACCCTTGAAAAAAAGTTAAACTTGATGTAAAATACTCTAACGTGGCCTGTGGCAAGGCTGCACTAGTTGGGGAGATAGCGGTGCCCTGTACCTGCAATCCGCTACAGCAGGGATGAATTCCCACCCCAGGAAGTATTGATGTGTCGTCTGCCCATAGCAAGTGGTGTTGACGGTCAGGTCTCACGCAACACAGCCCTGTGAACCATGTCAGGCGGGGAACCGAGCAGCATTAAGCAGGACCCTGTGTGTGCCGTGAGGTTGCCGGGCCCGAGCTAACTACTCTGGTAACGGATGTGTCTTGCTTTCAAAGGTGGGTGTGCAGTCTTGCCACGGGTCATATTTTTTGTAAAAAAATATGAAATTCCTTTCCTAATAAGCTTTAGGAAGAATGAAAAATACTAGGTGAACTTATGTACAAAGCGCTTTACCGAAAATGGCGACCCTCGACATTTGACGATGTTGTCGGTCAAGAACATATTACCGAAACTTTAAAAAACCAAGTGAAAAGCGAAAAATTTTCCCATGCCTATCTGTTCGTAGGAACAAGAGGCACAGGTAAAACTACTTGTGCAAAAATTCTGTCACGAGCTGTAAACTGCGAAAATCCAATTGACGGCAACCCTTGCAATGTTTGCCCCTCATGTGCTGGAATTTTATCAGGGCAGATTATGGACGTTGAGGAAATGGACGCTGCTTCAAACAACGGTGTCGATAATGTTCGCTCACTGCGTGAAGAGGCAGTATTTTCACCTGCTTCAGTCAAAAAACGTGTTTACATCATCGACGAAGTTCATATGCTGTCCACTTCTGCATTCAATGCGCTACTTAAAATTTTGGAAGAACCTCCCGAACATTTGATGTTCATTTTGGCGACAACAGAACTACATAAAGTGCCTGTCACAATTTTATCTCGTTGTCAGAGATATAGTTTCAGACGAATTGAAACTAGGTCTATCGCCAGTAGACTAACTCAAATCGCAAGCGGTGAGGGTTTAAATTTAAGCGAAAAAGCTGCTGCGCTTTTGGCAAGACTTTCTGACGGTGCTATGCGTGACGCTGTGTCCCTTCTCGACCAATGCGCTTCTAAGAGCGATATCGACGAGGAGGACGTTCTTGCGTCTATGGGGCTATCAGGCACGTCTCGAACCGTCGAGCTGTTAGAAATCATTTCAAAAGCTGATACAGCTTTAGCGGTCACACATTTCAAAAACATGTGGCAAGACGGAAAAGAACCTGCAACTTTGCTGGGTGAACTCTCAGCTTTGTTACGTGATATTTTGATGTGCAAAATTGTACCGAAAAGTTACTCTGAACTCGTAGTCGGCGGTTATGATAACGAAATTTTAACAGGACTTTCAAAAAAACTTTCAAACGAAAGTATTTTAAATAAACTCGAAATTTTGCGTGCTTCACAGGCAGAAATGCGAAACACACAAAATCCAAGACTAACCGTAGAAATGTGCTTAATCAGGCTGACAGAGCCAAAATTGTCAGGTTCGATTTCAGTTCTGGAGCAAAGAATTTCCGAGCTTGAAGATAAATTAGCAAGCGGAAATTTCACTGTAAATTCTGTACCTAAAATAATTGAAAAAGTTGAAGTTAAGCTCGAAGAAGAACTACCATGGCAAATTGTTGAGCAGTCAATTTCCAGCAATGACGAAGATGAATTGTCACAACTTTTCGCTGAAGATAGCGAAGAAATTTTTGTTGAAGAAGTGCAAGAACCTGAAATCCAAGTTGTGGAAGAAACTTTTGCTCAACCCGAGCCAGAGCCACAGCCTGAACCCGAAAATATTGAGCAATCATCAACACAAAGTGGTGAACTAAATCCAAGGCTTTGGATAGAAACCCTTGATCTTTTGAAAAAAATGCTCCCCGTCGGGACATACAGCATGGTGTGCGATTCTGAGCATGTTGAAGCTGTCGTATCCGCAAACGGAATTACATTATATCTTAAAAATATTTTCTCCATGAACATGATTAAAGCACCACAAACTATGGAGAAAATAAAAGAAGCCGCGGCGAAAGTTTCTGGTGAAGCGGTAGCGGTGAGATTTGAAGAAGGCGCACCTGAAAATACAAATAATAAAGTTAAAAAAGTCAGTAATTTAGATAAATTAGCAAAATTTGGAAATGTCACTATGGAATAGTAGGAGGAAAAAAACAATGGCAAAAGGAAAATTTGGCGGCGGCGGAATGATGGGCGGCGGCATGAACATGAACATGATGAAACAAGCCCAAAAAATGCAACAAGAAATCATGAGAGTTCAAGAAGAAATGGAAACAAAAACCTACACTGCAACAGCAGGTGGCGGAGTTGTTTCTGCAGAAGTTACAGGCAAACATGTGCTTAAAAGTCTTACAATAGAGCCTGACGCAGTTGACCCTGATGACGTTGAAATGCTTCAAGATTTAATCATTGCAGCGGTTAACGAAGCGAACCGAATGGCAGAAACTTCTATGAACGAAGGAATGGCAAAGGTCACAGGCGGACTTAATTTAGGATTTTAACATATGAAAATTACTGTAATCGGTTGTGGTAGATGGGGTTCTTGCATTGCTTGGTATTTAAATCACATTGGTCATGATGTGACAATGTACGGCAGGGCAGGAAGCCGAAATATGAATCGTTTTATAGAAGAACGTAAAAATGACTATTTAGAAATTCCGCCTGAGCTTAAGCTCACGACGGAATTAAGTTCTGCCCTAAATTCGGAAGTAATTGTCATTTCCATCGGTTCTCAGGGCTTAAACGCACTAGCGAAGGAACTTGCCGAACTTGGAATTGAAAATAAAATCATAGTTTTGTGCATGAAGGGCATCGAAATCGGAACAGGCAGACGTTTGACAGAGATTATCGACGAAGTTTTGTCTCCGACAAATAAGGTCGCTGTTTGGGTTGGACCTGGGCATGTTCAGGAGTTTTACAAAGGAAACCCAAACTGCATGGTAATCGACTCAAACGATGAGAACACAAAAAAGTTATTAGTCGACTCATTTTCCAGCGATTTAATCCGCTTTTACTACGGAACTGATTTAATCGGCAGTGAAGTTGGAGCAGCGGCGAAAAATGTCATAGGAATTGCGGCAGGATTTTTGGACGGGCTAGGACTTAGCACTATAAAAGGTGCTTTGATGTCACGTGGCACGAACGAAATCGCAAGACTAATCGAAGCGATGGGCGGAAGCAAATTGTCCGCATATGGGCTTTGCCATTTGGGTGACTATGAAGCAACTGTTTTCTCTCAGTTTAGCCATAACAGAAGTTTCGGTGAACTGTTCGTGATGGGGATACCACACGAAAAACTCGCCGAAGGCTATTATACCGTAAAAGCTCTATTAAATCTGTCTGAAAAATATGATGTTGAGCTTCCAATTTGCGAAGCTGTACATTCTGTTTTATATGAAAATGCGGATATTAAACAGATGATTTCTGAGCTTTTTACAAGAAAAATAAAACAAGAATTTATTTAGTAGTTTAAAAAATCTGTTCAATTTGAGCAGA
>CAYJOS010000054.1:0-12963 GCA_964371875.1 uncultured Oscillospiraceae bacterium | reverse complement strand
ACATCGGAGTCTCGTCTCCGAACACGAGTGACGAAAGTGGGTGCGGAATATACAGGCTATCTTGGAAAGAAAATCCCGTACCAGTAGCAATCGCACGAAAAAAAGCGTAACCAAAAAGGGCTAATCGCCCTCTGGGTTGCCCGTTGGCTACTCACTCGAAAAGAAATATAGTAGGAGGGTCTATTTAAGCCTGAAAATGCGAACTCTAAGCAACGGTTCGTATCTAGCAGTTTTAAATAGACCCTCCTACTCGCAGTTCTTGCCAGCTGGTAATTTACGCTCATACAGGCGTTTAGCCTTCCGATTAACTACGAGTTAGTGAAATGGCAACTGCTTAAAATTATACAATCTTATTATTATTGTATATTCAGCATATTAACCGTTCCCACCGTTCGGGGGTGTTTCCCCGATGAGTTTTTTCCATACTTTTTTTCTCACTAAAAAAAGTATGCCCTCGGAGAGCGTTCTCCGTTCTCTCGTGCTTTTCGTCGCAACGAAAACTCTCCGTTCTTTTTGCCAAAGCAAAATCCCCACGAAGTGCAACACATTTTTTTAGTACCCCTTCACATTTCGTGCAGTTTTGCTCACACTTAGATGTAAAATATAGGCATAAAATGGAAAAGGGGATTTTTATTAATGTCAGCCTCACTAAATGAAAAACGGCGTGAACTCATATACTTGCCCTCGCTAGAGATTTTGCCAAATCCAGTACAACCCAGACGCCGATTTTCCTCAGAGGCATTGGGCGAACTTGCAAACAGCATCAAAGAACATGGAATTTTACAGCCACTCACGGTAAGACTTCGCCGAGGAAAATTTGAACTTGTAGCAGGGGAGCGAAGGCTACGCGCCGCAAAACAAATCGGACTTGAAACTGTGCCCTGCATTTTAATCGAAGTGACCACCGAACAGTCAAGCCTACTCGCCCTTGTGGAAAACATACAGCGCTATGACCTCGATTTTGTGGAAGAAGCCGAGGGCATTGCAAGATTAATTCGGGTTTTTGGTTTATCACGGGAAGACGTGTCGAAAAAGCTCGGAAAATCGCAGTCTGCAATAGCAAACAAACTCAGAATTTTAAAACTCGATCCTGAACTTTTAGAAACAATTCGCAGGTCTGGTTTGTCGGAACGCCACGCAAGAGAGCTGCTAAGATTGACAGATAATAACAGCAGATTATCCGCTTTTGAGCACATAGTCAGAAATAACTTAACCGTTTCGGCGACCGAGCGATATATAGACAGACTGCTAGAAGCCGAGCGTGCTGGCAGGCAGAAAAAGCTGTTTATTTTAAAAGATGTGAGGGTTTTTTTAAACACAATCAACAAGGGAATTGACCTAATGCAAAAAGGTGGAATTGAGGCTCTCGTAGACAGAAAAGACAACGAAGATGAGCTTGTTTTGACCATAAAAATCCCAAAAGCTAGACCCAAATTATAGTTTGTCGAAAAATGTTGCCTTTAGAGTTAATTTGCTATATAATATAATGTAATACTTTATTGTGATAAACTCGAAGGGAGCAAATTTCCGTGAAATATATCCTAATAATCGGCGATGGTATGGCTGACAATCCTCTTGAAGTTTTTGGAAATATCACCGCCCTAGAAAAAGCTAACAAACCCGAAATCGACGCACTTGCAAGCGCCGGAAGATTTGGCACTGCGAGGACAGTTCCTATAGGGCTTCCCCCTGGAAGTGACACAGGAATTTTGTCAATTATGGGCTGTGATACAAAAAATGTTTACAAGGGGAGAGCACCCCTAGAAGCGGCGGCGCAAGGTGTTATTTTAGCCGAGGGAACTGCGGCTTTCCGTTGTAACAGCGTTGCATTATCCGAAGCAGATACTTTCGAGGATAGAATTATCCTTTCTCACTGTGGTGGCGGAATTGAAGGCGACTTATCCGAAGAACTTGCTAACTATTTATTCGCACATCCCGACTTTAAACCACATGTCGAAAATGCTCGAATGTCAATAAAACCCACCAAGTCATACAGGCATTTGGTGTTCAGAGAAAAAGCCGACATTGAGGGAATTACAATGAACCCACCTCACGACCATTTAGGCGAAAAAGTTGGCGACAATTTACCAAAAAACTGTGCAGATACTGAACTTTTGATAGATTTAATGCGTCGTGCTGTCCCAATTTTAGACGCTCATCCCATCAATATTGAGCGCAAGAAAAACGGCGAAGCTCCAGCGAACGGCATCTGGTTTTGGGCTGAGGGAACAGCGGCAAAACTGCCAAATTTCGAGGAACTTTTCGGCAAAAAAGGCGCTGTTATCAGTGCTGTTCCACTGTGCCACGGAATTGCGAAAATGATGGGCATGGAGGTCATTTTGGTCGAGGGTGCAACTGGCGAACTCGACACAAATTACGAGGGAAAAGTTGACGCAGCTATGACAGCAATTGACAATTTTGACTTCGTGACTGTCCACATCGAAGCCCCTGACGAGTGCTCTCACAACAAAGACCCCGAAGGGAAACTGCTTGCGATTGAATACCTTTCAAAGCGTGTTGTCGGCGCAATTGTTGACAAAATGAAAGCCCGTGGTGAAGATTATCGAATGTTAATCATCAGCGACCACAAAACCCTACTTTGTGACGGCTCGCACAACGGCGAACCTGTGCCGTTTATTATTTATGACAGCCGAATTGACGAAAAAAACGGCTGTGTATACACCGAAAAATGCGCCGAAGGTCGTGAACATATAGACGACGGGCAAAATCTCATGCGGGAGTTGTTTTCAAAATGAGATACCGCAGAGAAAAAGCCTTTGCAAAA
Source organism: uncultured Oscillospiraceae bacterium (assembly GCA_964371875.1). GTDB lineage: Bacteria > Bacillota > Clostridia > Oscillospirales > Oscillospiraceae > Heteroscillospira. Next base: position 10,178 of record CAYJOS010000054.1, on the reverse strand, counting down.
CTAAATTTATTGCTTGATGTAAAAGAACCACTGCCTGACGGCTACCATAACATGGAAATGGTCATGCAGAGCTGTACTTTGTGCGACGAAATTCGTGTCGCTTTGACAGATGATGGAAGTTTTTACGCAAATTCCAACCTATTTTACTTGCCACACGACGACAAAAATATTGCTGTGAAAGCCGCTAAAATATTTTTCAATGAAATAGGTGAAACCAAATTCGGTGTTAGAATTGACATGGGAAAATCCGTCCCTGTCTGCGCTGGTTTGGGCGGAGGTTCGTCCGATGCGGCGGCGGTTTTGCGTGCTTTGAATGCCTTGACAAATGCAAAAATCAGCCGTGAAAGACTTTGTGAAATGGGGCTTACGCTCGGTGCTGATGTGCCGTTTTGCATAAGCGGTGGAACATATTTTGCCGAGGGAAAAGGCGAAATTTTGACTAAAATTCCGAGCATTCCCGACTGCGGAATTGTTATAATCAAGCCCAGATTTTCGATTTCCACTCCAAAACTTTTTTCAAAAATTGATGATAGAAGTAAGGAAAATCCGCCTGATGCCCAAGGATTTATACAAGCTTTAGAAAGCGGAAACCTCGACAAAATTTGCGGAAAAATGCGTAATGTTTTCGAAGATGTGCTTGGCGATAAGCAAGATGAAATCTTTGCAATCAAGAGCAAACTCATGAAAAACGGAGCAATCGGAAGCATGATGACTGGCACTGGCTCTGCTGTTTTCGGTATTTTTGAAAATGAAAAAATGGCAAACCTTGCTAGAAATAAGCTCAGAGAGCAGTATAGAGACTGTTTTTCTTGTGTCCCAAAATCAGAAATTGATGTTTAAAAATTTGAAAAGCCGTCCATAATTAAAGTATAAATTATGGAGGGCTTTTTTATGAATTTATCTTTAAAACAAAAACTACATACCATCGAAACCGCACTATTAATCTCACTTGGGATAACCCTTTGCTTTGCAACTTGGGGGCAAAAAAACAGCGTTGGTTTAACGGAAAATTTGATAAGAATTCACGTCATTGCCGTTTCAAACGAGGCGCATGAACAGGCACTAAAACTCGATGTCCGTGACGCAGTTTTAGCCGAAACTCAGCCCCTACTTGAGGGAATAGACGACCCCGAAATTGCCTACGAAGTCCTTAGTGAAAACCTTGCCACGATACAAACTGCGGCATTTTCCGCTTCGGACGGCAGGTCAATCGAGGTGACCTTGGGTCAGGAAAATTACCCCACCAGAAATTACGAAACCTTCTCGCTCCCCTCAGGAATTTACAACTCTTTAAAGGTCAATATTGGCGATGCCGAGGGTGAAAATTGGTGGTGCGTGGTCTATCCTCCGCTGTGTACCTCCGTTGCGACTGGCTCTGTCGAGACACTTTCCGAAACGGATAATAAAACCATCACGCAAGAGAGCGAAGGCTATGTTTTGCGGTTTAAGTCCATGGAATTGTGGGGCGAGTTTAGGAAATTATGGGAATAATTTTTCCAATTTAACACATTGTTAACAGTTTAATAATTGTTTGGTGATGATTTAAGTTGATAAATAAAGTATAGTTTAGCTACAGACACGAAACAGGCATACAAGAATTGACAGGAGGTGTTCGTATGCAAAACAAAAATACTTTATTTGGTATTTTAATCGCCGTAGCAGTCATCGCTGTTGCAGGTTATACCATATTTTTCGCAGGAGAGGAGAACGACAAAATGGCAGAGCAAACAGGACAAGCAGAGGTCACAAATTTAAGCGTAAATATTTCAGATCCACCCGATATTGAGGCTTTAATTGCAGAAAAAGACCTAAAAACTATCTATTTAGCTGGAGGCTGTTTTTGGGGTGTTGAGGAGTATATGACGAGAATTGCAGGGGTCTACGACGCAAAATCAGGCTACGCAAACGGCAACACCGAGAACCCAAAATACGAAGAAGTTCTGTACAATAACACGGGTCACGCCGAAACCGTAAAGGTGGTTTACGACCCAATGCAGGTGAGTTTGGATGAACTTTTAGAGCGATTTTTCAAGGTGGTTGACCCTACAAGTTTGAACAAACAGGGCAACGACGTTGGCACGCAGTACCGCTCAGGTGTTTACTATACAAACTACGATGACAAGGCGATTGTTGACACAGCTCTTGAAAATTTACAGACAAAATACGACGATCCCATAGTCGTTGAGTCCCTAATGTTGGAAAATTTTTATGACGCCGAGGACTACCATCAGGACTACTTAAAGAAAAATGTAAATGGATATTGCCACATAGATTTGAGCAAGGCGACCGAGGAAATTATCATCGACGCAGCTGATTATGAAGCCCCAAAACTCGCCGAAATCAAGGAAACTTTAACCGACGAGCAGTACAAAGTCACCCAAAGTTGCGGAACCGAAATGGCATTCACCAGCGAGCTAAACAGCAATTATGAAACTGGAATTTACGTCGATATCGTCACTGGCGAACCGCTGTTTTTGTCGACTGATAAATACGATTCGGGCACAGGCTGGCCGAGTTTTACAAAGCCAATTATCGAGGAAGTTATAGTTGCGGACACCGAAAATGCAAGCGATTTTTACGGCACAGAAATTAAAAGTCGCTCTGGGTTATCGCACTTAGGACACGTTTTTAACGACGGCCCGAAAGACGAAGGCGGTTTGAGATATTGCATCAACGGCGCTTCATTAAAATTCATTCCATATGACGAAATGGTCGCCGAAGGCTATGGTTATTTGCAACATTTGCTACCTAGTCAAAGCTAAATTTGTATAGAAAAACAGGGCTATTTGTTATTTTAGCCCTGTTTTTATGTTCATTTTTTTTAGTCTTTCGTTCACAATCGCTGCGATATATCCATTCAAAATGCCCGTGAGCATACCAATTATCATGAGAAATGGCAGGTAATAGACAATTTGTATGGTTGAAAAAATAAATGTTGCGACCAAAATTTGTCCCACATTATGGAAAATTCCGCCTGTTGCACTCACGCTCACCTCTGAAAGTGGCTTGATTTTTTTGACAAAATACATGGCGAAAAAGCTCAAAATCCCACCTGTAACACTGTAAGCCCAAGTTATAGGTGTTGAAAACAACACTGCCGACAGCGTAATTCTTACGACATTTATCACAAAAGCGGACTTTGTATCGAGATTATATAGTGCAAATAGTACAACAATATTGGAAAAACCCAACTTTGCCCCTGGTACAACAAGGTTGATTGGAATTAAAAGCTCCACATAGGTTAGAATGAAGCAGAGCGCAACTAATATGGCTCGAAGTGCAATTTTTGTTTTCATCAATACACCACCACGTCAATTCCGTCGTCGGATTTTTCGTTTGTGTCAAGATAGACCAAAACTTCGTTCGGGAGGCAGACTATGCTCGACAGATTATTGTCCAGATGCGGTTGGTGCATACACAATTGGTCGGGGCAGTTTGCATAAATCATAAACACTTTTCCGTCCTTAATTTCAACTGTGTTGCCCTCGCCGACTTCGATAATTTGGTTTTCCGCTAGGTTGTATGTACCAAAAATTTCGCCGTTTTCTTCTATAACAACTGTCGAAGTTGGGGCTACAAGCGCAAAACCCATGACCACGGAGATTGCGATAATTATTATGCTCAACGCCGATATGTAAATTATATCCGCTTTTTTAACATATTTCATCTTATTACACTCAATTCGAAAATATTTAAAATATCATAGTTAGTATATGTTAAGTCGGTAAAATTGTCAAGTTCTTTGACTTGATAATCTACTTTATATCTTTTTGGGGAAAATATTAAAACACTGCTTCATGAAATCGAAGCAGTGTTTTTGATGTATATATACACTATACACACTGTATTATTGTTTAGAATAAATCATTCATATCCATGAGTTCAACTTCAACATCAAAGCTTTCGCCATCTCGATAAATCGCCAAAAGAACAAAATCGCCAACTGCTTTATATTCTTTCACTATGTTCAAATCATCAGGAGTGAACACCACTTCACCTTCAGCAGACATTATGATATCGCCCATTTGAATACCTGCAAGGTCTGCACCTGAATCTGGTGTTACATGCGAAACATAAAGCCCACCCTCTTCGGGATAGTTTTCTGCTTGCTCTGTTGTTAAACTGCTGACGGTGACTCCAAATCCAGGTCTACCGGAGACATACCCACGCTCCATAATTTCGTCAACTACAAATTTTACCATGCTTGTCGGAATTGCAAATCCTATGCCCTCGATGCTGTTATAAAACGAAGTCATTTTCATATTTGTAATGCCAACAACTCTTCCGCCTTCATCAATCAAAGCACCGCCCGAGTTGCCGTTATTAATGGCTGCATTGGTTTGAATTAGTGTCATATTGTTTCCGTCAATATAAATATCACGGTTAATCGCCGAAACAATTCCGTCCGTCATAGTGCCAGAAAGTTCAGCACTCAGGGGATTTCCGATGGCAACAACATTGTCGCCAACCTCTAAAAGTTCAGAGTCTCCAAATTCGGCTGGTATAAATTCTGCACCCTCGGCTTTTAAAACCGCAAGGTCTGTCATCGCATCGTGTCCGACTAAAATCGCCTCGACTTCAGTTCCGTCCGACAGTGAAATTCTTGCCCCGTCAGTGCCGTCCAAAATATGGCTATTAGTCACAATATAGCCATCCGCCGTCATAACAATTCCGCTTCCCCAGCTATAATCAGCACCGTCTAAAGTTGCAGTTATTCCGACAATTGACACCGCACATTTACTATATATATCCTGTAAGCTTAATGTATTTGGCTCGTTTGAAATGACGTCTAAGTCAATTTCTGGATTTGGTTCAGCCCTTTCAATGTCATTTGTTCCAGCAACAAAAGGCTTATTCTCATCTAAAATCGACGGCACTTGTGCCTCTGGGATTTCAAAATTTTCACCGTATTCCGCATTGGGTAAATACGGTTCTGGCTCCGGTTCTGAGAAAAACCAGTCTAGGAACGTACCTGCACTGAACAGCAAATATGCCGCAATCACAATGATTATAGTTTTTGCAACACAACCATTTTTTCTTTTGCGTAAGCTGGCTCGAGTTTCCTCCGAGCTCGACTGTGTATATACAGTATTAACAGTATGCTCACCATAATTTTCAGGCGATTTTGCGCTTGGGCTTGATGTTGAGTAGGAATCTTGGTTTACCAATTTTTCCCTTTTTTCTTCTTTACGCGAATTTACAAACTCAGTCTTCTTTTTTTTGAATTCCTGCTCACGACGATTGTTCCACGGGTCGTCGTTTCTAACTCCTTCACGATTTCTAAATGCCATAAACTCTCCCCCTTTGGGTCTAAACTAAAAATCTAATACCTTATAATACCATTAATTTTTCTTCGGTGTCAAGGTAAACACAAATTCTGTCACTCCATTAACACTACTTACAGAAATATCTTCCCTGTGATTTCCAAGAATGGTTTTGACTATATAAAGCCCAAGCCCAACGCCATCCCTGTCCTGACTTCTCGACGCATCGGTTTTATGAAATCTATCAAAAATCAAAGAGAGTTGCTGCGGCGGTATAGTTTCGCCCCTATTTTTAATCGAAACATAAACTTTGTTTGCCTGTTTCCACAAGCTCAGTCCCAGAACTTCGCCCTCCTTGGAAAATTTTATGGCATTTTCTAGCAGGTTATACACAACTTGATTAATTGCGTCGCCATCACCTTTTACAAGGCATCTCTCCTCGGGTATGCACACGTCAACATCAAGTTTTCTTTCGTTAATTCTTCCCTCTAAGCTCAGCAGTGTTTGCATCAAAACTTCACCAATGTCAAAACTTTTTTTCAAAACTTCTCCAGTGTCCTCCGCCTGAATTCTCGAAAGTTCAAGCATTCGCTTCACCATGCGGTTTAGCCTTTTGGTTTCTGAGGAAATCGTGTTTAGATATTGATTTTGCCTTTCAGTTGGAATTGTTCCGTCCAAAATCCCGTCCGCAAAGCCCGAAATTGTTGTCATCGGTGTTTTCAATTCGTGCGATACATTTGCTATAAATTCACGGCGTTTTTGCTCAGATTGCTCCAGCGAGTCCGCCATCAAGTTGAAGGAATTTGTAAGCGCTCCAAGCTCGTCATTTCTGCCTGTATCTTCAATTCTGACAGAAAAATCACCATGAGAAAATTTCATAGCAGCTGAAGCCATTTGGTTTATTGGGTTTGTCTGTTTTTTAGTGGTAATAAATGTAATTATGACAGTTATTGTCAATACAACAAGGGTTATTAAAACCATAAGCGCCGAAAATGTGTCTTCAATCCCAGACAGTCTGCCGACATTATCGCTGACAATTGTGTATCCTATCGTCTCCCCACTAGAAATTATTGGCTCGGCGACAACAACTCTCGGTGTATCAAAAATTCCACCCAGATTTGAAACACCGCTCGCTTTCTCTTGTGAGATTAAATTATCAAGTGTTCCCACCTCGACTTTTGCCCCTATATGATGGCAAACAATTCCATCGTCAGAGCAGGCAACAATATAGCCTTTGTCGTTTGTAATCATAATATCATTGCCTGTTGTTTGCTCCAAAGTGGTTAAAAGCACCTTTAGCTCCCAACTGCGAAACGAATCATCCTCGACAAAAGCTGTCGCCGACAATGCGACCTCGCTTGCGCTAAGTTCCATGGATTCGCCCCAGACATTTGTTACATAATATTGCAAAAGCATGGAAACAGTTATTCCAAAAAACACAAAACTTGCAACAATAAGCCCAGCACTGACCATGAAATTTTTCAAATACATACTTTGCATAGGTATTGCTCCAAACTTTTAGCCTTCGGTTATATCAAACTTATATCCAACGCCCCAAACAGTTTTAAGACTCCATTTTTCGCTCGCACCTTCAAGCTTTTCACGCAGTCTTTTTATATGAACGTCAACTGTGCGTGAGTCGCCGAAATAGTCAAAGCCCCAAACTTCATCAAGAAGCTGGTTTCTTGTGAAAACACGGTTTGGCGAACATGCAAGATGATATAAAAGCTCCATCTCTTTCGGTGGAGTGTCGATTTTTTTACCGCTGACAATAAGCTCATACGCATCGAGGTCTATTGTCAAATTGTCAAAATTTAGATTTTTGCCTTCTTGCGGTGCATCTGGCTCTGTTCTGCGTAAAACAGCGTTAATTCTCGCAATTAATTCCTTAACCTCGAAAGGTTTTGTCATATAGTCATCAGCGCCCATTTCAAGCCCTGAAACCTTGTCAAAAGTTTCACCTTTAGCCGTTAACATTATGATAGGAACTTTTGAAGTTTTTCGCACCTCACGCAAAATTTGCCAACCGGTTTTTCCGGGTAGCATAACGTCAAGCATGATAATGTCAGGATTTTCGTTTAAGGCGAGGTCGAGTCCCTCGTCACCTGTATTCGCAATCAAAACATCAAAATTTTCCTTTTCGAGATATAATCTCAATAGTTCTGCTATATTAATATCGTCCTCGACGACCAGTGCTTTTCTTTTAGTTTGCATAAATTTCAGCTCCATTCTACAATATAATTAGTATTATAAACTTTACCCATTTTAAATGATGAACAAACTGTAAAAAAGTAACAACGCTTGTGTTAATAAGTGTGCTCAGATGATAATTTTTCCCACTTGCAAACTTTTCTCTTTTAGTTTATCATAATTCGTGCTATAATCATAGTACAAAAACAAAATTTGTAAATTTTTAGGAGAAAAGGAGGTTGATACATGAAATTCAAGCTATTAGCGCTTGTTTTATCTCTGCTTGTTCTGCTGTCAGCCTGCAATGGAAATAGCACTGACCTTGGTTATAAAGCTTTTGGAAGCATAGAGGGTCAGGAATATCAAGTTGCCTTTCGTGAGGACGACGTAATTCGAGATGTTTTCACAGCTGGAATGATGGTACTGTCTGAGGAAGGATATCTTGACACGCTTTCCACAAAATGGTTCGGAGATGACCGAGCAATACTCGGAACGGACGAAAACGCCGCCGAGTGGCTTCTTAACAGGGGCGAGAGGGTTTTCATCGCTGGTTATTATAAAGATTCTGCGCCATTTTGCTTTGAAGAAAACGGAGCTGTTGTAGGCTTTGACGCTGAAATGCTTTCCGAAATTTGCTCTCGCCTTGGCTGGCAAATCAGGTTTCAAGAGATAGAGCGTGGAACAGCGGCGGTTGAGCTCGATTCAGGCAATGTTGACTGCGTTGTCGGTGGATTTGGCGCAAGCGAAATTGTCAGCGGAATGAGTACATCGCCATCATACATAAGCGGAAGCAGTTTCCAATTTGTTGCAAAAGCGGACTCTGGAATTAATCGAACAGGCGAGCTTAAAGGCAAAATTCTTGCTACTGTTGGTAACTCAATTATGGGCAAAACCCTTCAAGAAGAAAATGTTGATTTGATTGAAGATTTAGAGAACCTTTTGATTGTCACAAGTGAGGACGAATGTTTTGAAGCACTCGACGCTGGACTTTGTGACGCTATACTTGTCAGCAGTGACTATGCAAATTATTATATAGGTTAGGAGAGATTTTATGTTAAACGATTTCAAAAAACCTTCAAAATGCGAAAACAAAGAGAGCTCAAAAGAAATAAAGGAACTCCAAAAAAAATTAGCTGTTTTACAACAACAGCTTAAAAACAAAAACATCCCTGTAATTATAATAGTCGACGGTTGGAGTGCCTCGGGAAAAGGCAAGGCAATTAGCAGCCTAACTTCGCAAATGGAGCCACGCTCATACAAGGTTTTGGCGACAAAACTCGCCGAGGGCGACGATGCGAGAAAACCTTGGCTAACCCGATTTTGGAGGGAAACTCCCGCCCGTGGAAATGTCGCAATTTTCGACAGAGGCTGGTATTTAGACGCTTTAGCCTATGTTGTTGACGAGGACATTGACAATAGTTTCACAGACTCAATTTGCCGTTTTGAGCGTCAACTCTCCGACGATGGCTATATAATTTGTAAATATTTTCTGCACATTGGGCAGGAAGAGCAGTTTAAACGCATGGACGAGCTTGAGAAAAACAAAGTCACCTCTTGGCGTGTAAACGACAGAGATTGGGAGCAAAATCGCCGTTATTCTACATGGTTTAAGGCAAAAAATGAACTTTTAAACCTTACAAATAACGATTATGCACCTTGGGAAATTATCTGGAACGAGGAAAAAAATTGCGGAATTTTGGAGATGCTTAAGGCGCTATGCAAGAGGCTTAAAAAAGCTCTCGACGGCGAGCAAATGACATCTAAACTGACAAAATTCCCTCCTGATGTTAATATTTTAACCATGCCGAAGCTTTCGGATGTTGACCTAAATTTACTTGTCAAGCCCGACGACTATGACGAAAAATTAAAAAGCGAAAAGAAGAAAATGCAAGAGCTTCACAGCTTGCTCTACCGTGAAAAAATCCCAGTCGTTGCCGCTTTTGAGGGCTGGGACGCATCGGGAAAAGGTGGCGCAATCAGGCGGCTTTCGTGGTCACTCGACCCAAGAGGCTTTGCGGTTTCGTCAATTTCTGCGCCGACCGAGGACGAGCGTGCTCATCAATATTTATGGAGATTTTGGAATAAACTTCCTAAAAATGGTCACATCAGCGTGTTTGACCGCTCATGGTACGGCAGAGTTATGGTCGAACGTGTGGAAGGGTTTACGCCCGAAAATCGTTGGTCCATCGCCTTTGATGAAATCAATGAGTTTGAAAAAGAGCTTACTGATTGGGGTGCAATTGTCCTAAAATTCTGGCTACAAGTGGACAAAGAAACACAGCTTTCACGCTTTATGGACAGGCAGGAAAATCCCGAAAAACGCTATAAAATCACCGATGAAGACTGGCGAAATCGTGCGAAATGGGACGAATATGAAACCGCAGTCGATGAGATGATTGCGAGGACTTCGACAGAGCACGCACCGTGGATTATTGTCGAAGGCAACGACAAAAAATATGCTAGACTAAAAGTTATTAAAGAAGTTCGAAAGGCTATTGAAAAGCGTTTAGGCATTCGGTAGCTTCTACGAAAATAACATGAGAACGTGAGAATTTTCGTTGCGACGAAAAGGAAAACGCCCCTCGGGGGAGAAGCGATTTTCGCTTCGGCGAAAAGAAACGAGGGGAAACGCGCTCCGCTGGGGTAACTTTTTTTTCAAGAAAAAAGTTACCAAAAACTTGTCGGGGAAACACCCCCGAACGGTGGGAACGGTTAATATGCTGA
>CAYJOS010000053.1:0-13104 GCA_964371875.1 uncultured Oscillospiraceae bacterium | reverse complement strand
CCACCGCTGAAAATTTCACCATCCCAATTTTCGTCGACTTCTAAGGTTGTATAACTCCAACCATCACTTGAACTACTAGAAGTAGACCCGCTTGGAATTCCAATATTTTCATTAACAATATCGTCAAGGTTCTCATTTTCACCTATTGCATAAACCCTCATTCCAACATGCTTAATGGTGCTTTTTAATTCTTCGCTACCCTCAAATTTGTAAATTTTTGAATTGTGAATCATATTTTGACCAGAAAATTTAGCGTCCGTTTTCATTCTCGTATCGAAATTTGTCGAGGTAAAAAAATCAAACATGTTCGCCTGTCCATTGGTAATATTTTCAATTTTATATTCTGTATTCAAGGCCACTGTCATTGTTCCAAATTCACCTTTTGCAGAGTAAATTTTCGGCGAAATCCCTAGGTCAGTGCTGACATACACCTCATAAATATGCTGATTTATATATACTTTTCGTTCCCCAAATTCCTCAACAACCCAAAAACCATTTTCCAGTGAAATTTCAACATTTAGTGATACATAGCCAACTTTGAAACCCTCTGTCTTGTGTCCATTTTCATCCAAAAATCCGCTTATTTCAAAAACCAAAGTGGCAGAATATGTATTTTCTGAACTTTCACTTATATTAAATACATTGTATCCCGACGAGGCGACCAAATAATATAACTCCTCCCCGATATCATGATGATACCACGGATAATAGACGTCTTTCTGGAAATTTTCTTCTCTGTTCTCTTCAAAATCAGCCTGCATAGAAAGTGGTGAAGCTGTGGCAAAATACACTACATTTTCCAGTAAAATCCCCTTTGCATAGGTGTCAATCGCCCCTGCAATCGTAGTACACCTGTTTAACCTCGTCCCAGCCATGGAGTAATTATATTCAGTTTCACTGCTCGGATGTAAATATGTGTCAGTTAAATTTGGTTTTTCTGTTGCTAATGTCGGAATTGCAAGTATGATAACTGTGCAAATTGACAAAACCTCCATACCCTGAGGGTATTTTTTAAATCGCACTATCGCCTCTATGCGTTTTGCAATATTTTTTCCACCATTTGATACATTAGTTGTGCCAAAAACTACTGAATATTTATCGTTCGTCATTTCCAGTAATATTATTCCATATTCTCGTCTTTCCTCGCCCTCTAATCGCTCTAAAATTCTTGTGTCGCAAAGGCTTTCGAGGTCATTTGCAATTCTGTCGAACACAAAATGTAGGAACGGATTGCACCAATGGAGTGCTTTGAAAATACACCAGACCGTGTTTTGAAATGAATCATTATATTTCACATGCAAAAATTCGTGTAAAATCACTTTGTCATCAATTTTTACATTTTTAGGCAAAACAAGCACAGGTTTAATAATTCCACAAACAAAAGCTGTGTCTAAACCAACAACAGTTACCGCTTCACAAGCTGTTAAATTGTATCTATTGCACAAATTATTTATTTGATTTTCTAAACCTTCGCCAATTTTTTCACTTTTATTTATAATCAATCGTAATCTAAAATAGGAAGTGAGGTAGTGGATTAAAAACCCAAAAACGCCAATTACATATACCACAAATATCCAATCCGTGATGCTAGTCGGAGATGAATTCAAAATGGGTATAGGTGCAAAATTTTCTAGTGGAATATATGGTGCTGAAAATGTCGAATTTAGGTTAATTTCCACTGTATATTTGAAATATTCTATTAAACTTGATATTGAAAGTCCGAACAAATTTCCATTTAAATTTACAGGTAAAATTATCCTAAACCCTAAAAGTGCCCAAATTCCACACTGCCATTTTGGTGATAAATGCTGGTTTAAAAAATGTTTAATTATCATCAAAAATACCGCAACCAGTGAAATTGCAATTGACTGCATCAATAATTCCCAAATATTGGTCACTAACTACACCTCCATATCATCTAACATTTTGCGAAGCCTGTCACGTTCCTCCGATGTTATTTGCGACTCTTTTAGGAATGCAGAAATCAAATCCCCCGTCGCTCCATTGTAGACATTTTTTAGGAGGTCGGACCGTTCAATTTTTGCGCAATCCTCTTTTGTCACCTTGGCAGAATAAGGTTTAGTGCCCGTTCTGTCAATTTTCACTAAACTTTTCGCTTGCATTCGTGTTAAATATGTGAGAACTGTGTTTCTGCTCCAATTTGTTTTTGGTTTCAAGAGTTCCGTAAGCTCGCCCAGCGAGTGCTTTTCTGCTGTCCACAGCGCCGATAAAACTGCCCATTCGCTTTCAGTTAGTCGTTTTGTTTTCAAACTTATCCCTCCAAACATTAGAAATTATGCAATTTATCAAAATAAAGCTCCTACAAGTGTAGTAAGTATAATTTTATACTACACCTGTAGGAGCTATTTGTCAAGTGTTACATTAATTTCCAAAAGGAGATTCTTCCGTCTCTCCAGTTGTTTCATTTTCTGTTGGTGTTTCGGGTGTTACCTCTCCAGAATTTCCAGTTTGTTCTTCAGAATTTCCAATTTCATCTTCGGTATCTGGGGTTAATGGGGAGGTTTCAAGCTCCTCATTTTCTGGTTCAGTAGGCTCGGCCTCTTCTGGAGTTTCGACATCTTCAAGGCTCATATATCGATCCAAAATAACAGCTGTTTGCGCCCTTGTGGCTGTTCCTTGTGGCTCGAATGTGTCCTCTGTCATTCCGTTCATCAAGCCTCTTCCGACCGCCCATTCCACTGATTGAAGTGCATATTCGCTGATAGTCTCCATGTCAGTAAAAATACTCAAATCGTGCTCAATTTCGGTATTTTCGCCTTTAAATGTAGCATATCTTAGCAAAAGCGTGGTCATTTGTTCACGATTTATAAGGTCATTTATTCCAAAAGTTTTCTCATCATAACCCATAACAAGTCCGTTTTCGTTCGCCCATTTAACCGCATCGGTATACCACATATTGGCTTCTACGTCCTCGAAGGTCAGTTCAATATCGGAGCTAGGTGTTCCCTCTAATCTGTGCAAAACTGTGACGAACATCGCCCTTGTCATATTTTCATGCGGTGCAAATTCTGTGTTTGTCACACCGTTTAGAATTTCCATTTCTCCTACCAATTTTACTGACTCATAATACCAATCTTCCTCTGAAACATCCTCATAAATTCCTAAGGGATAGGATACACTCACGGGAATGCTTACAGTTTTTTCGCCAGCGGTGACCTCAATTGTTCCCTCGGCAAAGTCCTCGCTCGCCGTGAAAAATCCTGTTTCGTCGATTGTTCCTATGTCACCAGTGACCTCCCAAGTGTAGCACTCATCATTGTCCATCAGCGAAATATAATCGTATGATGAGTAAGCTGTCAGGTCAATTGTTTCACCACCTTCGAGCTTTAAACTGGAAATTGTGCTTCCATTTTCTTTCATAATTGCCATATAATGAGGTGTTTCGATAACATCTACGTTCATTTCACCGTCACGGACATCCTCAGATGAAACCGAAATCGTTCCACTGCCTGCCTTTTCGGCAGTAAAAACTCCACGGCTGACCGTTCCTAATTCATTTTCGACAGAAAATTCCAAATCCTCTGGAATTACGCTTTTGAAGCCCGTCGCATCTTGTGCTAGAACTTCGAGCGAGAGTTCAGCCCCGACAAGCATGTTTGCGTCATATGGCGAAAGTACCAATTTATCAGTTTCTCCCGAAGGTTCTACTGTGGAAACTAACATAATATAGTCCGTAACCGAACGTTGACTGCCATCTGATGGCACATTAATTTGCGATAGTGATGCCTGACCTGGGTGAACCATATTCAATGTGGTCGACCCTCCGCCGTCCATCAAAATCGCATCAACGCAACCAAGTTCCAAGAGTCTGTCCGCCACGCCTTTCATGTCAGTTCCCACACTGTGACCGCTTTTTCTGCCGTCAATTGTGTAGAAAATCACCGTGCCGTCCTCTTTAACGCCGACAGCTGTTCGGGGTGCAGTTCCGACCTCAAAATCGCCTACAACTTGCCCGTCAGATAGCAAATGGTAAATTGAACCAAGACCCCAAACTACCTCATCCCATGCTTCGTCTGAGCTTACAGTAACTGTAATTTCATCGCCTGCAACTAGTGAATTCATACCATTTTGATGCCATGCATCGGCAGTTTTTGGTAAACTTAGTACATATTTTCCCTCTGGAATTTCCTGTACACCGTCTTCATTTACAATAACTTCCTCGACAGTAAATACAAAGTCACCGTTATTTTTTATGTACTCGCCCTCGGGCAAAGTTAAAATTACATCTGTACCCTCTTTGCTGTTTTTCGTCGCCGTAGCATAGTCGGAGCTATAAAGTGCGTAGCCCGCCCCACGGTCTTTGTTGAGGCTCTCAATGGGGTAAAATTCGCCTTTAATATTTACATTAATTGTCAGGGAAGGTTTTCCAATAACTGCTGTACCATCACTTTTAAAACCAACCGCGGGCATAGTTCCATCCGAAGAAATCAGCTCGCCGTGGGAAATTACAAGCCCCAGTGGCTGATAATCCCAAGTGTTGAAATATCCGCCGTTAATTCCGCCGACAACATAGTAGCCCTGATCATTCAAAACTTTCGCCATATCGGTGAAAGAGCCATAATTTGTAAGTTTTGAACCGTAGACTACAACAGGAAAAATTTGTGAATTAGGGGTGTATTCCAGATAATTTTCACGTCTATAATCGCTTCCTGTCCAAAAAGCGGAGTGCGTATATTCAATTCCGTCTCTGACCTCAACGTCGAAACCGTCGATTTCAGTTCCGAGGGTTGAGGCGAAGGCTGTGCTCGAAAGCAGTGTAGTCGTAGCCAAAAAAGCACAAGTTGTGCTCTTAAATTTTCTATTTTTCATTTTGAAATAGTATCCTTTCGCATAAACTAAATCCTATTGTAACATAAATTAATCAAAATTTCCTTGGGAATTTTAGTTAATTTACGATTAATTCATTTTTTATTTGACTTTTTGGTAATTTTTTATTATTCTATTATGGTAACAGAGAAAAATTCAGCACATTGAAAGGTAACTTTATGAAAAAAACTTCCATACAAATACAATATAACTCCCCTGTCGTACTAACTTTTTCCTTTTTATCGCTCTTAGTTTTAGGTCTTGCGTGGTTCACACAAGGCGCAACAAACGACTTTTTCATGGTTTACAGAGCGCCTCTCAGCGATCCATTTACCTATTTTCGATTTTTTTCGCACGTGCTAGGACATGCAGATTATTCCCATTATATAGGAAATATTATGTTTATTTTAGTCCTAGGTCCATCACTTGAGGAAAAATATGGTAGCAAACGTTTGCTCATGGCAATTTTAATTACTGCCTTTGTTTCGGGCTTAGTACAGTTCATTTTGTTCCCAAATACTGCACTTTTGGGCGCAAGTGGCATAGTTTTCATGATGATTTTGATGGCTTCACTTGCCGGAATGCGTGGAAACACCATTCCTTTGACTCTGATTTTGGTTGGTGTTTTTTACATAGGCGGCGAGATTATCAATGGTTTTGCAATTGCTGACAATGTTTCCCAAATGACACATATAGTTGGTGGCATTTGCGGTGCAGTAATCGGTTTTGCAATGTCTGGTAGAAAATAAAAAACAGCACGTCGGGGTCATTCTCGACGTGCTATTTCTTGGAATTTAGGTAAAAAATATTATAAATCCTACCGTATTCATCGCAAAATTAGCAAAACTATGACAGAACCACGACGAAAAAATGTTCTCATTTTTCTCATTTAAGTAGTTAAAAATCGTGCCACCGACAAAAAGTGCAAACAAAATCAGCAGGGTCAAGAAAATATTAAACATGCCGTCCATAATGGCAAAATGGTAAATACTGAAAGCCAGCGAACTGACCGCATAGGCTGCAAATCTCGAAGTTTTCTTAAATTCCGTGAAAACAAAGCCTCTAAAAAACCATTCCTCTAAAAAGGAATTCACGATACAAACATATAGTGCAATTGCAAAAAAATTACTTTTATTTATACCCAAATTGTTCTCTAGCGAAGTTTTTATAGAGCTTAAATCGACAAAATTTCTTGCAATCAGGTAAAAAGCGACTATAATTAGGTAAATTGAAATTCCTAAAATCAGTCCTAATTTTAAGCCTCTAGGGTTTGGTTTTAGTATTTTAAATGGATTTTCTTTTTTGTTAAATTTACAGTAAACTATAGGAACTAGGAAAAAAATCGGAGCTTTTACCATGGTTTTTATGAAATACGGCGGTCTGATTACCATATCCGTGTACGAAATCGCAGCGATACAAATAGCAATAAGCAGTATGAGCAAAATATTACTTTTGCTCATACTGCTATTTTTTGGCATTTTAGCCATTCACTAATTCCTCTAAAAGTGCCTTAACTTTAACATCCATGACATCATCGTCAAATTGGCAAGTACCAACCATTTTATGTCCGCCGCCGCCGTTTTTAAGCATAAGTTGACCAACATTCACGTTTGAAGTTTTGTTCAAAACGGAATATCCAACCGCACAGCTACAACCTTTGCCACCTCTACCGCTGACAATCCAGCAGGAAATATTTTGCTCAGGATACATGCTGTAAATCATGAAACGGTTTCCAGTGTAAATTGGGTCTACGCCACGTAGGTCGCTGATGATTACATCTTTTTCAACTCTAGTGTATTTTTTTACCATTTCGACAAACTTTGCATTTTGCTCCCAGTAAATATCAACACGTTCTTGAACATCAGGCATAGCCATAATTTCATCAATGGTCATCGTGATGCAGCAATCAATAAGTTTTTCCATTAATTGGTAGTTGGAAATTGTAAATTCTCTCCATCTGCCCAAGCCAGTGCGTGGATCCATCAAATATCCAAGCAAAATCCAAGGTGATGGGTTTTGAACGTCCTCAATTGTGAGGTCAGCGGAGTCAACTTTATCAACCCCAACCATCATGTCTTCCATGCCTGGGAATTTTTCCGCTCCGCCGTAGTATTCGTAAATAATTCTCGCACATGAGGGCGCAAGACGGCTTTCGCCTTTGAATTTTCCTTCAAGATGAAGTCTTTCGTGCTCACTGGAGTGGTGGTCAAACCACAAACCGCACCCCTCAACATAAGGAACGTTTGCAAGGCAGTCGTCTGGTCCGATTTCGACCAATCCATCTTGTAAGTCCTTTGGGTGGGCAAATTTCCAGTGATCTATAACTCCTGCTTGCTTCAAAAGAGCAGCGCAGGCAAGTCCGTCAAAGTCTGAACGTGTAACTAATCTCATTGTTTTCCTCCTGAGAAAATAATTGTATATTTTTTAGTATATAATATCATATTTTTCAATATAAATAAAGTATTTTTTATTTTGCGACCAAAGATTTTGCGCAAGCTCTCGATAATTCATTGATTGTGCTACAATCCAGCATTTCGCAGAGGTCTACAAAACTTGTAACAGAACCTAATTTTTGCCATTTTCTGCCAGGAATTGGATTTAGCCAGATAATTCTACCCATATGTTTTGAGGCACGCATGACCGAAAGTCTTGCTTCGTCGAGCTTTACAGATTTTGAATCGCTAATTACCATTAAAATGGAATTATTTCCAGAAACCGTTGGACGAATTTCCAGCAAATCATTTACAGCGCTTCCAATATCTGTACCTTTTCCCCATAATCCGCTATTTTTTACAAAATTCTGGAAGGTACTCATTTCTTCAAGCACAAAAGGTGAAACCTCGCTAATTCCCTCCGAAAACACAAAAACTCGCGAGGAATCGGAAACATCGCTCATGGATTTTATAAATCTAATCGCAAATTCCGAATATTTCAGCATAGAACCCGACACATCGCACAGCAAAATAATTTTCCTGCGACTACGCCTTTTGTTCTTATATTTCAGCGTGTGGAAATTACCACCAGTGCCCATGTTCGCCCTGATAGTTGCCCTAAAATCCAGCCTTCCGCTTCGTCCCGAACGCTTGAATTTTCGTGAAATTGCACCATTTAACTGCTTAACCATGGTCTGAATTAGGTTAATTGCACGAGGCATTTCATCCTCTGTAATTTTTGAGATATCCTTATACAAAAGGTCGCCATCCGAGCCACCAGTACCTGCGGCTGTGTCATCGTGGTTTTCATATTGTGCATCTTCTAGACGAAGATGCTGTTCTAAAAGCCGCTTCATGTACTTATACGCAAAGGGTGAACGGCGTTTTGGAACGTTACTCATTCCCAAATAATTTTTGAGTTTTTCACGCTTTTCAGCATCCATTTCTGCGTAAATCTCTCTTAAATCGTCAGAAATATCAATTTCCTCGCCATTGAAAGTCAACTCGTCAAGCGCTTCCTGACGCTGGCGGACTTTTTTCTCTTCTACTTCTTTCGCCTGAACTTCTTGCTGTTCAATTTCTCTGCTTGATACAAAAAATTCTTCAAAACAATAGTCAAAAACTTCCTGCTCTCTTGTGCTTTTTGCCAAAAGAGCACGCATAGAAATCCGCATTTTCTCTTTTTCGCACAATACATCTTGGGTCAAAAGTGTGAAAACATCAAGCGCCTCCGCTATGCCGACAGTCAAGCCACGGGAGCGGAGTTTTTCAAAAAACAGAACTAAATTATCTGCAAAGGCATTTGTCAAAGCCCTCATCTCCCAGCATTTCATCAATATCATCATGGTTTTTTAGTATAAATCCCATGGTTTGTTCGGCGGCTTTTCGTGTGAGTCTTGGCTGTCCCAAGGCGATTAAAGCACCCACCCAGTCGAGAGTTTCAGCGATTGACGGTTTTTTAACAACCTTGTCGCTCCCCCTCAAATATGCAACTGCCGCCGCAACTTCAAGCGCAAGCTCGTAGTCGGCGTCTGGCAATTTTGCGGTTATTATGCTGACCTCTTTTTCAGGGTCGGGGTACTTGATATAAAGGTAGGCACAGCGTCTTTTAAGCGCTTCGGAAAGTGGTCTTGTGTTGTTACTTGTCAGCACAACAAAGGGTGTGCTTTTTGCCTTAATTGTTCCGAGTTCGGGTATAGTTACCTGTAATTCACTCAAAATTTCAAGTAAAAATGCCTCAAATTCCTCATCTGATTTGTCAATTTCATCAACGAGCAAAACCACAGGATTTTCACTTCTAATCGACTTTAAAAGTGGTCTTTCCATCAAAAAACTCTCGCCAAAAATGGACTCTAAATTGTCGTCCTCAGCTGTTTTTCCAGCTTGAATTGACAAAAGTTGCTTTTGATAATTCCACTCATAAAGAGCTTTGCTCTCGTCCAACCCCTCGTGGCATTGAAGCCTGACCAGTGGTCTTTCCATTACTTTTGATAAAACTTTGGCAATTTCTGTCTTTCCAACTCCTGCTGCGCCTTCGATTAAAAGTGGGCGTGATAGTTTTAACGCCGCATAAAGTGTGACAGAAATTTCCTCATCTGCGATATAATTTTCAGAGGTTAACGCCTCGGAAATGCCTTCTATTGTATATTCCATTTAGCTCCTTTCCAAAACTATTCTTGCTCCCAGTTGTGCCAAACGTTTTGGACATCGTCGTTGTCCTCAAACATTTCGAGCATTTTGTTCATATTTTTAATGTCGTCTTCGGTTTCAAGTTTTGCGTAATTTTGTGGTACCATTTCAACTTGAGCCGATAGGAATTTATATTTTTCTTCGAGCTTTTTTGCAACTTCTTGGAAATCTTCGGGAGCTGTGTACACTTCAAAAATTTCGCCATCAGCTTCAAAATCACTTGCACCAGCGTCCAAAACTTCCATCATGGCTTCTTCTTCGTCGATTTTATTATCTTCGTTTTCGATTATAATAACACCTTTTTTGTCAAAAGACCAAGAAACACAGCCACTTGTGCCCATATTTCCACCGTATTTGTCAAAATAATGACGCATTTCGGCGGCGGTTCTGTTTCTATTATCTGTCATTGTGTCAACAATAATTGCGACGCCATTAGGTCCGTAACCCTCGTAAATTATGGTTTCAAAGTTTGAGTTATCGCCTGCACCAGCCGCTTTTTCGATTGACCTTTTTATATTATCATTGGGCATATTTGCCGCTTTTGCCTTTGTAATTGCCGCCGCAAGACGAGAGTTATTCAAGGGGTCGCCACTTCCGCCCTCTTTAACAGCAACCATGATTTCTCTTGCAACTTTTGTGAAAATTTTGGCACGTTTGGCATCTTGTGCGCCTTTAGTTTTTTGAATATTGTGCCATTTGGAATGTCCTGACATTAGTCTTACCTCTTTCAAAATAAATCTGTGTTATCATTTTAACATAAAAATAAAATTCTTTCAACATTTGTGTATAAAAATTTATGTTTGAGCCATACTATTTGTGAATTCTAATTCAGGAGGATGACTTAAATGTCTGACAAAAAACAAAAAGCAAAGAAATCAACATCTATTACAGAGCCTATGGGCAGTGATTGCGGTGGAAACAGCTCTAACAGCACAAACTGCAAAGGCACAAACGGAACAATGTCAACCACAGAAAATGTAAAAGAGTATAAAAAGAATAAATAATTTGGATACCTCTAAACTGAAACCCTCCTGACGCAAAATCAGGAGGGTCTTTTCATTAAATTATACCCTTCAGGGGGAACTCGAGGGGGATTTTCGTTGCGACGAAAAAGAAAACGAGGAAAAACGCGCTCCGCTGGGGTAACTTTTTTTCAAGAAAAAAGTCACCAAAAACTTGTCGGGGAAACACCCCCGAACGGTGGGAACGGTTAATATGCTGAATATACAAAAATAATGAGATTGTATAATTTTTAGCAGTTGCCATTTCACCAAATCTGAGGTTTTCGGCAGGCTAAACGCCTGTATTAACGTAAATTACTAGCTTGCAAATCTGCGAGTAGGAGGGTCTATCTAGACTTGCAAGATACGAACCGTTTTGCAGAGTTCGCATTTTACAGGCTTAGATAGACCCTCCTACTATATAGTTTTTCAAGTGAGTAGCCAACGGGAACAAATTAGGCGACAGCCGTGACTACTCTCTAACTTAGTGCGATGGTAACCACTACAGGATTTTCCAGTTAATTCAGCCTGTATACTCAGCACCCTTACCGCATCTCGCCGTTCGGGGGCGAGTCCCCGACGTGTTTTGCTTACTTTTTCACGAGAAAAAGTGAGCCCTCGGAGAGCGTTCTCTCGTTCTCTTCGTACTTTTTGCCGAAGCGAAAATCCCCCATCAGAGAGCGTTCCTTTTCGCCGAAGCGAAAATCACCAAAATCCCCTTATTTACTGTAAGCCTCTACGCATCTTTCAAGCTCCTTAACAACATCAATTTGCTGTGGGCAAACTCCATTACATTTTCCACATTTTATGCATTCCGCTGGGTCTCCACCAGTCATTTTCGCAAAGCCATATGTGCCCTTTGCTCTTTCGATAATTTCAAATTCTTTGTATGTAATATCTGCTCTGAAAACATCGTGTATTGCAATTTGTTTTGGACATACTTCAGTGCAATATTTGCAGGCGGTACATGGCAAAACATCTGAGTTTTTCAAGGTTTTTTGAACATTTTCTATGGCTTTTTTCTCATTTTCGGTGAGTTTTTCGGTGGAATTAAAAGTTTCTAAATTTTCAACCATTTGCTCTAAAGTCGAAACACCACTTAAAATTGTAATTATATTATCAAGCTCTTTTGTAAATTTAAATCCCAATTTTGCATATGAACATTCTGGCAAAACTGCATCAATTTCACCTTTAATCGCCTTAGGTGGTTTTGCCAAAAACCCGCCTTTTAAAGGCTCCATTATGACTATCGGTTTGCCGTGTTTTTTTGCAACTTCAAAGCAAGCTCTTGCCTGAATTTGTGGATTTTCCCAGTCTGCATAGTTGATTTGTAATTGTACAAATTCAAATTCGGGATATTTTGTCAAAACTTCATCCAAGACATTTGCATTATCGTGGAAAGAAAATCCAACTTTTTTAATTAACCCTTGTTTTTTGAGGTCAAAAATAAAATCCCATAAATTAAATTCATCAAAAATTTTTGTCCTGAATGCGCCAATGTTGTGGAGCATATAATAGTCAAAATATTCCACCTTACAGCGTTTTAGCGAGGTGTAAAACATCTCTTTTGCTTCCGCTTCGTTGCTTGCTCCCATCCAGGCAGGGAGTTTTGAGGCAAGAATAAACTTGTCCCTTGCGTGGCGAGAAACCAAAAGTTCGCCAATAATTTCCTCTGAACCCTCGTACATGTATGAGGTATCGAAATAATTATAGCCATTGTCCAGAAAAAGGTCTATCATTTTTATAATTTGCTCTTTGTCAAATTCTTCACCAATTTTCGGTAATCTCATCATGCCAAATCCAAATTTTTTTATATTCTCTTGCATATTCACACTCCTAAAATTTATTTCTATTTACACTTATTAACATAGTTAGTGGGGAGGCAAAAGCCCTCCCCACAACTGTTTTAAAACAGTAAAATCAATTTGCTTCCTTAGGCTTGTAATAAAGCAGGCAGTGGCAATATCCCTCAAACTCAGGGTCTGCCATTTGCTCTCTAAATTCAAGGCAGATACATTTTGTATCCTCCGTGCTTTGAAGACGGCAAGGGCAATGCCCATTGCGTTGCTTGAGTCCCTCTCTAATCGTCTTTACAATTTCTGCATCTTCATTAAGTCGTATAGCCATAAGTTGCTTCCCCCCATAAAACTCTCTCAACTGCTTCTTCAAGCTCTTGCAATGAAGATAAACCAACGAGTTTTTCCTTAACCTCGCCGTCTTTAAAAAGAAGCATAGTCGGGATTGCTGCGATGTTGTACTCATTAGCCAACTGTGAGGCAGAATCTACATTAACGGACGTAAAAATAATGTTTGATCCATGGTCAAAGTGCAGGAATTCTAAAATGTTAGACTGCATACGGCATGATGAACACCAATCGGCTGTGAAATCAACTAAAACGGGCTTTTCGCTACATAAAACTTCGGTCTTAAATACTTTATTGTCATGTAAGCACAACATAAGCCTGAATCCTCCTTTCGCTGTGCCATTACACAGCATAATATTAACATTATTTGTAATTCTGCTATATTATATCAGAAATGTATAAAAAATGGAAGAGATAAACAGAAATTTTATGTAAAATATTTGATTTTTCTATTGACATAGTATACAAAAATATGATTAATAACACCTAAAAACCTTTGTGATATAAGAA
>CAYJOS010000052.1:0-13291 GCA_964371875.1 uncultured Oscillospiraceae bacterium | reverse complement strand
CGTACGCGTCACCAAAAAACCTCGTAGCGAAAGCTATGAGGTTTTTTATTTTCGTTAATTGACTTTTTAGTGAAAAATGTATATACTAAATTAAAAGGTAAAGATTAATTGAAGGAGGTTGGTACTGTATGAGTAAAACTAAAAAAATTGGAAAATATACGGTTAATATAGTGATGCCATCTGATAATATAAATGAATTTATTTCTAAAAGTGATGCGATGATGGATGCGCGGGCGGTTAAAGCTGTAAAGGTTGCGTTGGAAAAAGCTGAATTTTGTGAGAAACCTATTGCTAAATATAATGTTTCAACTGGAAAGGCTTATTTAAAACATGGGGATAAAAAACCTATGGAATATTATACCAGTGAGGGCGAGAAATATGCCGAATAAAAAGCCGATGCTTTTTGTAATTGCTGGACCGAATGGCTCAGGGAAGAGTACGATTACCAGATACTTTGAAAAAGTAGGTATTTATACCAATGCTGACGACGTTGTAATGTCAACCGGTATGAGTAATGAATTGGCGGCAGAATTAGTTGACAAAAGACGTTATGCATCGATAGATAAAAAGGAAGACTTTTCCTTTGAAACAGTGCTGTCATCTCACTATAAACTAGATATTTTAAATCTAGCAAAATCGACAGGATATTTTATAAAATGCGTTTTTGTGCTCACGGCGAATCCGGATATCAACGTAAAACGTGTTGAAGCGAGAGTTGCTACAGGTGAGCATGATGTGGAAACGGATAAAATTATTAAGCGTTACAAAAAATCTTTGGGAAATATAAAAATTTTAATGGATATTTGTGATATTCTGCATGTATATGATAACACATTGGAAAATCCTGTGAGAATTATCCGCAAGCATAAAAATCATATCTCTATTTTTCCAAATGATATCTGGACAGAAGAGCGCATTTTGGAATTGTTAGAATAAAAATTATAAAGTCTTATTAAAAATCCTTGATATTATAATTATATGTATAGAAACACAAATTCCGACAAATCCTAAAATTACACATATATAAAATTTATCAACTAATACTGCCGACAAAATAAGCATTGCCCACAAAAAGCAAAGACTAAAAACTAAAGTTTGAACTTTTAGTGGTCGTTTTTCCACATAACTGAGATAATATTCGTTAAAAAATGAAATATTTAAAATTTTTCTTCTAATTTTCGGGTGAGCTGAAAAGCAACTCACGGACACCAATACAAATGGGGTGGTGGGAAGAATTGGAAGAAAAATTCCAATAAAAGCAAAAATCAAGGCGATGAAACCTAATGCAAGTTTTAATATTTGCAATTTTTCACCGCCTTTTTTATAATTATAAAATTATTTATGTTTCAAAACCGATAAGTAAACCGCCACGCTCTGAGTAATAACTGCAAAGTCCACTAGTTTTCATCACTTCGATGTGACATTTTGGAAAATGTGAGCGAATAATTTTGGTCATATACTCAACAATTTCAGGATTAAAGCAGTGAGAAATTATAATTCTTCCGCCGTTATATCCCATTTTCAACATTTCTTTCATCATTTGGTCATAAATTTTGGTTTTTCCACGCATTTTTTCAATTAAATCAATAGTACCGCCGACACCTGCGACACACAGTGCCTTGATTTTCAGAGCTCCCGCGATTGCACCTGCAACTTTGCTAACTCTTCCGTTTTTTACCAAATTTGAAAGAGATTCAAGCACAAATAATAGGTGAGTGCCGCGGTGGTACTCATCAATTTTGTCACAAATTTCTTCAAATTCAAGACCTCTTGAAATTAACTCGGTAAGTTTTTTTACGAGGAGAGAAATTTCGGGTCCTGTTGACTTTGAGTCTATATTATGTATTTTTCTACATGGAAATTTCTCTTTAAAAATATCTGCGGCAATTTTTGAACTGGAAAAACTCGCTGATAAAGTTCCTGTAATTGTAACAACAAACACATTTTCAGATTTTTCAAAAGCGGATAAATATGCATCGGGGCTAGGAGCGGCACTACCTGTTTTTCCTTTGTATGCATACATTTCGTCCATGAATGCAGGGATGTCTAGGTTGAAATCATCGACAAAAGTTTTTCCGCCGATGTCTAAACTAAGCGGAACTCGTGTAAAATCAATATCTTTTGGTGTTTCTTCCCACAGTCCTGTTAAATCACAGCCAGAGTCTACAACTATTCCATATTTCATCGCAAATTTCCTCACTTAAGCGAAAAGTATTATATAGGTTATTATAAATTTACATAATATTACATTATCTAATATTCAGTACTATACTATATAATATTGTACATTAATTCGACAAAATAATCAAGTTGAAAATGTGAACAATTGTGGTAATTATCTGCCTTTTGCGCTCCAGTCGGAAATTTTTACCTTATAGATGGCAACACCTTTCATTTGAGCATCAGTAAATTCAAATTCTTTTCCAGTTTGGCATACCATTAAATTATTCAAAAATTTGATTTTTTCTTCAGTTTCATTCACAAGCTCGGCAACACCGAAGCCGATGAAACTTTTATAAAAAACACTATATTCACAGCCGTGTTCGCCTTCGATAAGTGAACCCATGATGTCGGTTTCGACACACACGTTTGGATTTTTTGCCAAAATATCAGATTTTTTCCCTTTGTGAGCACAGTGGAAATAAAATTCAAATTTTTCATCATTGTATAAATATCCATAATTCAATGGAATAGTATACGGTTTTCCATCGTCGCACATGCCAAGTCGCATGACTTTACATGTATCTAAAATTTCCAGAACTTTCTCTATATCTTTGATTTCTCTTTCTTTTTTTATCATTGTAAAAACCTCTTTTTATCTACATAAAATTGTGAAATCGGAGTGTTTTTAAACACTCCGATTTTTATAATTATAAAATATTTGCTAAAACATTGCCCATGTCATAAAGCCCAGCTTTTTCAACATTTGCCATATATTTTGCTGCCGCAACAGCTCCGTTGGCAAAAACTTCTCTTGAATAGGCTTTGTGGGAAATTTCGATTGACTCGTCGTTTCCGAAGAACATAACATCGTGTTCGCCGACAATTGTTCCGCCACGAATTGCAGAAATTCCGATTTCTTTTTCACCTCTGGGTTTTCGCACGCTTTGGCGTTCGTAAACATATTCGGCATCGTAGGGAAGACCCTCTTTAACCGCATCGGCGAGCATTAACGCAGTTCCGCTAGGTGCGTCAACCTTCATTTTGTGGTGTTTTTCCACGATTTCCACGTCAAAATCTGCTCCCAAAACCATAGCCGCTTTTTTTACTAAATGTGTCAGCAAATTTATTCCAAGTGACATATTTCCAGAGCGGAATAGGGGAACGGTTTTTGAAGTTTCGTCTATTAAGGCGAGCTGTTTTTCAGAATGTCCCGTGGTGCAGATGACTGCCGGAATTTTTCTGAAGGCACAATATGAAAGCAAACTTTCCAGCGAAGCGGAGTTTGAAAAATCTATAATCACGTCGGCTTCGCCTTGAAATTCCATAGGCTCGGAGTAGACAGGGTAGTCGGAAAGTTTCACTGGATTTGCGTCGAAACCAGCGACAACTTCCATGTCAGATTTTTCCTTGCAAATTCGCTCTACAACTCTGCCCATACGTCCGTTGCAGCCTGAAATTATTATCTTTGGCATTTTTTTACTCCTAAGTACTTATTTAATCTCTAAACCAACTTCAAGCAATGATTTTTTAAGTAGTTCAAGGTTTGCTGGGTACATTTCGCATAGTGGAAGTCTTAAATCTCCAGCATCCATGCCCATCAAATTCATTGCAGTTTTTACAGGAATTGGATTTGTTTCTATAAATAGGTAATGGAAAAGACCTGCATAATAATTGTGAATTTCCTGCGCTTTTGCGTAATTGCCTTCAAGGGCAAATTTACATAAATCTGACATTGCTTTAGGGATAATATTCGCCGCAACAGAAACTACACCTTTAGATCCCATGGAAAGCATTGGTAAAGTGTTGTCGTCGTTACCGCTCCAAATGTTTAGCTCGTCGCCACATTCTTTAATTGTACGTGAAATGAGTGAAAAATCGCCTGAGGACTCTTTTACACCATTAATATTTGGGTGTTTTGCAAGTTCTTTGTATGTTTCGACTGAAATGCCAATACCTGTACGGCTGGGCACATTATATAGCATCATTGGAATTTCGACACGGTCGGCAACATATTCAAAGTGTTTTACCAAACCTTGTTGTGAAGTTTTATTATAATAAGGTGTTATCATAAGTGTTGCATCGGCGCCAGCTTCTTTTGCGCAAACTGCAAGTTCGTGGGCTGTGTTTGTGTCATTACTGCCTATGCTTGCGACAACTTTCATTCTTTTGTTGACTTTTTTAATGCAAAATTCTGTCAATTGCTCATGCTCTTCGATTGTTTGAGTGGGGCTTTCGCCTGTTGTTCCACAAACTAAAATCGCCGCAGTTCCAGCGTTATATTGGAATTCGATGAATTCTGCCATTTTATCAAAATCAATTACTCCGTTGTGATAGGGAGTTACTATCGCTGTGCATGAACCTGTAAAAATCGGTGTTTTCATTTAGAATACCTCCATATTTAATATATTAGATGTAATTTTCTGCACACAAAAGTTCTGCAAGTAAAACTGCTCCACCTGCTGCACCTCTTAGTGTGTTGTGGCTTAGGCATACAAATTTGTAATCATATTGTGTGTCGGGACGCAAACGACCGATGGAAACAGCCATGCCGTTTTCGATGTTACGGTCGAGTTTTGTTTGAGGTCTTGTGGGGTCGGTGAAATAATTTAAAAACTTTTTGGGAGCGCTTGGAAGGTCGAGTTCTTGAGCTCTTCCCTTGAAATTATCCCAAATGTTTAAAATTTCATCTTCACTTGGTTTTTTATCAAAACTTGCAAAAACTGCCGCCATATGTCCATCAGATGCCGCAACACGGATGCATTGAGCGGTGATTGATGGGGAAGTAGCGTTTTTAATCACATCTCCGTCAACAGTTCCCCAAAGTTTCATGGGTTCACGCTCGGATTTTTCTTCTTCGCCACCAATATATGGTATGCAGTTGTCAACCATTTCAGGCCATGTTTCGAAAGTTTTTCCAGCGCCTGAAATTGCTTGATATGTGCAAACAAGTACATTTTTAAGTCCAAATTTATCTTTAAGTGGGTGTAGTGCGGGCACATAGCTTTGTAGTGAGCAGTTTGATTTTACTGCAATAAAACCACGCTTTGTTCCAAGTCTTTTTTGTTGAGCCTTGATGATTTCCACATGTTCGGGATTGATTTCGGGGACTATCATGGGCACATCGGCTGTCATTCTATGTGCGCTGTTGTTTGAAACTACGGGGCACTCGCATTTTGCGTAAGCTTCTTCAAGTGCGGCAATTTCTTCTTTTTTCATGTCAACAGCAGAGAATACAAAGTCTACTTCTTTGGCAATTTCAGCCATGTCAGCAGTTGCATTTTTGACTATAAGTTTTTTTGCACCTTCAGGCATTGGCGTGGGCATTGCCCATCTTTTGCCGACTGCTTCTTCATATGTTTTTCCGGCGCTTCTTTCGCTTGCGGCGATGACAGAGAGGTCGAACCAAGGGTGATTTTCCATCAGTGCAACAAAACGCTGGCCGACCATTCCGGTGCCACCTATAACGCCTACTTTGTATTTTTTCATCTTCAAATAACTCCTTACTGCATTTTCCAAAAATAAAAACCTCGCTAAGTCTTGAAAAAAAGGAAAATTTCTGGTATAATGCTCAAAATTGGCTTCGTTACTTTTTTGTAAAATTTATCTACATAGATTAATGATAACATACTAAAGTGCCGCCGTCAACTGAAAAGACCCACCGAAAGGACTGTAAATATGAAAAATAATGGAATAAAAAGACTGGGATTGACAATTTTAACTCTTGCACTTATTATCAGCTTAACAATTTCTGTTGGGGCAAGTGGCTCGATTTTTGTCAACACGGGAAATGATACCCTCGGGCAAGGTCTGGCTGAGAGTTATGCAGTCGGAAACGGCGGAACTGAAAAACTTGTCGGGCAAGAATTTTATGCAATTACTGCCGATGGAGTTGAAACAATTTCCGAAACTTCTGGTGGAGTAGGGGACATTCCTGTTGGAAATGTTGGCTCTACAACTGTTGATGTTTCACAAGAAACCGTTAAAGTTGGGCTTTACTATTATTATAGTAGGGCGAGAGATACTTCAATGGATAAGTGCAATGTTAACAACTATGTTGGAAGTGGTTTTGAATTTGGCTACTACGACAGCAACAGAAATTTCCAAAGTTTAGGAAGCACAACTGCAACAGGCTTAACTGTGCTTAAAGATATGAATGTTTCGGTCGGTGGAAATTACATAGGCGCATACCATATAAAATTAAACGGCTCATATGGCAGTTTTGCGGATGCAAAAGCTGTTGCGGACACTTATGGAGATGCTTTCCCTGCTTATTATAACGGCACTTTCTATGTAATGAAAGGCAGTTATTCAAGCTATGAAGAGGCAAATTCTGCGGTTGCGACTCTCGGTTTGGGTGGCGAAGCCTTCACTGGAAGCAACAAGGCGATTACTGTAACTCAAGAAGGTACTTCCAAAATTTTGTTTGAATTTGACGCAGGCGATTCTTTGATTTTCGCAATTCGCCCTATAAGCAACAGCGGAAAAGCGGTTACAACTATAGCTGGTGCGAATAGATTTTATGGTGATTTTGCATTTATACGTTATAATGGCGGAAATATGACTGTTGTTAACTATGTAAATATAGAAGATTATGTAAAAGGTGTTATTCCTTACGAAATGAGCGCCACTTGGCCAAAAGAAGCATTGAAAGCTCAGGCTTTGTGCGCTAGAACCTACATAGCTTCGAACATAAATCAGTACTGGGAATATGGTTTTGACATCACAAACGATACATATTCACAGGTTTATCACGGCACGAAATCGGCTAATGATGTTACCGATGCAGCAGTTGAAGAAACTGCAAATTTATATGTTACATACGACGGAAAATTTGCTTCAACTCTCTACTTCTCCTCTGACGGAGGAGCGACTGAGGATAGCGAAAATGTTTTCGTAACAGCCCTTCCTTATCTAAGAGGAAAACTAGACCCATATGAAGCGGATATCAGCTTTACTTACAAAAGTTGGGATTATGCCTTCACTCCTTCACAAATTACTTCAAAACTAAACGCTAGAGGCTATGGAATTGGCACGGTTACAAGTTTTGATGCTAAGTATACAAATGTTGGAAACATGGGTACATTAACATTCTATGATGCAAATGGCGCTTCTGCTTCACTTTCTAAGTCAAATATTTACAGTGTTTTAGGCTTGCCAAGCATCAACTTTACTATTGAATACGATGAAACCGCAGATATATATAATATAGTAGGCGGTGGTTGGGGGCATAATGTCGGTATGAGCCAATGGGGTGCATATTCTATGGCACAGGTTCATGGGCTTAACTATGCTCAAATCATCAGTTTTTACTACACAGGCGTGGACATTTCCAGAGGAGTATAATTTAATTGAACAGAAGCGATTTTAATTTTGAACTGCCGGAGGAGCTTATTGCTCAAACTCCGGCAGAACGTCGTGATTTTTCACGAATGCTTAAACTAGATAAAAACAGTGGCGAAATTTTCCACAAGCATTTTTACGATTTGCCCGACTATATAAATGAGGGCGACTGCCTTGTTTTGAACAATTCAAGAGTTTTGCCTGCAAGACTTTACGGCGAACGTGAAACTGGCGGAGCGGTTGAAGTTGTCTTGCTCCGTGACCTCGGAGAGGGTTCGTGGGAATGCTTAACTCGCCCTGGAAAGAAAACCCGTGAGGGCACAAAACTTTCGTTCGGCGGTGGGGAACTAACGGCTGAAGTTAGCGAAGTCATCGAAGGCGGAAATAGGATTATTAAATTCAATTACGAAGGAATTTTCCTTGAAACTTTAGAAAAACTGGGTAAAATGCCCCTTCCGCCATATATTACAGCTGAACTTGAGGACAAAGAACGCTACCAAACTGTCTACTCAAAGGAATTAGGCTCGGCGGCGGCTCCGACAGCGGGACTTCATTTCACACATGATTTGCTCAAAAAGCTTGAGGAAAAAGGCGTGAAAATTTGCTATGTCACTTTGCATGTTGGTTTGGGGACTTTCAGACCTGTTAAAGCGGATAATATTTTGGAGCATGACATGCACTCAGAGCTTTGCACTGTTCCCGAGGAAACTGCGAAAATTGTCAACGAAACGAAGAAAAACGGTGGCAAAATTTTCTGCGTGGGCACAACTTCTTGCCGAACTGTTGAGAGTTTTTCGACTGACGAGGGCGAACTTTTGGCTGGGTCTAAATTTACAAATATTTTCATTTATCCCTCGTATAAATTCAAATGTTTAGATGCTTTAATCACGAATTTTCATCTGCCAGAGAGCACTTTAATCATGCTGATTTCGGCGCTTGCAGGGAGAGAAAATGTGCTTGAAGCCTATGCCGAAGCGGTTAGGGAAAAATATAGATTTTTCTCTTTCGGCGACTCTATGCTTATAATATAAAGGAAGACATATCACGAAATGAAACTGAGAAATACAACTTTAAATGATGTAAATATCGCAATGGGCATCATAAATTCAGCAAAAAAACACCTCAAAGAGCAGGGGATTGACCAATGGCAAACGGGCTATCCTGATTTAGCGTGCTTGCAAAATGATGCAGTTAATTGCAAAGGATATTTTGTGACTGATAATGAGGAAATTTTGGCATATTTATGCATAGATTTCGACGGCGAACCAGCCTATGATGGCTTGAATGGCGAATGGATTTCTGCGGAAAAATATGTAGTAGTCCACCGTATGGCGTTTTCGGATTTGGCTAGAGGGAAAAAATTATCCGACTGCGTTTTTGGACTTGTCGAGCAACTAGCCAAGGAAAAAGGGGTCAACTATTTCAGGGTGGACACCGATGCGGATAACCAAAAAATGCAACATGTGTTGAAGAAAAATGGCTTCACTTATAGGGGTACAATTTGGTTCGACAATAGCGAAAAAATAGCTTTTGACAAAGTGTTTTAAATACTTTCAGGGGAATATATAAAGGAGAAAAAATTGTTTACACTAAAAAACCAAGAGGGATATGCACGCCGTGGCGAGTTTGAAACTCCACACGGAACGATACAAACACCTGTTTTCATGAACGTTGGAACCCAAGGTGCGATTAAAGGCGGTTTGAGCGCCGATGATTTAAAAACCATAAATTGTCAAGTCGAACTTTCAAATACCTACCATTTGCATGTTAGGCCTAGTGATGAGTTGATTAAAGACATGGGTGGTCTTCATAAATTTATGCAGTGGGACAAGCCTATGCTGACCGACAGCGGTGGTTTCCAAATTTTTTCACTGGCAAAACTTCGTAAAATTACGGAGGAGGGAGTTAATTTCAGCTCTCATATCGACGGTAGAAAAATTTTTATGGGACCAGAAGAGAGCATGAAAATTCAGTCGAATTTGGGTGCAGACATTGCCATGGCTTTTGACGAGTGCATTGAAATCCCATCTACCTATGAATATGTAAAAAATTCCTGCGCAAGAACCACAAGATGGCTACATCGCTGTAAAACTGCTTTGACTGAATATAATTCACGAGAAGATGCGGTCAACCCAGGGCAGGTACTTTTTGGAATAAACCAAGGTGCGGTTTATCATGATTTGAGGGTTGAGCACATGAAGCAAATCGAGGAACTAGACCTTCCCGGTTATGCAATCGGTGGTTTGGCGGTTGGCGAAACTGCGGAAGAAATGTACGAAACCATAGACGTTTTAAAAGAGCACATGCCAAAAAACAAACCAAGATATTTGATGGGAGTCGGAACTCCGATTAATATTATTGAAGCGGTGTACAGGGGAGTGGACTTTTTTGACTGCGTAATGCCTGCGAGAAATGGACGACATGGTCATTTGAATACGTGGAGTGGTGTTGTCAACATTAAAAACAAAAAATACGAACGTGATGAAAACCCAATCGACAAAGAATGCGGTTGCCCTGTTTGTCAAAAATATTCACGTGCATATATACGCCATCTTTTCAAGGCGGACGAAATGCTCGGGCTTCGTTTTGCGGTCATGCACAATTTGTATTTCTATAATGAGCTTATGCAAAAAATCAGAAATGCGATTGAAAATGGCGAATTTGAAGCATTTAGAAAAAAATATATAGAAATTTTGGGAATTCGTGTATAATTTACTTGCAATCTTTAGAATTTGCGAGTATAATTAATTGTTAACAGTATAGGAGGTAACAAATGAAATCGAGAATTACAAAACTACTTTCCCTAGCGACAACAACGCTTGCACTTGCATTTGCGACAGGTTGTGCTCCTGCAACAACAGCTGCTGACGGCAGTGCTGAAGCAGGAATGAGCCCAATCGTTATGGTTGGTTACGTGGTATTCCTTTTTGCGGCTATGTATTTTCTTATGATTAGACCTGAGAAAAAACGTAAGAAAAAAGCTGAAGATATGCGTAATTCAATTTCAGTTGGCGATGAAATCACAACAATTGGCGGAATTGTCGGAAAAATAGTTCACGTTAAAAATGATTTTATTGTAATTGAAACAGGTGAAGATCGTGTTCGTATCGAGCTTGCTAAATGGGCAATCGGCACAACAGGAAAAGCAGCTGACCAAACTAAAGCTCAATAAAATAATTAAATAGTGTAATTAAAAAACCTTCTGCGGAATAGGATTAACCAATTCTGCAGAGGGTTTTTTGCGTTTAAAATTAAGTTGAAATGAAAGGATGAGAAAAATGAAAATTGAAACCAAAAAAATCTTTAACAAGAAAACTATGAAAAAAGCGCTATTTGCGGCACTGCTCGGAAATGCGGTTAGCGTTGCGGTTTTGTATGCGTGCTCAATTTTGCTTTGGCAGGGGAACTTGCCCGAAACTTTGCTCAGCGAATATGTACTCGGAGCGACTTTTGCAGGTGCAATTGCTTCGGGGGCGGCGTTTGCAAAAGGGGACAAGAGCCTTGTGAAGGGTGCGTTGGGTGGGATTATGTATATCACGCTTTTAACATTAATTTCCATATACAGAGCCCAAGCGGATGTCTTTGACACCGATTATTTGAAAATTTTGATATGCTCAATCGCTGGTGGAGCGTTCGGCGGAATTATGGTAATCGGCAAAAGAACCAAAAAACGCCGTTCGGGAGGCAAGGGGTATACAAATAGTAATCACAAGAAGAAGGTGACATAATTCTAGATTGATTACCTATATATAGTGATAAAGCTAGCATTTTCAACTAAATATTGGTCATATAGTGCCCATTTGCATGGTGAAAACAAATTGATTTACTAAGGTTAACATAATATTGTTTACATAAAATATCGTCATAATGAACAAAAGTGCATTTTTTCTCACTTTAGTATTGAAATTAGTTTGGATTTGTATTATATTATTAATAGCGGTGCGTTATGTAAATTATCTCAATAAATCCAAACATAGGATTTGCCTTAGGAGGATAATTTGAAAAAGCAATTTGTTTCGTACTTGCGAAAAAAAAGAAGTGAGTCGATGCCACTTCTCATTCCAAGCGTTTGTTTGTTGTTTGGAGTGCTGGTCGCCTTACTGCTTGTTTCAAATTCACAGAACGATACAATCTCGGGCTTTGCAGAAAACATCATTTTTTCCAGAGAGAAAACCTTGCTGATAAGCTTTTGGGATGTTGCCCGATTTCATATCTACATTGCGCTATTGTCAACTTCGTTTTTGGGAGTTGCTTTAATACCTTTGATTTTGATGTATAAAGGCTATCTGATGTGCCTTAGCTCAACCGCATTAATTTTAGACACAGGAACTCATGGCTTGACTTTGCTTATAACTGTGCTTGGTCTGCCTATGTTGGTTTCAATTCCGACAATTTTAATTGTAACTACAACTTCGCTTGAATTGTCTGGGGAGCTGTTCTTGGCTCGAACTAATAATTTTAGAAAAATTCGACGAGAACACAGTTTTAAAAAAATCTTACTTTGCATTGCGATTTTAATTCCGCTTGCAATGTTTGAAATTAAAGTTTTACCGATTTTGGTAGAACAAATACTAAGCTAAATTTTTAGAGGAGGAAATTTCATGACTGATACTGGATATTTGGATTCATATGAAAAATTTTTGAAATACGAGAAAAAGGTGTCTGTCAACACTCTTTCCTCTTATATGAGAGATTTGCGTCAATATAGCGTCCATCTCTCGGCTAAAGTTGGACTAAATTTTGCAAATTGCACTGAAGCTGATGTTAAAAGCTATTTGGCTTCTCTCAAATCTTCAGGAAGAACAATTGCGACAGTTTCTCGCGCTTTAGCGTCTATTAAAGGTTTTTATACTCATTTTGTTACAGCAAAAGAGTTTAAATTAAACCCAGCGGCAAAACTTGCCCCTGAAAAAGACGTACAAAAACTTCCACAAGTCCTAAAAAGTAAAGAAGTTGAGCTGCTTTTAGCCCAACCTGAACACTGTGACGCAAAAGGATATAGAGATAGTGCTATGCTCGAAACCCTTTACGCTACAGGTATTAGAGTTTCTGAGCTTATAGCACTTGACGTTGAAGATGTTAACTTGGGATCAGGCTTAATTACATGCAAAAGTAGCGGAGATAAGAGTAGAATTATTCCAATTTATCCTGCTGCAATTCGTGCTTTGACAGAATATATTAAATTTGTCAGACCTCAAATGGTTTCTGACGACAAAGAAATTGCTCTTTTCGTGAATGTTTCGGGTTCAAGAATGTCAAGACAAGGCTTTTGGAAAATTATCAAATATTACCAAGTAAAAGCTGGAATCGAAACTCCAATCACACCTCACACGCTAAGACATTCCTTTGCAACCCACTTGCTTGAAAACGGTGCAGATTTACGCTCAATACAAGAAATGCTTGGACACGCTGATATAAGCTCGACACAGGTCTATTCTCAGCTTGTTAAAAAGCAACTCAAAGACGTTTACCATAAAGCTCACCCAAGAGCTTAATATACCACCCAAACTTCCTTATAGAGCACAACGAGCCGTAAATTTTTACGGCTCGTTGTGTTAGCTTGACAAAATAGAAATAAAAAAAGCACCTACTGACATTAATCAATAAATGCTTTTAGTATTTAATTTGTCTGTTTTTAGTTATTATGATTTACTCGCAAGGTCCGCATACTTTTCCATCATTAGCCCTCAAGTATTTCTTTGACATACTCTATTGTGCCGTTAATTTGTTTGGTGCTATCACTTAAACTAATTGCCATAAAGTTTTCGTCTGGCACATCAAACGGTGC
>CAYJOS010000051.1:0-13587 GCA_964371875.1 uncultured Oscillospiraceae bacterium | reverse complement strand
ACAAGTTTTTGGTGACTTTTTTCTTGAAAAAAAAGTTACCCCAGCGGAGCGCGTTTCCTTTTCGTAGCAACGAAAACCTCTCCCCTAAAAAGGCATCGCCAAAACAAAAACCCCCAAACTTTCGTTCGGGGATTTAATCCTATTATTCACACCCATCTACTGGGTATTTATCTGTAAAACATCCTGCACAAAATGTCATCGGACAATTCGGCGCAATTTTTAGAAGTGACTCTACACTTAAAAATCCAAGTGAATCCGAGCCGATAATTTGACGAATTTCTTCAAGCGTGTGGTTATTTGCAATCAATTCCTCACGTGAAGGAATGTCTGTTCCGAAATAACATGGAGCAATAAATGGTGGCGCTGAGGAAAGAAGATGAACCTCTTTTGCACCTGCATCACGAAGCAGTTTTACAAGCCTGCTAGATGTTGTTCCACGTACAATGGAGTCATCAATTACAACAACTCTTTTCCCTTCAATCGCTGTGCGTAGAGGGTTTAGTTTAAGTTTAACAGACATTTCACGATTTTCTTGCCCCGGCTGAATGAAAGTTCTTCCTATATAGCGGTTTTTGACAATTCCGTCATGGTATGGCAGTCCAGACTCCATCGCATAACCTTTGGCTGCTATAAGCCCAGAGTCGGGTACGCCTATGACAACGTCAGCATCAATTGGAAATTCCTTTGCAAGAAGCTGTCCTGCAATAATTCTAGCTTCGTGGACACTTTGTCCGTCAATTATGCTGTCAGGACGTGCAAAATATAGATATTCAAAAATGCACATACCTGTTTTTTTCGTATTTTGACATGCGTTTATGCTGTGAACATTTCCGTCATAATCAACATAAACAACTTCACCGGGTTCGATATCACGAACAAATTTTGCACCTAAACTATCAAGCGCACAAGACTCAGAAGCAAAAATAATTGCACCGTCACGCTCACCCATACATAGAGGTCTGAAGCCCCAAGGGTCACGGGCAGCGATAAGTTTTCTTGAACTCATCACAACAAGAGAATAAGCACCTTTTAGGTGAAGCATAGTGTTTGCAACTGCTTGTTCAATGCTGTTGCATCTTAAGCGCTCTTGAGCGATTATGTAGGAAATAACTTCAGAATCGGCAGTTGTATGGAAAATTGCGCCATTATATTCCCATTGTTTTTTAATTTTTTCAATATTAAATATGTTGCCGTTGTGCGCAACCGCAAAAGTACCTTTAACATAAGATAGAGTAAGTGGTTGAGCGTTTTCACGCATAGACCCACCTGCGGTTGAATAGCGAACATGACCGACAGCCATAGTTCCGTTAAGTTCTTTTAAGATTTTTTCGGAGAAAACATCACCGACAAGCCCGACATCTTTGTAGCAATTGAGGTCTAAACCGTTCATGGTTGCAATTCCGGCAGCCTCTTGTCCTCTGTGTTGAAGGGCATAAAGACCATAATATGTGCTTTGGGCACAGTCGCCTTTTTTGTCAAATATTCCAAAAACACCACATTCTTCGTGTAATTCCATTTAAAAGGTCACTCCTTGGTTTTTTCGTAGTATATATTAATAGTACCACATAAAAGCTAAAACAGCAAGTGCCACAGAAAAATTAATATTATGTATACAAATTAAAGGTTAATGTCAAAATGTTTATGTACTTGTTCTTCTTGCTCTGCGTGCAGTTTTAGCTCTCTGGACATTTCCCAGTTGCTTAATACGGAAATTGCGCCGTGAATAAGAACGATGAAAAAGATTGTCAAAACTTCTGTGAACTGATGTACTTTAATTAGGCTTAAAACTTCTGAGCACAAAATAAAAAGAAGCGAAACGTTAACCCATTTTCGCAGCTCGATTACTGTGTGATTTTTTTGACGAACAAACTTCCACAATGTAAAAACACATGAAATAATCATCAAAACAACCGCCGCCAGCTGAAATAGCGCAATACCAAAATCTGTTAAGGTACTGAGAATATCAGAAATAATTTGCATTTAATACCTCCACTTTCATAATAACAGTATTATAACGTATTAAGCGAGGCAATGCAAGCGTAGTTTAAACGAAAAATTTCCCCCAATTCAATTTCAGAATTAGGGGCTTAGTTTTTTTAATTAATTAAGGCTCCATTTGGTGGCCAAGAAAACCTGCAACTGTTTGCGCTAGTTTAAATTCTATATCACCAGTTGGAAACGCTTCGTCGTTGCCGACAAAAATCACGCAACCCATGACATCACCCTCGGAAATAATCGGTGCAGCAATTGAAACCGCAAATCTATCGTCACCCTCAATCACTGGAATTGAGTTTTCTTTTTCAAATCGAACAACTCGGCGAGATTCCATAATTTGCTCAAGCTCTGAGCTAATGCGTTTGTCAATAATTTCACGTCTGGTATTTCCAGCGACAGCAATAATTCCGTCACGATCAGAAACTGCGGCAATTGCACCGACGGTTTTGTGCATGGATTCGCAAATTCTTCCTGCAAATTCCATCAGTTCACCCATTGGTGAATATTTTTTGAAAATTACTTCGCCATCTTTTTCTGTGTAGATTTCTAGGGGGTCGCCGTTACTGATTACATTGACACGAAAGACCTTGTCTGGACGCTTATTTGTGGTCTGGACTAGGCTTTTTTCGGTTTTTGAGATATCTTTCGTGCCCGAATTAAAATTTACTGCTTGCTCCTCTGCGAGCGTACCGCAGCGAATGATTTCGTCAATATCGGCTTGAAGCTCGATTTCTATATGGTCCTCAAAAATTTTGATACCTTTTATAATAAGCTCCAAATCGCCTTTGTCGAGCTTCGGTTTTGCCAGAATATCGGCGAAAACATCGAGTGCCGTTTTTGCAACTCGGTTGACACGAATTATGGTGTTACGCTTGTTTTCGGTCATGGAAATTTGATTTTGTAAACCCTCAATTCGGTTTGCAAGGTCATTTTCAAGCTCGTCATAAATTTCCTCCAAGGCAGTTTCCCGCTCTGGATGCTTCATGATTTCACGAATACGCTGACGCTTTGTGGCTTTCATTTCCTCACGCAATTCGTCGAGTACCGCAGTTAAATTTGTTACCGAAGTTTCGGTTTCGCCTATGTCCTCACGCTGATTTTCAAGGTCGGCGTTCAGGTGATCTAGCATTTCGGCGGAATTTTCCATCACAAGTTTTACATATTCTTTTAGTAATTCATCGAGTTTTTCAACACGAATGTGATGACTGGTACAACCCTTTAATCCACGGCGATGATATGTCCCACAGCGGTAAGCGTCTTTCAAATCACTACGGCTCATGGCGAACATCGGGGAGTCGCAGTCGCCACAGGTGAGAAAGCCAGAGTAGACATTTTCGTTGATTTTCACTCCACGGTAGTGACTGGTCGTCCTCTGCTCTCTGTAGGCTTTTGCCGTGCGGAAAGTTCGGTAGTCGATAATCGCTTGGTGATGATTTTCAAAAACAATGTGCTCGTCAATGTCACGTTTTACGTCAGCTCCGTTAATCTTTTTTCGGGTGTATTTGCCCTGACGAAGTGTTCCCATATAAAAATCATTGTCTAAAATACCCTGAATGGTGATGATACTCCACTCGGATTTCACCTTGTGATTATAGTCCTCACCTTGTGCCTCTTTTCGAGTTTTTTCGTCCATGCGTGGAGTGGGAATTTTTTCATCGGTGAGATAGTTTGCGATTTTTTTATAGCCCCAACCCTCGATATAAAGTTCAAAAATTTTGCGGACAATTTCGGCTTGCTCAGGCACAAGTTCGAACTTTCCTGCTTTATTTATAATGTATCCGTATGGAGCAGCGCAAATCCAATTGCCGTCAGACTGTCTGCGTTTGATGACGGATTTGACTTTTTTGCTCGTGTCGGTGACAGGCATTTCATTTATCAAAAACTGAAACTGAATTTTCAGCCAATCATCATCGTTCGGAAAGTCGATGTTGTCGCCGATAGAAATTATGCGACAGCCAGCATCACGCAAGTCTTCAAGTTCGACAAGTCCACGAGAATTTCGACGAGAAAAACGTGAAAAATCTTTGACTATTAAGATGTCTTTTTTGTGGGAAATTAGCTCACGGCGCATGAGCTGATAGCCCTCGCGTTGCTCGAAAGTGTAACCGCTTTTGTCCCTGTCTTCGTAAAAATTTAGGGTAGAGTTCGGGAAAGTTTTTGCGACAAAATCCTCAATTATTGCCTTTTGGTTTTCGATTGAGGTGTTGTCACGGTCTTGTTCTTCGTCTACGGAGATACGACAGTAGCCGGCTATGTGGAATTTTTCTATCAATGTATTCACCTTATTTCATATACAAACTATCAACATTGTAACATAAGAAAAGTAGGATTGCAAGCAAGTTTTATTATTTTGAATTTTTAATAATCGTTTTAACAGATTTGGTTTTATCCGATGAATTAAAGCAAAACTTAAAGGCTTGACACCTGCTAAACGCAAATATCAAGCCCTTACACTACTTAATAGTTCATTTTATAGTTAAACATCGTGTCTAACTTTTCGGAGTCATTTAGCCAAGCTTAATTTTCTTAAATTCATTAGCAAAGTCGCTGATATAATCTGCTGAAGCTTGAAGCATTTCCTCGCCCCATTCTACAGTTGCGAGTGAGGGGTGGTCAGGTCCTATCCAGCCATTATCTGTGATACTGTCTGCTTTCCTGATAATATTTACATTAACTCCTTTGAAATTAACAGTATTAAAACCTGTCATTTTAAATGTATCGGAAATAGATTTAAGTTCAAGCTCTCCGCCTATTTCATTTTTAATAACAAGCGAGGGATCTATGCCCATAATTGCAGCTGTTTCTTCTGCACCACCATGGCCACCTTTCCACTCAGGCTTCATGTCCCAAGCCATTAGCCACCAGTTTAAGCAAGCTAAAATCCCGCCTTTTTCTT
This sequence comes from uncultured Oscillospiraceae bacterium, assembly GCA_964371875.1. Taxonomy (GTDB): domain Bacteria; phylum Bacillota; class Clostridia; order Oscillospirales; family Oscillospiraceae; genus Heteroscillospira. The sequence goes on along the minus strand of CAYJOS010000051.1, from coordinate 8,696 downwards.
CAACATCAAGACCAACTTTTTCTATGGTCTTGATATTGCCACCATGGCCGTTGAGAATGATAAATTTTCGTGCTCCATGTTTCCACATGCTGTTTACAACTGCACTGAGTATAGTGTAAAGCCCCTCAAGTCCCAAAGAAACTGTGCCAGAAAAGCCCATAAATGCATCAGTTGCACCGTATGGAATTGTTGGGCAAATCATAATTGAATCATTTTGACGCTCAATAAGCTCCAATATTCTATCGGGAATAAGTGTATCAGTCCCCAATGGCAGGTGTCTACCATGGGACTCTATGCTTCCAACAGCAATAATAACTGTATCGTTTGCCTTGAAGTATTCTTCTGAGTGTACCCAAGTCATATTTGCTAAACGCATTATAGTATCCTCCTAAAACAGAATAATTAGATAAAACCTCCACTTAAACAGTGGAGATTTTATTATTTATAGCTTATTCAGCAACTTTTGTGTTGACTAGGTAGTGGTAGCCGATTGGGTCAGCAACAAAACCTTCAACATTTTTGTTTGCACCTACTGTCATACCAGTATAGATGATTGGAGCGTTGTTTGCTGTTTCGTGAAGTAGGATAGCAAGATCTTCATATGCTTGTGTTCTTACAGCATCGTCAGTATTGCTTCTTGCTTCTTCGATAAGAGCATCAGCTTCAGGATCGTTTATAAAAGTACGGTTACCAGGTGAGCCTTGTTGTGTTGAGTGAATAACTGAATAGTAAGTGTAGTCAGCATCAATAGTTGAAGTAACCCAACCAAAATAAGCCATGTCGTGTGTTCCTGTTGTTGTTGAGTTGATGAAAGTTCCGAATTCTTCAACAATAATTTCTACTTCAATGCCAACTTCTTGAAGCATACCCATGATAGCTTGGCAAACTTCGATACGGCTTTGGTTGTCGTTAACGTATAGTGTAGCTGTGAAACCATCAGCATAACCAGCTTCGGCTAGAAGTTCTTTAGCTAGTTCGGGGTTATATTCATAACCACCTGTGCTGTAGTAACCATAAACACCAGGAGCGATGATTGAGTCAGCAGGTGAACCTGAACCATAAGCAACAGCGTCAACGATTAGTTGACGGTCGATAGCGTGGTTAACAGCTTCACGAACCAATACGTTATCAAAAGGAGCTTTGTTCATGTTCATTGACATGTAGAAAGTTGTGTAAGAAGCGATGTCGTGAAGGAATAGATCTTCATGCTCTGCTACTCTAGCCAAGTCGTTTGGTTGGATATCGTAAGCAAGATCAATTTCGCCTGTTTCAAGAGCGATTGTTCTTTGTGCTGCTTCGGGAATAACTTTCATGATTAGGTTTTCAGTTGCAGGTGCGCCACGGAAATAGTCAGCATTTGCAACTAAAGTTGCGCTTTCGCCTTGTTTCCACTCAACAAATTTGTAAGGACCTGTTCCGATAGGATTTGCAAGGAAAGCTTCTTCGTCAGCTTCAACAACTGCTTTTGGAATAATTGCAGAGAAAGGTACTGCAAGGTTTCTTAAAGCAGGTGCGTAAGGAGCATCTAGTGTAACTTTAACTTGGTAGTCGCCTGTTACTTCAACAGAGTCGATAAAGTCAACAATGTATGAAACTGAAGCTGAAGCTATCGCTCTATCTAGTGAGAACTTAACATCTTCAGCAGTTAGCTCTGAACCATCGTGGAACATAACACCTTGGCGGATGTCAAATGTGTAAGTTACATCATCATCTTGTGTCCATTTTTCGCAAAGAAGACCTTCGACTTCACCGTCAGCATTGATAGTAAAAAGTGTGTCAAAGATGTGCTTTGTAACTTGAACAGCAGGAGTTTCTTTACCTTGGTGTGGGTCAATGCTTGTGATATCAGCACCTTGTCCCCAGATAATAGTGTCTTTGTAGACAGCGCCTTCAGCAGTAGCGTCACCTTCTGCTGCATTGCCTTCCGCAACATCGCCTTCAGCCGGTGCTTCTTCAGAGCCTCCGCAAGCGACGAGACCGACGCAAAGTGTCATTGCTAGTAGTAATGCGAGTAGTTTTTTCATTTTTGTCCCTCTTTCTTTTTTATTATATAAAGCCTAAGCTTCATACTTAAATTATTCACCAGTGACAACACCGCAAGCAACAAAATGCCCTTCTTCAACTTCAACAAGTTTTTGTGCAGTATTTGAACACTCGGGCTTTGCCATCGGGCAACGTTTTGCAAAACGACAGCCTATTTCAGGATTGATTGGGCTTGTCAACTCACCCTTCATCATAATACGCTCTAGTGGATAATCAGGGTCAGGTACGGGAATTGCCGATAAAAGCGCTCGTGTATAAGGGTGGCGTGGATTTTTAAACAGCGCTTCTGAGCTACATTTTTCAACCATTTGGCCTAAATACATAACCGCAATATGATTTGAAAAGTGCTTTACGACAGATAAATCGTGGGTAATGAACATATAGGTTAAACCAAGTTCTTCTTGCAAGTCTTGCATTAGGTTTAGAATTTGCGCCTGAATTGAAACGTCAAGCGCTGAAACAGGTTCGTCACAGACTATAAACTTTGGGTTTAGCGCAAGAGCTCTTGCAATGCCTATACGCTGACGTCTACCACCGTCGAGTTCGTGAGGATAGGTATTAACGAGTCGCTCTGCAAGTCCAACAAGTTCCATAAGCTCTAAAACACGTTTTTTCAATGCGTCAAATTGCTTTTTTTCATAGACTTTATGGATAATAAAAGGCTCCATAATAGCTTCGGAAACTGTCATACGAGGATTGAGTGAAGCGAAGGGATCTTGAAAGATGATTTGCATTTCTTTGCGTAACTCTTTCATTTTTGCGTGGTCATAGTTGAGTATATTTTCTCCATTATAAATAACTTCGCCTTCTGTGGGTTCATGAAGCCTTAAAATCGCCCTACCTGTGGTCGATTTTCCACAACCTGACTCACCGACGATACCGAGAGTTTCGCCTTCTTTAATAGTAAAGTTGATATCATCAACTGCATGTAGTTTTCCAGTCGGGGTGTCGAAGTATTTTTTTAGTCCTTTGACTACTAATAAATCTTTTTTTGAATTTTCCATTAAACAGCACCCCCTATAGCGTCATCACTTGAGAAGTGTATACAGCGAACCTTGTGAGTGCCCTCAGTTGTCCTAAGTTTGGGGATGTCTTTAGCACATTCTTTTGTTGCTTTAGGGCATCTTGGGTGAAATTTACATCCTGTGGGAAGATTTGTCGGATCAGGCATTAGCCCTTCGACAGGCTTCAGTCTATCGACATTTACCGCAAGACTTGGAATAGAGCCAAATAATCCGATAGTATAGGGGTGAGAAGGATTTTTAAAAACTTCTCTAATTGTTCCGATTTCCACAATTTCGCCCGCATAAATAATCGCAACATCATCACAGTTTTGAGCAACAACACCCAAGTCGTGAGTGATTAGAAGCATAGATGTGTTTGTTTTTGCTTTCAGTGCTCGAATTGTTTCAAGAATTTGTGCTTGAATAGTGACGTCAAGTGCAGTCGTGGGCTCATCTGCAATAAGCAGTTTGGGATTACATGCAAGTGCAATCGCAATGATAACACGCTGTTTCATACCGCCTGAAAATTGGTGAGGATAGTCATCAGCCCTTGTAGAAACAATATCAACAAGTTCAAGCATTTCATTAACCTTTTGTTTTGCGTCAGCTTTTGAAATTGATGGGTTATGTTGAACAATAACCTCATTAATTTGCTCCCCAACAGTCATAACAGGGTTTAGGCTTGTCATAGGATCTTGGAAAATCATGGATATATGAGCGCCTCTAATATCACGAATTTCCGCCTCATTAACAGCGAGCAAATCTTTGTCGTTATAGATAATATTTCCGCTTGTAATTTCTCCGGGAGGATTTGGGATAAGTCGCATAATGCTTCTTGCAAGCGTGGTTTTACCAGCACCTGTTTCGCCGACAAGTCCCAATGTTTTACCCTCGTAAATATCCAGATTAATGTCGCTGATTGCCGCCACGACACCGTCGTCTGTTTTATATACGGCAGATAAGTCTTTTATCTTTAGCAATGGAGTTGTTTGTATATCTGACATAGCATTTTCTTCCTTTTCTATGGGTTAATTCTTCAGACGAGGGTCAAGTGCATCTCTAAGACCATCACCCATCAGGTTAAGGGCAAGAATTGTAAGCATTATACCCATACCAGGCACTAAAGTTATGTGCCATGAGTCACGCATATATGTTCTTGCGTTTGATAGCATCGAACCCCATTCAGGAGTTGGAGGCTGAATTCCAAGACCGAGGAAAGAAAGTCCCGCAATAGACAAAATTGCACCAGCAACACCCAAAGTAGCTTGGACTATAATAGGTGCCATTGCGTTTGGCAAAATATATTTTAGGATAATTCTTGAATCCTCTGCACCTAAAGCTCTTGCGGATTCGATATATTCTTGTTCACGAACAGTTAAAACAGCAGCTCTGACAGTTCTTGCAAATGTTGGAATATACGAAATGGCAATCGCTAAAAGCAAGTTAAACTCACTAGGTCCAAGCGCACCGACAATTGCAATCGCAAGAAGCATGGATGGAATTGCAAGCAAAATATCCATAAGTCGCATGATTATATTGTCAGTTCTGTTGCCATAAAACCCTGCGATAGCACCGAGTGCTCCACCAAAGACTGTCGAAAAAATAATTGCGATAACACCCATAAATAGTGAATATCTCGTTCCCCAAGCCATACGAAGCAACATATCACGACCAAATTCATCTGTTCCAAATAGGTGCTCTAAACTTGGTGGGGCAAGTTTATTTCTCAAATCTTGTTTTATAACATTTTCCTCGTAAAACACCTCTTGTGTAACTACGTCAATAACAACAGTTGTGATTGAAACAGCTACTAAGAATGCCAAAAATATAAGTCCTGCCATTGCCATTTTATTTTTTTTAAATCTGCGCCAAACTTCTTGCAACTGAGAGCGACTTTCAACTCCGGCAGGGGTTTCCATTTTTTTCTTTAACATCATATTCACCTTACTTAGCTTTTTTATACTGAGATTTAATGCGGGGGTCTATGAACGCATAGAGAATATCCACGCATAGGTTTACAATCGAGAACATGATTGCTAGGAAAATTACAGTTCCCATTACCATGGGGATGTCTTTTGTTTTTATAGAATCAACCATTAATCTTCCTAGTCCCGGCCATGAGAAAACAGTTTCAGTGAGCATTGCTCCACCCAGAAGTGTTCCAAATTGAAGTCCGACAGCTGTAACAATTGGGATAAGCGCATTTTTAAGCATATGTCTGTTTGTAACCACTTTTTCAGGCAAGCCTTTTGCTCTTGCTGTGCTTATATAATCTTGTCTTATAACTTCAAGCATTGACGACCTTGTCATACGGGTTATCATTGCCGCAGCACCTGTGCCCAAAGTTAATGCAGGCATTACAAGGCTTTGAAGAAGTTCACCGAAGCTGTCAGTGTTCATACCTTGTGAGGGAAGCCAATCGAGTCCTAACGCAAAGATTAATACCAAGATTAGCCCAAACCAGAAGTTTGGCATCGCAACACCGATTAGAGCACCGACCATAGTTACATTGTCTGTGAGTGTATATTGTTTTTTTGCAGAAATAATACCGACTGGTATACCAATTATTATAGCAACCAAAATACCGGCAACTGCGAGAACGGCAGTATTTGGAAATTTGTCCCAAACCTGTGTCCATACATCAAGGTCATTTTTATATGAAGTACCCAAATCACCCTGAACAAGATTTAGCATATAATCGCCATACCGAACAAAGAGAGGGTCATTAAAGCCCAGTTCTTCTCTTAACATTTCAAGTGATTCAGCAGATGCCTGATCACCAAGAATAACAGCAGCAGGGTCAGGTCCTAAGGCCATGATGAAGAATACAATAAACGTAACTCCTATCAAAACTGGGATAAGCATTAATAATCTTTTGAATATATATTTAAGCATTTTGTCCTCCGTAAGAATTTAATGTGCAATCTTTGGTGAAAAACAGGAATATAATTTTTTATCATGAAATATATAATATTACAATTTAGCGCATTATTCAACAAAATTTTTAACAATTTTGATTTTTATGTCTAAATTGTATATAAATGGCAAATATATTGTTAATATATGTGAATATTGCTGTATAAACTTGTTATCAAAATTCAATCCGATTAACATATAATAGTAATGCAATGTTGTATACAATATTTCCAAAAACAATTTGAATATTTATTCATTGACTTTTATTATATGGGTTTGATATAATCACTAAGTAAAATAAAAAGAAATACTTTACGGAGGTAATCATGTCTACTAATACAATTAAAGTTGGCAATTTAATCGCAAATAAAGGCGAAAAAACTCAAGGGTATTTAGAAGTCCCAGGAACTCCCGTTAATATGCCAGTAACAATCATTAATGGGGCTAACGAAGGAAAAGTCGTTGCCATTACAGGCGGAACTCACGGAGGTGAATATCCAGGAATTGAAACGTCTATAAGACTTGCAAAAACTCTTCAACCAAAAGACGTTTCAGGTGCTTTAATCATTGTTCACCCTGTAAACACACCTGCTTTTATGGCAAAATTACAATATACAGGTCCGTATGATAATAAAAACTTAAACCGTGAATTCCCTGGCAGTGCTTGTGGCACAGTTACACAGAGAATTGCCCACACAATTACAACAGAAATTTTTGCTCAATCAGATTGCTATATGGATTTGCATGGAGGCGATTTGCATGAGGCGCTTGTTCCTTTTGTAATCTACTCAAAGCTAGGCGATGAAGCACAAACAAAAACAGCTGTTGAAATGTCAAAAGCACTTGGCGTAAAATATGTTTGTGGTTCGGTGTCAACAAACGGCACATTCGGACATGCCGCAACTATGGGCGTTCCTGGATTTTTGAGCGAAATTGGTCATCTCGGTCTTTGGACAGAAGGCGAAGTTACACAATATATCACAGGCTGTGAAAATGTTCTTAGACAACTTGGAGTTATTTCAGGCAAAGCTCAAGAAAACAAAGACGTTGTAATGCTTGACTTTATGACAGGTGGCACTGCTAAAGAAGACGGTTGTTGGTATCCTTGCATCGAACTTGAACAACAAGTAAAAGTCGGAGATAAAATGGGTGAAATAAGAGATTATTTTGGCAATGTTTTAGGAGAATACTACGCCCAATACGACGGCGTTATTTTATTTATCGTTTCTTCCCTTGCTATTACCGAAGGTGACCCATTATACTGCATAGGAGTTAGCGAATAATTCTAATTTTTACAACAGAAAGGTTTTCCCATTATGATGAGATATGCTAAAGAGGGTGTCGGCGAGGCGATTGTAAATGTAATCGGAAGCATAAGCGAGCTAAATGACAAACTCTATCAAAGCCCAACCATTCTTGCAAATTACGGAAACATAAAAGCAACACTCAAAACCACAGCCGAAGTGCTTGACACAATTAGACAAATTAAGAACGAAACAGCTGATATTCAAGGCAGAAATGGCGATTATATCAGAGGAATGATGGCTTCATACGAAATGCACGCTCATGTGCTTGACGGCGAAAAAATTCCATATGTTGATGCATGCAAAGTTATGCAGCAAGTTGATATAAAGCCCATTCCCCAGTCACAATATGACAAGTTGTCAGAAGAAATTGGTAAAGACCTTGGTAAGCTAGGGTATAAAGGTGATACAGCAGCTAAGGTAAATTCTTGGCTTAATGAAACAAAAATAAACCCTGATGATGTTGTCGATACAATATATAAATGTGTTGGAAAATCTAAAGAGAGCACATTAAAAAAAGTTATCACACTGCCCGAGGGTGATGAAATTGTTGAAGCGGCATCAATCAGAAATGTATTTTGGAGTGGGCGTTCTCAGTATTTGGGCAACTTTAAAGGTGATTTAACATTCAACATCGACAGACCTTGGAGCGTGCCTACATTTACTAATATTTTGTGCCATGAGGGATACCCTGGTCACCAAACTTTTTACTGCCACTGGGATGACTTATTCCTGCAGGGAAAGCTTCCTCTTGAAGCTGCGCACTATTCAACAACCGGAAATCCAGCTACTTGTATGTTCGAAGGAGGACCTGAAGTTGGCTTGCACTTCCTTGGCTGGGATGATTATGACGAGGAAACTCCTGAAATTACTGATGAGGAAAAAGAAACATTCAGAATAGGCAGAAATGTTCTTGACTTACAACGAATGTTACAAACACAAGGTAGTTATTTGCACAATGTGGAAGGTGAAGACGAAGAATCTGTAGTTAAATACATGATGTCTACAGGCATCTTTTCAGAAATTGAGTCTAGAAACTCTTTTGCATATTATTCACATACTTTAAAAAAATACTACTATCCTTCTTATTATTACGGAAAATGGATGATTTATGAGGCATATGAGCTTGTGCCAAAAAGTCGACGAGATGAATTTTTTAAGTTTCTTTACGATATCCCTCATACAAATCAAACATTTATTGACGGCATATCACAGATGTTTAACACCGCTTTCCAACCCTTTAAGAACAGGTAACTTTCCTTATTACAATAATAACCTTCTAATTGCACGACCACCAATTGACAGACCTAAAAGCTAACAATTGGTGGTCATATTTATTATCAAACGATTTAAAATCCCATAGTAAGTCCAAAGCCTTGCTCACGCTCCTCCTGAGCTTCAATTTTCGCCATTTTTTTGCGATTATAGC
>CAYJOS010000050.1:686-13765 GCA_964371875.1 uncultured Oscillospiraceae bacterium | reverse complement strand
TTACATTATTATACAGGTATTTTTTGGGTGGCTCAAATTTTCGCTAGCGTTTTAGGTGGGAATGGCTCAGTTTTAGTTTAGCGTTTATAAACGGTGGGAACGGTTTAAGGGTGCAGAATATACAATGATAATTAGCAAGCAAGCCCCTTAACAGTTGCCATCGCACGTAAAAAGAGCATAGTCACGGCTGACGCCTGAAAAAAGCCCGTTGACTACTCACCAGCAAAAACTGCGAGTAGGAGGGTCTATTTAAAACTTCAAGATACTAACGTTGCAGAAACTTGGTATCCTACAGGTTTAAATAGACCCTCCTACTATTTTATTTTGCAAGTGGGTAGTCAACGGGAGCAAATCAGGCGTCAGCCGTGGATTATTTCTCTTTTCGTGCGATGGTAACTGGTGAAAATTATGCCAGCTGATTATTATTGTATACTCCGCACCCGCTTTCGTCACTCGTGTTCGGAGACGAGACTCCGACGTTTTTTGGTTACTTTTTCACGTGAAAAAGTTACCCCAGCGGAGCGCGTTTTCCTTTTTTGTCGCAACAAAAAATTCTCCGTTCTTTTCGTCGCAACGAAAACTCTCTCGTGCTTTTCGTCACAACGAAAATTCTCTCGTTCTCTCGTGTTTTCTGTCACAACAAAATCACATTTCAATATTTTTAATAAAATTCCTATAAAATTCAAGATTTTTCTTCAAAAGTTCAGGCACATCAAGCTCATAAGGACATCGAGTTTTACAATTTCCACACTCGATGCAGTTAACAATATTTTCCATATTTGCTTGAACTTGCGGAGTTGTTTGCTCGTGAATGACCGATCTTCCGAGAAGCAGAGTCATTCTTGCACATTTTGGAATTTCAATATTTGACGGACATGGTAAACAATAACCACAGCTACGACAAAATTCGCCTTTCAACTCTTCTCTATCCTTCTTAATTAACGCTTCAAGCTCTTCATCAGGCATCAAATTCGAACTGTCGCATGACAAAAATTCATCGAGTTCGGCTTCCTTTTGAATTCCCCAAATTGGCAGAACATTTTCATGTCGCATCATGAAAGAATATGCAGCCCTACCGCTGGTTATAAGTCCGCCCGACATGCCTTTCATGGCAATATATCCAATATTTTTCTCGGCACACTGCTTCACAAAAGAGTGCTCAATTTCCGTGCTTAAATAGTTGAACGGAAACTGAACTGTGTCGTATAAATCGGAGTCAATCGCCTGTTGTAGCATTTGATTTTTATGGCTGGACATTCCGATAAAGCGGATTTTTCCCTGTCTTTTTGCCTCTAATGCCGCTTCATAAATTCCTGTGCCATCATCGGGACATACAAAATGAGCGTGATTGTGAAACTGATAAATGTCGAGATAATCAGTCTTTAAAAGTTTTAGTGTCGTGTCAAGCTCCTTCATAAGTTCAACACCATTTGCAGCACGACTTTTTGAGGCAAGGAAAAGCCTATGGCGGATATGCTGAAAAGCTTCGCCCATTTTTTCCTCACTGTCTGTGTACATGCGTGCAGTGTCAAAAAAATTCATGCCATTGTAAAACGCTTTTTGAAGCAAATAAACTGCTTCAGATTTTGGTATTCTTTGTATTGGTAAGCATCCGAAACCATTTTTGTTTACGGTTATACCTGTTCTTCCTAATGTAACTAAATCCAAAATTCCCGACCCCTTTTCGTACATATTTGTTTTTAATATACTTATTTTAACATATATAAGTTAAATTTTCAAGTTTACAAATAAGATTGTTGCCATATGCACTTTATCGTGATATAATAACTGCACTGTGCAGTTATTATATAGATTTATCGCCGTAATTCTCGCCACTTTGTGGCAACCGAATTTTGATGGCTGATATATCATAAATTTTTGCAAATTTATGATATAATAGCTGCATTATGCAGTCATTATATAGATTTATCGCCGTAATTCTCGCCACTTTGTGGCAACCGAATTTTGATGGCTAGTATATCAAAAATTTTGTAAATTTAGGATATACTATCTACTGAAAAGCTATAAAATGCTAAAATATTAACCATAAAGGAGATAGCCCGTGAAACTTTGGTCAGGTAGATTTGATAAAAATACAGACAAATTAGTTGACGAATTAAACGCATCTATTGTCTTTGACAAACGCATGTTCAGAGAGGACATAGAAGGAAGCATCGCCCATGCCGGAATGCTTGGCGCTCAAGGGATTATTGAACTCAGTGAAGCTGAGAAAATTATAAATTGCCTTCACGATATTCGTGGAGATATGGAAAAAGGTTTAATTCCTTTTAATATTTCAGATGAAGACATTCACATGTGTGTTGAAGGTGAGCTAACTCGCAGAATTGGCGACACAGGCAAAAGACTTCACACAGCAAGAAGCAGAAATGACCAAGTTGCGGTTGATATCAGGCTTCATATTAAAAAAGAAATTTCCGAAATTCGATTAATGATTTTGGATTTAATAGACACAGTTTGCGAAATGGCAAAAACTAGCACAGACGCACTAATGCCCGCTTACACACATTTACAAAGAGCACAACCCACCAGTTTTGCTCATCATATGATGGCTTATGCCAATATGTGGAAGCGTGACTGCGGACGTTTGGAAGACTGCCTAGAGCGTATGGACGAATGCCCACTCGGAAGCGGAGCACTTACCTCCACAACATATCCAATCGATAGAAATCGCACTGCAAAAGAGCTTGGATTTGCGAGAATTACACAAAATAGCTTAGACGGCGTTTCCGACCGTGACTTTGCACTTGAACTTATGAGTGCTCTTTCAATTCTTATGATGCACCTTTCAAGACTTTCAGAAGAAGTTATTATGTGGTGCTCTTGGGAATTTAAATTTGTAGATCTAGACGACAGCTATTCAACAGGCTCGTCCATTATGCCACAAAAGAAAAACCCCGATATTGCAGAACTAGTACGTTGTAAAACAGGCAGAGTTTACGGTGATTTGTTCTCACTTTTCACTGTAATGAAAGCACTGCCACTTGCCTATAATAAGGACATGCAAGAGGATAAAGAGCCTATTTTTGATGCAGTTGACACCGTTAAAAACTGCTTGCCTGTCTTCACAGCCATGCTCAAAACCATGAAATTAAACCGTGAAAAAATGCGAAATGCAGCTAGTGGTGGATTTATAAATGCAACCGACTGCGCCGACTATCTCGTCAAAAAAGGTCTTCCTTTCAGAACAGCTTATACAGTTGTCGGAAAAGCTGTTAACTACTGTATTGAGAACAAAAAAGACCTAGAAAGCCTCACTATGGAAGAATATACAGGATTTTCTGAAGTTTTTGAGGAAGATGTATATGACTTCATTTCACTCGAAACCTGCGTTTCAAAACGCAATGTAGCAGGCGGACCTGCACCTGAACAAGTTTTAAAGCAGATTGAATTTATAGAGAATTTTTTAAGCGAACGCAAATAAATTGTACTTCTATAGGGATTAGGTTTTTTGATGAGAAATAATTTTAAGAGAATTTTACTAATTATTGCAGTTGTGCTAATTTTCAACTGCCTTTCATTGTCAGCCATCGCATACGATACCACAATCTGGGGAACAAATGTAAATTCTCCAACTCAAGAACAAATTAGCGCTATGTTTTTTAAATTCAATTTGGACAAAAGTTTTGAATTTAGCTACAGCGAAATGCCCTCAACTACTTATCCATATGTACTCGGAACGCCGAGCAACGCTACATACAATCGTGCGATTAATTCACTGAATTTTGTCAGATACATTTCTGGACTGGGCTACGATGTGAAATTGGTTCATGAATATACTTCACTTGCACAAAGTGCGGTTTTGCTAAATGCAGTCAACCATTCACTCAGCCACACACCGCCGTTGCCATATGGCTTTCCGGAGGATATTGCCGATTTGGGAATAACAGGAAGCTCAAAATCGAATTTAGCACTGAATAAATCAAGCGGAGAGTGGCACAGTGGAATTGCCCGTGACCCATATTATGATGTGGTTCACCTCTGGATGTCAGACGATGACAGCAGAAACTTCTCCAATGTTCCGCACAGAAGATGGTTTTTAAACCCAACTTTGGAGTATTCTGGTTATGGAGTTATTGAAATTTTCTCTCCAAGATATGAGAGCTACCGCAGTATGCACTCCCACGACGGAGCGCTTGAAGATACAAACATTACAGGCGTTGCGTGGCCAGCTCAAAACATGCCTTTGCAAGCTTTTGGGTCAAATTATCCATGGTCATTTTCTGTCGGTAGAGATGTAAACTCTTCAAATTTGAAGGTCACTTTGACACGTATAAACGACGGTAAAGTGTGGGAATTTTCAAAATACAATGGTTCAACTTTGCATGTTGACAATACATATTACGGACAAAATGGGTGCATTATTTTCAACCCTGGCAATATAGATTATAATGCAGGTGACTCATTTAATGTCAGAATTTCGGGTGATGTTTCGGCTAATTACTTTGTTGATTTCTTTGATGTTTACCAACAATATAGCTCGAATATGACAGATGCTCAGCTTGTACCAGACGGCACAGCTCAGAACTATATTCCACCAGAAATTAATGAAAATCTCACTGATGTGACCATAGCTAATAACGAAACTCCACTTTCATCAATGCCAAATAATGTCACGGTTGAGCCCTCAACTTGGGCGCTTGAATCAATTGAACAAGCAACAGAACTTAAGCTCTTAGACGGCATTAATGACTTGGAAGGAAACTACCAAAAGGACATTACAAGAGCTGAATTTTGCAATATTGTTGTGAGATATTTTGAAGCAATGGGCGGAAAAATGCCCAAAAGCACCCCCGAAATGCCATTTATCGACACAAATGACGAGTATATTGCAACAGCCTATGATTTGGGAATTGTAAATGGAATTTCGGAAACTGAATTTTCTCCAGACACAAAAATCACTAGGGAGCAAATGGCGGTCATGATGTGCAACGCAAACGATGCACTCGATATTTCCGAAAAAACCACGTCAAAACTTGATACATATGACGACTGCAATGACGTTTCAGATTGGGCATGGGACAGCCTTGACTTTTTAAATTCCCTCGACATAATTAGAGGCTATTCCGACAAAATTATCGCCCCACTAGATGAAACAACAAGGGAACAAGCTGTTGTTATCATCATGAGAGCGATAGAAATTTTTTCATAATTTATAAAAAGTAATCTAAACAGAGGCTGTTGCAATGCGACAGCCTCTTTAGATTGCAGAAAAATATCTTTTTGGTGGAGCTTGAGTGGTACTGTTGTTAAAACTCATTTTAATGCTCCTCTTTGCACAAAAATGCTTATTTTATCATATTATAAGCGATTTTTTCGGCGTGAATAAGTGTTGTATCAAATACAGGAAGGGAAGAATGTTCGGGTTTTATGAGCAATCCAATTTCGGTGCAACCTAAAATAACGCCTTCTGCACCATCTTTTTTTAGGTAGTCAATCACTCTTTGGTATTCTATTCTGGAATTGTCAGAAATAATCCCCAAGCAAAGTTCCTCGTATATAATGTCGTTTACTATTTCTACATCCGCTTCAGTTGGAATTAATACCTCAATGCCCTTATCGATTAACCTGGATTTGTAAAAATCTTGAGTCATGGTGTATTTTGTGCCAAGCAAAGCAACTTTTTCTATTTTATTTTCTATCAATTTTTCCGCTGTTGCATCTGCAATGTGTAGAATTGGGATTGAAATTTCCCTTGCAATTTGAGCAGCAATTTTGTGCATGGTGTTGGTGCAAATTGCGATGAAGTCCGCACCTGCTTTCTCAAGTTTCACTGCAATTTCTGTAAGTAACTTTGCGCTTTTATCCCATTCTCCTTTTGCTTGATGCTCTTCAATTTCGGCAAAATCGACACTGTATAATAAAATTTTTGCTGAGTGTAAACCACCCATTTCTTTTTTGATTGTTTCATTTAATAATTGATAATAAGAAGCTGTGCTCTCCCAGCTCATGCCTCCGATTAAACCTACTGTTTTCATATTGACTCTCCATTTTCAGTTCAAAATTCTAGAGTTATGTTTCCTAAGATTTTGATATACCATTTATACTAATCATAACAAATTTTAACATGGACTGCAAGAAGTTAAAATACTCAAAATTAATTATCATCTGTATTTTTTAATAGACAAATTTTGGAAACAGCGTTATAATAGAACAAACTCACAAAATTATTAAGAATAGGAGCGTTATTATGAAAAAGAGTGAATTTATCAGTGGAATGATTGTCGGAGCTTTAATTTTTGGAGGAACTGCCTCGGTAGCGAGCGGAATTTCTGCGGTTTTGTCATCTCAGCCAATATATGTCGACGGGGTGTCTGCGCCTATGACTGCTTATAATATCGACGGAAATAACTATGTAAAACTGCGTGATATTGGCGATGCAGTAGATTTTTCTGTTGAATATGATGCGTCAACAAATTCTATAAAAATCGACAGTACAAAACCATATACCGAGGAAGTTGTCGAAACTGTTTCAATTCCAGCATATCAAATCAAGCAAACTTACAGGGAATTTACCGCAAATAATGGCAATGTTGTTGCTGTCGCTGATTGGTGGATGCCTGAATTTTCTGGCAGTAGTACACAAGTGCAAAAGATGAATAATTTCTTCACATCAAGATTGAATAGCTCCGACATTATGAAATCCTTTGAAACAGATTTGGCAGGCTATAATTCTGATCCAAATGCATTTCCAGGCAATTTTATAAACGAAGGCATTAGTTCAACTTATGAAATTAAATGGAGCGGAACATACTCACATGCACCATATGTGTCTTTTACAGCTAGTGACTTTGTTTATTATGTAGGTGCGATACACCCATTATCTGCCACTTATGGTGTGACTTTTGACGTTAGAACAGGAGATGAATTGAAAATTACTGATGTTCTGAAAATTTCATCATCGAGTATGACAGAAACTTTATACCAGGAATATTTAAATTATTATTCAGCGAAATCTGCTGATATTGCCCAACTGGCACGAGAAAATCCCGATAGCGTGAAAGAGCAACTAGGGGAGGACGCTGTATTTTGGCTTGCTGAAGATGGTGTCCACATAAGTTTCCATCAATATACATTTTATTATGCAGTAGGGCAGACCGAGCTAGTCATCCCATATTCACGAACTGATTTGATTGCAGAGCCTTTTGCTTTCTAAGATAAAATAAAGAATTTACAAAATGCCATCGCAAGCCTTTTTGTCTTCGAGCTGAAAACTCCCACCCGCTCGGGTGGGAGTTTTCTTTATAATTTTTACAAATTATTCTTTAGTTTTTCTTGTTGTATTAACAACAACGCCTGCTAGAAGCATCATAGAACCACTGAAGAAGTATAACAACAATTTGCTTTCATCACCTGTTTGGGGAAGTGAGCCTGTTGGATTAAATCCGTCAAGGTCAAGTCCTCCTAGAGGCATTCCAAACTCATCAAGTCCAAGGCCTTCAAGAGCTCCTAATGGAATATCTTCGCCAAAAATGTCTACTAATTCTTCATAAGTCAGTGGTGTTCCGTCTGGGTGAACATAAATCGGGCCATCAGGAGTTTCTAAAACATCAAGTCCTTCAACTGGTGGTAGCTCAGGTTGGAATGGTGTTTCTTCCTCAGAAAGCCAAGTTGCTGTAATTATAATCTTGCCATTTCCGTCTTCTGATTCAACATAACCTGTGAAAATATAGCCTTCACGAGTTGGGTCTGGAATTATTGTATCGACATTGATTGTGATATCGCCGTCAAATCCTGGGTTAGTTCCGCCTGCGTTGTCAACTGTGATAACAGTGCCGATTGGAAGACCTGTAATACCGCCTGGTTGAGTATTTGCGCTACCGTCGGTATATTCATTGAAAGTCACATCGACAGTATCTTTCCAAGTTGCAGTGATAGTAATATTTCCATCTTCATCAACATCTTTTTCGTAACCTGTGAAGATAGAGCCTTCTTTAGTTGGGTCTGGAATTATTGTATCGACATCGATTGTGATATCTCCGTCAAATCCTGGGTTAGTACCGCCGTTGTTGTCAACAGTGATATTTGTGCCTGGTTCTAGGCCTGTGATGATATCTGTTTTAGTGTCGTCAGTTCCGTCTTGGTCTTTTTCGTATGTGACAGAAACGGTGTCTTTGTCCTCAAATTTTGGATAAAGAGTGATGTCCTCTGTTACAGGATCATCGAAAACGTAATACTCGTTAAAGTCTTCATCTTCAAACCAACCAACGAATTTTTCATCATCTGATGGGGGAGTAGGCGTTGATGGTTCTTTAACTTTTTCACCGCTTGGAACATCTTCTTCGTGGTGAATTTTGTCATCATCGAAGTTATTGTCTTCAAAAGTTACTGTGAAAGAATCATCAGGTTTCCAAGTTGCTGTGATTGTGATATCGCCAGTTTCAGGGTCAACTTCTTTTTCGTAACCTGTGAAGATATTTCCTGGTTTTGTTGGGTTTGGAACAGTGATGTCTTGGTCAACTGTAACATCTCCGTCAAAGCCTGGGTTTGTTCCGCCGTTGTTGTCAACAGTGATGTTTGTGCCTGGTTCTAGGCCTGTGATGATATCTGTTTTAGTGTCGTCAGTTCCGTCTTCGTCTTTTTCGTAAGTGACAGAAACGGTGTCTTTATCCTCGAATTTTGGATAAAGAGTGATGTCTTCTGTTACTGGGTCATCGAATTCATAAGGGTCAGTTAGGTCTTCATCTTCATACCAGCCGACAAATTTCTTGTCATCGTCCTCAGACACTGGATCTTTTGAAGGTGGATCTACTGTTTCGCCGTCTGTAACTGTTTCTTCGTCGTGGGTTTTGTTGTCATTAAAGTTCTCGTCTTCGAAAGTTACAGTCCATTCTTCGACTTCTTCCTCTTCTTCCTCTTCGGGTTTATGTACTTCTGGGTCTGGGTCGCCATCTGAACCGCCTGTAGAAATGTTTTCGAATTTTGGATAAAGTGTCATGTTGCCAGTTACTAGAGTATTGAAATTATACTCAGTTGTCAAAGTTTCGTCAGTATACCAACCAACGAAGTTTTTGCCACTTGAAGTTGGGTCAGTTGTGGGTTTACTTACTGTTTCACCATCTTTGTCCACTTTTTCTACATGGTGAATTGTGCTGTCGCTGAAGTTATCGTCTTCGAAAATGACTATCCATTGTTCGTAGTAGGGGTAGAGGATGATTTTGTTATCGGTAACATCATCATTGCTTACATTATCACTAAACTCCCACTTCGTGCTTTCATCATTCGGCGTAGTTGTCCAAGCGTCGGGCTTGAATGGAATTTCTTCGATTTCTTCGTCAGTTGGAGGGTTGATTTTTCCACCGACTGTTGTGTTTGTTTCGTGGATTGGCGCGCTATCGTCGTCAATAGGCTCTTTTTTGAACTCCACGGGGATGATGTCATCAGCATCGGCTACAACGATTACATCAGTTTGACCATCAGCCCAACCTGATAGGTCGATATTGAATCTTGGATTAGCTGGCATTCTATTTGGCTCAAAAACATCATCATCAGATAGATATACAGAATCAAATTTGTGTGCAAATTTTTCTTTCGCTAAATGAGTGAATGTGCCCACTTCATCTACGTCTGGTGTTACAGTAGCATCATCAGTGCCGTTAGCAACACTATCTACTTCCCAATCAAACCTGCCATCAGAGCCAGCAAATTTAATGCCTAAGAAGTCTTGCAAATCTACACTTGGGTTTGCAGTTAAGGCTGTTACAGGGCTTGCATTTAATACATATGTATTGCCGCCACTCACATCAAGTTCACCTGTGAAGTAGCCACGGTAAATGTGAGCATCTATATCGCTTTCATCTGAATACTCAAAGTCATAATCCGTTATATCTTCCTTCTCTGTGATGATATAACCACCATTTGTTGCTGCTGTTGCTACAAAAGCAGGGGCGTTTAATAAGTGGTATCCATAGATATACAGCTCTTGGTTATTTGCGAAAGCAATGTTGTTTTGGATAGTATCGTGAGTTGAAATATCAACATGTCCAACCATTGCCCAGTGTGTTGTTTTGCCGTCTCCGTCAACGTCATCTGTAAACTCTTGTAGACGGAGTACGTTCATAATTTCGTAAGGGTTTATAATATCGCTCGAGTTGTAGTAGTTGTTTATCGCAAGTTTTTGTGATGCGTTGAGCATTGTTTCTCCACGCACATAGCCATCACCACTATCATTTTCTTCCAATGCTTGACTTCCAACTTCTGTCCATGTGTTTTCGATAACAGCGATTGGGTCGTACACTCTGGCATCGTCACTCGATAAATATTCCAAATAAACATTTCCATCAAATTCAGCTTCCGAAACATCATCATTGATGAACAGCGTGGAGGTTCCGACTCGGCTATACCCGAGTCCCGAGGCAATGAGATTTCCTTCTACGGTTCCATCTAAATAGTAAATGGCAGATGTTCCTACAAATGACAGTTCATAGCCGTTATAGCCACCACCGAACACATTTCCTGTTGCGGTGCCTTCATGTGCATTAGCAGTTTTTCTAATGGTTGCACCATTGTTGATGGTAATCACAACATCAAAGGGACTATCAGCATCATGGTCAAACTCAAGGTCTAGTATGCCCGAACCAAATACATTGCCGATTGCTACAAGGGAATCAACACGATAGCTAGTATTTATTGTTTGACCACCAATATTTCCACCATTAATTTCCACGTTTGCAGAAACACCAACAGTAGACATAATTCCACCGCCAAACACATTGCCAATTACTGCATTATATACATTAAGTTCAAAATACTCACTATAATGAGGTGGATTAGACAAGTCTGCTAGCGTGCCACCATCGATTGTTACCTTTGTAGTGTCAACTTTGTCACCATATCCACCACCGAAAACATTGCCCATCAGGCTAACGACACCATCACTATCAAGAGCAGCTGGTGTGCTGTCGTTTGGAAGATTGGCTGTAAGCGTGTATTTGCCTACCGTTCCGCCCTCTACAAGAACATTTGTGTTGGCAGTCGTTCCCATATAACCACCACCGAAAACACTATTTCCGATAACGCCACCTTTTATGGTTACATTGGCAGTTCCATCGACTTGACCTTCGTATCCACCACCGTAAACATTGGCGTAATATGTAACTTCTCCTGCAACTGCATCATCAATTGACTCCGAAGGTGTGTTATCAAAATAGCCAACTGCGCCACCTGTCATAGTAACATTTGTGTTAATAGATACAGGACTTTTGTATCCACCACCGTAAATGGCATTGATGACAAGACCACCTTGCATAGTCACATTAGTATTCCCATCTACTTTACCGTCAGTAGTGCCCTCTTCACCATCTGAGTGACCGCCGCCATAGATTGCATAAACAATACCACCAGTCATAGTTACACTTGTGCTTCCTGTTGTCGAAGGAGAGCCTTCGTAAGGCGCATTACCAGTTACATGCGTACCACCATAAATTTTCACATTGGTGAGGTTGGCAGAAGTAAATGCCGCTTCATTTTCTTGCGACAAATCGAGCAAATCATCGCCATCGTCAACTGCACCACTACCATCTGAATCATATCTAATTTGAGTATTTTCCTCGCCAGCACTTTCTATCCGAATGGGCACACCATTTGCATAAATGGCATCTAATGTCTTAGTGGTATCACCTACATAAGAAGCCACAGGCACAACAGTGTCACTAGCAGGCACAGGCACACCCTCGCCACTCATAGGCATAATACCACTTCCATCGCCTTGTTCTGTTTCACTATTTTCCTCAGCATTTTCAAGCGGAACAAGTGGTGTTGAATTATCAACCACCACAAGCGTAATATTAGGAAGTGTCACATCAGCACCAAGCACATAACCCTCTGCAAGCGCTGCGGTATATGTGTATGTACCCGCTGCTGCGACATTGAAAGCAGGATCAGCCGCCCATGTTACAGCTACATCTTCAGTTTCAGTTAAATCCGCAATTGTAGCCGTTAATTTTTCGGGCAAAACAGGTGTTTCCGTGCTGTTTAGATCAAAAGTTTGGGAAAGTATGCTTGCGTCTAGTTCCGCAATGCTTACAATCGTTTTTGGCAGATCGCCACCATTTTCGCCCTCAGTCGTTGCAAAAGCCACGAACGAAGTCTGCGCAAATATGCCTACGATTAGCATAATTGCTAAAACCGTAGCAATAAGTCTTTTGTTAATTTTCATACGAACCTCCAGTAAATATAGTGTAAATTTTATCAGGGTGTAATTTTTATCTAACTTATTTTATTATAATACCTATTTCGACTTTTTTCAAGATTTTTTTACACGAATTGGGTTATTTTTCCAAATTATATTTACAAAATTATATGGAAAATATTCACTTTTATTTCATTTTGAAATTAGATTATACGTTGACAATATATCGTTACACCGATATAATAAATAGAGAATATTTAAAAAGGAAGCGATACAGATGACTATAAATGATATTATAAATGAAAAAGGAATGTCAAGATATAGCCTTTCCAAAAAAAGCGGTATTCCTTGGGCAACTCTATCTGATATTTGCTCTGGAAAAACTAGTATCGCTAAATGTAGTGTTACTACGCTAAAAAAGCTTGCGATAGGGCTTGATATGAACTTAGAACAAGTATCAAATCTAGAAGATTGTAAAAATAACATGGAACAAAATGGAAAACCTAATGATAAAATATATCTTGAACATAACTTGTCTTTGCATTTATCAACAGCGATTAATGAGTATCAAGAAGGTCAAAAAAACAAGGTTTCATACCTTGATTGCTTGTGGGGAGAGCTTTATGGTTCGATAAATTCCGACCTCTGGTCTGGTGTAATATCCGAGGAGCAAGCTAGTTATTTAAGAGGCAAATATCTGTAAGAACGGAGAAAAACTGTGATTAATTTTACAAATTGCCCTGTGAACAAGTTTAAAGCTTATGGAGGCGCAAACGGAAACAAGATAAATATTATGTATGGAAATGAAAGCTATATGCTAAAATTTCCGCCAACACCTACAAAAAATAATGTAATGAGTTACACTAATAGTTATATCAGTGAGTATATTGCTTGCCACATATTTGAGTTACTTGGAATTGATGTGAAAAAG
>CAYJOS010000050.1:0-676 GCA_964371875.1 uncultured Oscillospiraceae bacterium | reverse complement strand
TTTTACAGATAAAAAAGGTAAGGAAAAAATTATCGACTTTAGCGTCGAACAACTGCTAACGCAGGATACAAATATATTATAAGTTTTGGAATGGTCAGCGGACTAAAAAGTATTTTGGATGAAAATCTGGAACAGTATAAAAATGACAAAAATCTTGAAAACTTTTTAAACCTAATCACTTTAGATACGCTTGAAATGGTGCAAAACACACTTAACCCTGATGAACGGTTGTCTTTTTGGCACACGTTGGATTCAATTGGAACGATATCGCTCTTTTTCGGTGGAATTACAACTCGCGGTATTGGTATGGTTGATGATGCTGCACGTATTGGAGCAGGTCAGATTGACGATGTGGCTAGGGTTGCTGTTCGGTCTATTGACGATTTAGTAGATACCGCTAATTTCACCGACAACGCACTTACACATATTTTTGATGGTGAGGTTAATTCACATGGAAAAGCTGTTGGATTTCATTATGAGGGTTTTCCGACAAGTAAAGGATCGATTGTTCCAGGAACAGAAACACCGCCAAATCAATATGGAGTGTACCAAGGAAAAGTACAAGTCGATGGAATTATTAAATCTACAAATAATGGAGCAAATACCTTTTTCCCAAAAGATTGGACACCACAGCAAGTTGTTGATGCAATTAACGAGGCTTATGTAAACAGAAGAC
>CAYJOS010000049.1:0-14262 GCA_964371875.1 uncultured Oscillospiraceae bacterium | reverse complement strand
ACAAGTTTTTGGTGACTTTTTTCTTGAAAAAAAAGTCACTCCCAACGAAGTGCGTATCCTTTTCGTCGCAACGAAAATTCTCTCGTTCTCTCCGTTTCTTTTTGCCAAAGCAAAAATCCCCCCAACGGTGTACATATTTTCAGCAAAAGAAAAACACCCCTACTTCTGTAAGGGTGCTAATTCGTCATTATTATATATAGTATACCTATTTTTTCCCAGACGTTTCGACTTGTAAAGAGCTAAATCCGCATTTTTATAAAGACCATCAAAGTCTACCCCATGCATCGGCGAAACAGAAATACCAACACTAATAGTAACATTGCATTTAACGCCTGTTTCATCCTTAAAATCTTCATCAAGCCCATTTAAGAGCATGTCCGCCTTATGATTTATCGTTTCGGTATCCGTGGTATTTTTGAGAAAAACTATAAATTCATCTCCGCCAATTCGACCAATAATATCATTTTCACGGAAAGTATTTGCCATCCTTTTAAATAGGTAAACAAGCACTTTATCTCCATAAGGGTGACCTTTGGTATCGTTTATATTTTTAAAATCGTCAATATCTAAAATGAAAAATGTGCCCTTCTTGCCTTTTGCTAAGTGCTCATTAATTTTTTGAGTTGTGACAGTTTTATTATAAGCGTCAACCAAGGAGTCACGCTCTGCTCTATTTCGAGTGTCAATTAGTTCAGTTTTTTCGGCATTAATATCACGCACGATTTGAAGTGCAATAACATTTCCGTTTTTCTTCTCCATCGTAGCCGTAATTTCAAGCCAGCGATATCCGCCACCTTTTGATTTTTCCTTAAAATGGACAACTTTTGAGGTTTCTCCACGTTCAAAGGCCGCTTTCATCATTGGTGCGGTTAAATTTTGTGTTACGTTCTCAATATCTGAATGGAATAAACGATTTTCAATTATATCTTGCACAAAAATGCTATATTTTGGCATATCAATTACTGATTGTTCAACACCGCCTTGAACCACTCTTTGTATGGTGTCGGTATCACAATTTATTTCATACAGCGAATCTATATTTTTCATAATATATTCATTTAGCATTTTTTCTTTTTCGATTGTCTTTTCAAGTGTGTCCGATTTATCTTTATAATAATGTAGATAATCAAACCTTGCCAAAATAACAATCGCCAAAGTGACAACGCTCGCCCACACAAGCGGTGTGATTGCCTGATGAAGTGGTAAATAAATTGAAGTGAAATTTTCCGTATATCCATAAATAAACGAATTCAATGTTAAATAAACCGCTGCGATTACCAAAAATGCAAGCATAAAATAGGCTTGTTCTCTGCTTCGATTAATAATTTTCAAATATTTTGCAGGCACTAATTTCCTAAAACTCAAGGCGACAATCATATAAACAAACCAAGATGCAACAATGTGAGAAAATAACAGCTGGTGATTGTGCGTAATTTCGGTCAAAGTGCGACCTCCGACGAGCGCACCAACTGAAATGACAATTGATTCTGTGCATACCAAATAAATTGTCGGGCACAATGAACAAATTAGAATACCAAAAATGTTATTTTTAAATAAAATAGCAAGTTGCAAAGTTGTTCCAATCAAATACATCATATATGTAACAGTGGGTAATTGGTTGAAATTAAATGCAATATAGGTATATACAACCGCGTTCAAAAAAGCGACAATATATATTATTTTTTTATTAAATCTGCATCCATCCAAAATATTATAGCAATTTCCAAGAATTGTCGTATATGACACTAAAAAGAAAATGAAATATAATATGGATAATATTTCAATTATCATGTGCAAAATCCCCCCATGCAATGATAAAATATCACATTATTAATAAATTGTAAATAAAATTATCAGTATTTAATTTTAATTTGTTTTAATAAACAAAAATAAATAAAACTTATATCATAAATATTACAAATAGAATATTTAAAATTTTTCCTCTTTCAATTTTTCTCCAGCACTTTTTCCAAATTTAACCTTAGATTCAGTACCTTTAATTAGCCTTACAATGTTTCCTCTGTGTGCAAAAGCGACAAGTACAAAGCAAAGAAGCGCAACAACGCCTTCAAGTCCGCCATGCCCAAAAATCCACACAGTAAGCGGTGCGCTTAACGCCGCTGCAAGTGAGCCAACTGAGGCAAAGTGGGTTACAATTATAAGCACAATAAATAATGTAATGCAGATCAAACCAACACGCCAATCGACACCCATCATAGCGCCAAAGCCTGTCAAAGCGCCTTTTCCGCCTTTAAATTGGTAGAAAACAGGATAATTATGCCCAAGCATTGCGCAAAATCCTGCAAAAATTCGTCCAACCATAGCTTCATCAAAAAGTCCCATCAAAAGTCCACCAATGACAGTAGCTAAAACAGCCTTAAAAATATCGACAAGTATGACGACAAGAGCGCCTTTTGTGCCAAAATTACGGTAGAAATTTGTCAATCCAGCATTTCCGCTACCATATTTTCTTATATCTTTGCGAAAAAGCATTTTTGAAGTTATAATCGCACCATTAAGGCTTCCAAGGCAATAGGAAATAATTGCAATTATAACTAAAACTAATGTCATCATTCGTCTTTATCCCCTTTTTGACGTATTACCATTCGGACAGGTGTGCCCTCAAGTCCAAAGGTTGCACGTATTTGATTTTCTAAATAACGTTGATATGAGAAATGGAAAAGCTCTTTGCTGTTCGCAAAAACGACAAAATTCGGTGGTTTTACACCAGTTTGAGTCATATAATAAATCTTCAAACGCTTTCCTCTATCGGTTGGCGGTTGAACCCTCGCCTGTGCATCGGCAAGGACATTATTAAGCATACCAGTCGTAATTCTCATGCAACTTTGGTTATTTACATAGTTTACAAGCTCGAAAATTCTGTCGGCTCTTTGCCCTGTTAAAGCAGAAATAAACAGAACAGGTGCATAGCTCATAAATGCCAAATCATGTAAAACCTGCTTACGCATATGCTCCATGGTTTTTCCATCTTTTTCTATTAAATCCCACTTATTTACTATAATTATAGATGCAACACCAGACTCATGGGCTAGTCCTGCAATTTTTGTATCCTGTTCGGTGACACCCTCACGGGCGTCAATCATGATAAGGCAAACGTCCGCACGTTCAATTGCCATTTGTGCGCGCATGACGGAAAATTTCTCAATTCTGTCATACACTCTTGACTTTCTTCTGATACCAGCTGTGTCAATAATTGTATATTTTCCGTGTTTATTTTCAAATCTACTGTCGACCGCATCACGGGTTGTTCCTGCAACATCGCTGACAATAACACGATTTTCGCCTAAAATCAGGTTGGTTAGTGAAGATTTTCCGACATTTGGCTTTCCAATAATAGCCACTTTAATCAAATCTTCCTCTTCTTCAAAAGCGGAACTGTCAGGGAAATTTTCAATGCATAGATCAAGTAGGTCGCCTGTGCCGTGTCCGTGTACGGCGGATATTGGCAGTGGATCGCCCAAACCTAAAGAGTAAAATTCGTAGATTGCAGGGTCTAAATTTCCTGTTCCGTCCATCTTATTAACTGCCAAAATAACAGGTTTTTTCGAACGAAGAAGCATAGCTGCAACATCTTCGTCGGCAGCGGTTACACCTGTTCCAATTTCTGTAATTAAGACGATTACATCGGCGGCATCAATCGCAATTTGCGCCTGTTCACGCATAAAAATCAAAATTTCACTGTCGGCTGTAGGCTCAATTCCGCCTGTGTCAACAATGTCAAATGTAATTCCGTTCCATTCACATTCAGCGTATAATCTGTCACGAGTTACACCTGGAACATCTTCAACGATCGACAATCTTCGCCCTGCTAGGCGGTTAAATAACATGGACTTTCCAACATTTGGGCGTCCAACAATAGCAACAAGAGGTCTTGCCATATTATGACACTCCTTTCATATATATAAGTTCGTTTTTATAATGTAAATTCATTTTTGTGATATAACTTTTATTTATATCATAAATTAGTTTTCAGCTTGTCGAAAAGTCCTTTAGGACTTTTCGAAAGGGACTTTTATATAGTCTGTTAATTTTTTAATATATTTTGCAAAAAAACTCCGCCATCTTGCATGGTTGCAATGACAGGAACTCCCAATTTTTCACTGAGTTCATCGGTGGTCATGTCGTCTAAAAAGACATTTTCGCCCTGTCTGAGCATATTTTGCGGTATTAAAAGTGCATCACCGAGATTTTTTCCCGATAATTGTTTTAAAATATCAGCGCCTGTGATAAGCCCTGAAACATTTATGCTCTTTCCAAAAAATTCATTTTCAATCGCATAAACATCCACATTAATTTTATCACATTTTTCTTTCGCTGTCATTAAAAGATTTATAATAAATTTTTCCGCCGCTGTTCCTGTTGCGACAGAAAACTTTTTTTCCGTGCCTTCGTCAGGTTCAGTAAAGGAGAGTTCATCCAAAAACTCTCGCTCGAAAATGCTGAGCATTCCCACCCCGTTTTCCAGTTGTGGAAAGTCCTCGTAGGTGTCGAAATCGGGTAGTTTCCTCTCGGCTTTTAGATAAAATTCATCAGCACAGAAGAAAATTCCGCTACCGTGTTCTTCTCTACATCGTGAGGCAAAATCTTCCACTATATCTAACACATTTGATGCAGAAATCTTATCAAAAGGGGTGAGTTTAGTCAAATTTTCTCTAAATTTCGTCATACCCAAGGGGACAACTGATACGCTGTTCACAGCTGGAAATAGTGCCTTTAAATCAGTCAAACTTTGCTTTAAAGCCTCACCATCATTTAAATTCGGACAGCAGACAATTTGACAATTCATAGTAATTCCAGCATCCGCTAAACGCTTCATATTTTCCAGTACATTTCCAGCTTTTGGATTTCCCAAAAGAGTTTTTCGAAGTTCAGGATCGGTGGCATGAACAGAAATATTCACAGGACTGATGTGTAATTTGCAAATTCGAGAAATTTCATTTTCTGTTAAATTTGTCAAAGTAATGTAATTTCCTGTCAAAAAACTCAGCCTTGCGTCATCATCTTTGAAATACAAAGTTTTTCGCATACCCTTTGGAAGCTGGTCTATAAAGCAAAAAACACAGCGGTTTGAACATGATTTCGCACTGTCCATAAGGTAGGTTTCAAAAGAAATTCCTAAATCCTCGCCATCAGTTTTACTTATATCAACAGTGTAATTTTCGCCATTTGAATTTGCAAAAACTAGGCTCAATTCGCTGTCATAAGTGTGAAATTTATAATCGAGCACGTCAATAATCTCGTTTCCGTTGACAGAAACAAGGCTATCGCCCTCTGATATTTTTCCAAAAAGTGGACTGCTTTTTTCAATTTCTGTAATTTTGCTCATAAATGCTCCCTAGAAATGCAAAAGGAGAGTTGGCAGTCGCCTACTCTCCTAAAGCACAATTTTATTCGCCGACGTTTAGAACCGCACGACCTTTGTACATGCCGCAAGCTTTGCAGACACGGTGTGGCAAGTGATATGCGCCACAAGCGGGGCAAGCCACGATTGTTGGAGCTTCAAGCTTCCAATGTGAGTTACGTCTTGTATCACGTCTTGCTTTAGAAGTTTTTCTCTTTGGTACTGCCATGATGACACCTCCTCGTTATGTGCTGTTGTCCAGCTTTCTAGTCTTCTATATCCAAAAGCTGGCTTAAAACAGCTAATCTTGGATCGGTTTCGGTTTGGCAATCGCAATCGCCATCGTTTAAATTTGCGCCACAATCACAGCAAAGTCCAAGGCAGTCATCACTACATAGGCATTGCATGTCAGAATTTAGCACAAAAAGCGTTGTTAATACTTCGGTTAAATCGAGATAAGTTCCGTCCAGTAGGAAAATATCGGGATTGTCCTCGTCTTCAAGCTCTGCAGCAAGGTGAGCAGAAACTTTTATTTCCTCAACGCAAGGAAATTCGACGCTACATCTGTCGCAAATTTTGGTGCTATCGGTTTTTATTACGCCCTCAAGCGACAAAGCCCCTGCCGAGTTACGTATGCTTCCGCTGGCTGTCGGAGTGCTGTTTAATGAAGCTACCGACATGTTTAAAAAGTCGTCTTTTTCGAGCTCGCACTCGAAATCAAGACTTTTTCCGGGCATGTCTACTATTTGGTTTAAATTTATACGCATAATACCACCTATTAATCTACAATCGCCCGATTATTATAACCAAAAAAAGCTCAGTTGTCAATATATTTTTAATATTTATAGTATGAAATATTTTTATTGTACAGTTTATAGGCCTGTGTTACAATAAAAACAAGATAATTTAAATATTTTTTAGATTTCAGTAAATTTTTTTGCATGGAGGTCAAAAAGTGTTAGAAAACAAATTAGGACTAAAAACCGAAGCGGAACTTGCCATTGCCGAGGAAAAAATTAGCAAAATAAAGGCATATGAATTGTTTGAAAAAGACATTTGCTATACCTTAGAAGTCGGTAAATTTTCATCTTTATCATATATTCACAAGCATTTATTTGATGAAATTTATGATTTTGCCGGAAAAATCCGAACTGTAAATATTGCAAAAGGCAATTTTCGCTTTGCACCGCTTATGTACCTTGAAGCGTCTTTGCAAAATATAGATAAAATGCCACATTCGACTTTTGATGAAATTATTGAAAAATATGTTGAAATGAATATTGCCCACCCATTTAGAGAAGGAAATGGCAGGAGTGCCAGAATTTGGCTTGATTTAATTCTTAAAAACAGCATAAAAATGGTGGTGGATTGGAGCAAAATCAGCAAAAACGACTATCTGCTTGCAATGGAAAGAAGTCCTATCAAGGATATTGAAATAAAACATATTTTGAAGAATGCACTCACTGACGATATAAACAACAGAGAAATCTACATGAAGGGCATTGACGCAAGCTATCACTATGAGGGATATAGCGTTTTTAAATCGGATGATTTAATCTAATAAATCACTATATAAAAACTTATTTACAAATGCTAAATTTTATTTTATAATGAAATTGGTGATAAAATGAAAGAATTTAATGTCAAGAAAAATGACGCTGGGCAAAGGCTCGACCGTTTTGTTTCAAAGGTTGTGCCACTGCTTCCTGAGTCACTTTTGCAAAAATACATCAGATTAAAGCGAATTAAGCTCAACGGAAAGGGCGCAAAGCGTGACACAAGAATTTCCGAGGGTGATGTGCTTCAATTATATATAAATGATGAATTTTTTGAAAAACCTACTGAGGAAAACTCATATTTAAAAGTAGGGCTTCCAAAATTAAATATAGTTTACGAAGATGAAAACATCTTGCTTGTGGACAAAAAACCAGGGATAATCTGCCACTCTGCAGGTAAATGGGATTATAACACATTGGTGTCAAATATTCAAGCCTATGCCTATCAAAAAGGCGAGTGGAAGCCGAAAGAGGAAAACTCATTCGCTCCCGCTCTTTGCAATAGGATAGACCAAAACACAGGCGGAATTGTCATTGCGGCGAAAAACGCGGTCACTTTACGTATAATTAACGAAAAAATTAAAGAGCGTGAAATTGACAAATATTACCTTTGTGTTGTCCATGGCGTTCCAAAGGCGAAAAGTGCAACTTTAAGCAACTTTTTGTTCAAAGATGCCGAAAAAAACCGTGTTTTTATTTCAGAAAAGCCAAAAGTTGGCGCTAAATCTGCAATTACAGATTATGAAGTTTTAGCTTCTAAAAATGGAATTTCTTTAGTTAAGTGCAAGTTGCATACTGGAAGAACCCACCAAATTAGGGCACAAATGGCACACTTAGGACACCCTCTTTTGGGCGATTGTAAGTATGGAACGTTGAAAAACAACAAGCCTTTTGGTGAAACTCACCAATTGCTCTATTCATACAAATTGGATTTTACGTTTGAAACTGATGCAAAAGAGTTAAATTACCTTAAAGGTCGCAAATTTTTTGTGAATGATGTAGATTTTGCAAAAAAATATTTCGATTTTAAATTTAAGGATTGACATTTTGTTGCATTAATTGTATATTCTTATTCGTGTTTATAAAAATTTCACAAATTGATAATTAAGAAACGGGGGACGACAAATGGCTAAAGAGCTCATTCGCCTTAAAGACTGTAGAATGGCGTTTGATGATAATATCGTACTAGATTCGATAAATTTGTACTTCAATGATAAGGAATTTCTCACACTTTTAGGCCCATCGGGTTGCGGAAAAACTACCACTTTGAGAATTATTGGTGGTTTTTTAAATCCAACTTCGGGAGAGGTCTATTTTGGTGAGGAAAAAATTAATGATGTCCCGCCTCACAAACGCAAGGTTAACACGGTATTTCAAAAATATGCCCTGTTCCCTCATTTGAATGTTTACGAGAATGTCGCTTTCGGTTTGCGTATCGAAAAATTGCCTGAAAAGGAAATTGACGAGCGTGTTACCGAAATGATTAAAATTGTTTCCCTAAAAGGTTTTGAACGCAGAAAAGTCACCTCCCTCTCAGGCGGTCAGCAACAGCGTGTTGCTATTGCCCGTGCCTTGGTGAACAGACCCACAGTTCTGCTTTTAGACGAGCCTCTGGGCGCTCTTGACCTCAGACTTCGTAAAGACATGCAAAACGAGCTTAAGCGTATTCAGCAGGCTATGGGCATTACTTTTATTTATGTAACTCATGACCAAGAAGAAGCCCTCTCCATGTCTGACACAGTCGTTGTCATGGACAAGGGAAGAATTCAGCAAATCGGAACGCCCGAGGCGATTTATAACGAACCGAAAAACGCTTTCGTTGCCGACTTTATCGGTGAGTCAAACATTTTGGACGGCATTATGCGTGCAGACTGTCTTGTCGAAATGTTTGGTAAAAAGATGGAATGTGTCGACAAAGGCTTTGAAAAAGACGAGCCTGTCGACGTCGTTATCCGCCCTGAGGATATTGACATAGTCGATACAGCGGTTGCAAGCCTATGTGGAACGGTCACAAGTGTGACCTTTAAAGGTGTTCACTATGACACTATTGTCGATTGCGACGGCTTTAAGTGGCTTGTTCAAACCACCGATTTTTGCGCTGAGGGTTCTTATGTTGGTCTTAAAATATATCCCAACGAAATCCATATAATGAAAAAGAGTGAGTATTCGGGTCTATACGCCGATTACAGCTCTTATAGTGCGGAATATGACGAAATTGCTGACCCAACAGTGAGAGAGGATGAAGACTCCTCAGAGGAGGGTCTAGAGCATGAAAACTAAGCTTCTTGCAGCTCCTTTTTTTGTTTGGATGGCGGTTTTTACAATAGTTCCGCTCGCAATTGTCCTGTATTTCGCCTTCACAGACAACATGACAGGTGAATTCACTTTCTACAATGTTTTAAGGGTTGCAGACTATATGCCCATTTTTTGGAAGTCGATTTGGCTGGCGCTTGTTTCGTCTGTAATTTGCCTTGTAATTGGCTATCCAGTGGCTTATTTTATCGCCACTTCAAGCACTAGCAAGCACCGTTTTCTTTTGATGCTTGTAACCTTACCCATGTGCATGAGCTTTTTGCTCAGAACACTAGCTTGGGTTGCTATGCTTGAGGATACTGGTGTCATAAATCAGTTTGTAACCTCACTTGGTTTTCAGCCTTTGCCCTTGGTAAGACATGACGGAGCGGTTATTTTGGGTATGGTT
Source organism: uncultured Oscillospiraceae bacterium (assembly GCA_964371875.1). Classification (GTDB taxonomy): domain Bacteria; phylum Bacillota; class Clostridia; order Oscillospirales; family Oscillospiraceae; genus Heteroscillospira. The sequence continues at coordinate 4,643 of CAYJOS010000049.1, read as the reverse complement.
TACAATTATTTACCATATATGATAATTCCGCTGGTTTCTGTTCTTGTAAAAATTGACAAAAGCCTAATCGAAGCGGCACAAGACCTAGGTTGCAACGGTGGACAAGTTTTGAGAAAAGTTATTTTACCGCTATCAGTTCCTGGTATTATCTCTGGTTTTACCATGGTTTTTGTCCCTGCAATCAGTACATTTTATATTTCTAAAAAACTCGGTAGCAGTGGCACAACACTAGTCGGTGATATTATCGAGAGCCAATTTAAAGCGGCGTATAATCCAAATTTTGGCGCGGCACTTTCGCTTGCGCTTATGGTGATTGTTTTCATTTGCGTTGCAGTAATGAACAAATTCTCCGACCCTGACGACGAGGGAGGAACTGTGACAATATGAGAAAGTTTAACAGAATTTTCACTATATTAGTAATGATTTTTCTTTATGTGCCAATGATTTTATTGCTGGTGGCTTCTTTTAACACGGGCAAGGATTTGGCAGTTTTTGAAAGCTTTACACTTAGCAACTACTCTGACCTTTTTGTGGACAGCGTTTTGTTGCCCCTGCTTTATAATTCGCTGATTTTGGCGGTTTTAAGCTCGTTTTTTGCGACAATTTTGGGCACTATGGCATCAATTGGCATACACTCAATGGGAAAACGTTCCAGACGTTTCGCCCTTGGACTTACTAATATCCCGCTGACAAACCCCGAAATCGTCACAGGTGTTTCCATGGCTTTGCTCTTCGTTTTTGTGGGAACTTTGATGAAATATCAATATATTTTAGGTTTTGGCACACTTTTAATTGCACATATTACATTTAACCTACCATATGTAATTTTGTCGGTCATGCCAAAACTTTCACAAATGGACACTCACCTAACCGAAGCGGCGCTAGACCTCGGTTGCACTCCAAGACAGGCATTTTTTAAAGTTACTATACACGAAATCATGCCTGGTATAATTTCAGGCGCACTTATGGCTTTCACTATGAGTCTTGACGATTTTGTAATCAGCTACTTTGTCTATGGTCCAAACTTTGTGACCTTACCTGTAGAGATTTATAACTACGTCAAAAAACCAATAGACCCTGAGCTTTATGCGCTGTTTACACTTTTGTTTATTTCAATCATAGTTGTTATGAGTGTTATGAACATTCTTCAAGCAAGGGACGAGAAAAAACGTCGTGCCCAGCATTAGTCGACAAGCTCAAAATTTTAGTGAGCTTAATATATAAGTCGAAAAACGGTCAAAAAAGGAGAACGATAATGAAAAAACTAACCACTGGAATTCTGACAACTGCAATGCTGCTAACAATGACAGCTTGTGGCGGAGGTAGCGAAGCACCTTCAACAGAGGGCGATGCTCCCGAAGCATCAGGCGACGAGCCTGTAACCATCAACGTTTATAACTGGGGACAATATATCTCTGCTGGTGAAGACGGTTACATTGACGTAAACAAAGCGTTTACAGAAGCAACAGGCATTGAAGTTAATTACATGACATTCGATAGCAATGAAAGCATGTACACAAAACTTAAAACAGGTGGAGCGTCTTATGACGTAATTATCCCTTCTGACTATATGGTTGGAAGACTAATTGCCGAAGATATGCTTTTAGAGCTAAATTACGATAATATCCCTAACTATGAATATGTCGACGACGCTTTCAAAAACACAGCATACGACCCAGACAACAAGTTTTCAGTTCCTTACACATGGGGAACAGTTGGCATTATCTACAACACAGAATTTGTTGACGAAGCTGACGTTGGAAGCTGGGATTTGATGTGGAACGAAAAATACGAAGGCAAAATCCTAACATTTGATAACCCAAGAGATGCTTTTGCGATTTCACAAGCACTTCTAGGTCAAAGCATTAACTCAGAAGACACAGCAGAGCTTGAAGCAGCTGCTGAAAAACTAAGCGAGCAAAAACCACTTATCCAACAATATGTCATGGACCAAATCTTTGACAAAATGATTCGTGGCGAAGCTTATATTGCACCATACTATGCAGGCGACTTCCTATACATGGTTCAAGACAATCCTTCACTAGCGTTCTTCCACCCAGAAGAAGGATTTAACATGTTCATCGACGCTATGTGCATACCAACAAGCAGCCAAAACAAAGATGCGGCGGAAGCTTATATCAACTTCCTATGCGACCCTGAAATCAGCGGTCAAAACCTTGAATGGCTTGGCTATTCAACACCAATTTCAGAAGCTAAAAACCACATGGATCCTGAAGTTGCAGGCAGTGAAGTTGCATACCCATCTGAGGAAGTTCTTGCAAATGCAGAATCATTCCTAATGCTTTCACCTGAAGCAACACAAAAAATGGATGAGCTTTGGCTTGACGTTAAAACAATTGGATAGTTAAATTGAAAAACGGACACAGCATAATTGTGTCCGTTTTCCCTTTATAGCACATTAGATTTATTATAGGAGAGCAACTTATGAAAGACATCAGAACTTTTATGGCAGAACATCACGCAATAGTGAATGAAACTCAAATGGATGGTCTTTGCAACACTTTCATCGATGAAATGAGCAAAGAACTTAATAACAGCGCTTCTAAACACATGCTCCCTGCATATATTAATGCGGAAAAAGAATTAGAAGTCGGGAAAACCGTGCTCGCAATAGATATAGGCGGTACAAATTTAAGAGTTGCCCTCGTAGAGCTTGGCGAAAATTATGAACCAAATATTCTCCACATCGAAAAATTCCCAACCCCAGGTCGCTCTTCTGCGGTAACAACTGCGGAATTTTTCGACCTAGTAGCTGAGTACATGTCACCAGTCGCTGAAAAGGCGTCAGACATTGGACTTTGCTTCTCATTTCCATGCGAAATTTTGCCAAATCGTGACGGCAAAATCTTAGTTATGACAAAAGAAGTCACTGTCACAGACGCAAGCAATAAATTAATCGGCGAAGAATTAAAAGCGGCACTCGGCAGAAAAAACCTGAAAAACGACCACAATATTACAGTTTTAAACGACACTGTCGCCGCCATGCTCTGCGCGAAATTGACAGAAAGCGGAAAAGAATTTGACAGCTACATAGGCTATATCATTGGCACAGGCACGAATAGTTGCTATTCTGAAAATAATGAAAATGTCAAAAAAAGTGAATTTTTGACCGCAAAATCCGGAAAAACTATCATTAACACGGAATCGGGCGGTTTTACTTGTATCCCTCTCGGCGATATCGACCGCAAATTTATCGACAAAACCGCTGCGCCTACCGAATATTTTGTCGAAAAGATGATTTCAGGCGCATACCAAGGTCCTTTGGCTTTGGAATATTTAAAAACTGCCGCTTTAGAAGGCTGTTTTGCAGAAGATATAGCTGATAAAATTTCAAACTTATACGAGCTCGGCGCTGAGGATATTTCTGTATTTTTGGATGCCTCATATTCTCCAAGCAAATTGGATATAATATGTGGAGATAATCAAGAAGCAAAAAACGCTATGATCGAACTTTTCACATTTATACTCGACCGTGCAGCCGCTTTTACTTGCGCAAGCATCACTGCAATCCTTGAAAAAACTGACACAGGAAGAATTTCTGACAAGCCTGTTTGCATTTTGGCTGACGGCTCTGTTATTCGATATTCGGGCGTTTTCTATCAAAAACTGCTCAATTATGTTGAAAACTATACAGTTAATCAGAAAAACAGACACATAGAAATTTGCTTTGCAGACAACGCAACTTTGCTCGGAACTGCGGCTTCTGCTATGCTTTAAAAAAAGTTTTAAAATATTGGTAATTTATAGTTGACAAAATTGGTAAAGTATGATATTATGTATTCAAGTTAAAGAACTTTAAACAACTTATATAAAAAATTTATTAAATTTTGGAGGAAATTACTATGAAAAAATTCTCATGCATGATCTGCGGTTATGTTCACGAAGGTGACTCAGCTCCCGACGCTTGCCCAGTATGTAAGGCTGGCGCAGAAAAATTCAAAGAAATGTCAGGCGAACTAACATGGGCAGCTGAACATGTTGTTGGCGTTGCAAAAGGCGTTGACCCTGAAATCCTAAAAGGCCTACGTGACAACTTCACAGGCGAATGCACAGAAGTTGGAATGTATCTTGCTATGGGTAGAGTTGCTTACCGTGAAGGCTACCCAGAAATCGGCGCATATTGGGAAAAAGCTGCTTGGGAAGAAGCAGAACACGCAGCAAAATTTGCTGAACTACTAGGCGAAGTTATCACTGATTCAACAAAACAAAACCTAAAAATGCGTTTCGAAGCTGAAAACGGCGCTACACTAGGTAAATTTGAACTTGCTAAAATGGCTAAAGAACAAAATCTTGATGCTATCCACGATACAGTTCACGAAATGGCTAAAGACGAAGCTCGCCACGGTAGAGCATTCAAAGCACTTTACGACAGATATTTTGGTTAATTTTTAACCCTTCTTATAGTTAAAAAATCCTCAAAACTTCGGTTTTGAGGATTTTTTCGGTAAACTTAAGGATTTTTGCTTTGGCGAAAACCCCTTCGGGGGAAAGTTTTTCGCTTCGCCGAAAAGATACGAGGGGAAACGCGCTCCGCTGGGGTGTTTTCGCTTCGGCGAAAAGAAACGAGGGGGAACGGTCTCCGACGGCTCACTTTTTCTCGTGAAAAAGTAAGCAAAACACGT
>CAYJOS010000048.1:0-14504 GCA_964371875.1 uncultured Oscillospiraceae bacterium | reverse complement strand
CCGACCTGCTGATTACAAATCAGCTGCTCTACCAACTGAGCTACACCAGCTTATTAGTGTTGGTACACTGTGTCGTTGATTTATTTAACCAACGAATGAAAGTATAACAAAGAATTTAACATTTGTCAATAGGTTTTTAAAAAAAAGTTTAAAAAAATTTATTTTACAAAAAATGGAGGTAAAACCATGCAATTAAACACATTAGCGAGAGAGTACAGAGGAAGCGGAAAAAAGTGCAATGAACGTGCGTCGGAACTCGACCGAACACTTAGGCAAAAAATCAAAGTCGGTGAAACCAGCGCAACAGCAACAGCGAGAGAAAGACGTAGAATTGCGATTTTACGCACCATGGCGAGAGAGTGTTTTGCGACTGCTTCTTATCTCGAAAATTATTACCAAAGGGGGATAAGTTTTGAAAAGTACATATAGCAGAACAGAAGTAGATATTTTTGGGGAGATTTTTCCTGAATATTTTGATAGCGAGGGAGGGGCAAGAGCGCTTCAATCGGCGATGAGAAGAAGCTTAACTCCAATTCAAAAACAAATTTTATTACTTCATTATGCAGACAAGCTTTCAGTTTCCGAAATCGCAAAACATAGAAATGTAAATCCTTCAACTGTTTCCAGAACTTTACACAGAGCTAAAGAGAACATGCAAAGGATTGCGCTCAATTTAGGTTTGTTAATTGATTGTTAATTTGCTATTCTCTTGCATATATGTTATTATAGCTTTCGTACAGGAAAGTGAAATATTAATTAAAAGGAAGTGCCATGAAGAAAAATAATATTTTAATAATAACATTTATGCTTATGTTTGTTTTGTTAATCACAGCATGCAGACCCGAAGAAGAGGAAGCAGAAGCAACTCCAACGCCCGACCCATACGAAGGCATGGTTCAGGTAGCTGTTGACGGGACTATAAAATGGGTTGACCTAGCTGAGGGTGTGCCTGTTTCAAACCTAGATACGAGCGATTTTACGGCTGAGAACGGCTATGTCAGCTTTGATGGTGAGGCAACTCACGGAATTGACGTTTCTGAGCATCAATATGACATAGATTGGGAAACTGTTGCGGAAAGCGGACTGGTAGATTTTGCCATGATACGAGTTGGATATAGGGGCTACTCAGAAGGAGCTTTATTCGACGATTTATACGTACATGAGAATTTGCAAGGAGCAATTGAAAACGGCATTCCTGTTGGAGTTTACTTTTTTTCCCAAGCAATAACCGAAGAAGAGGCTGTCGAAGAGGCGGAGTACTTACTGGACATTATAAAAGACTATGAAATCACGCTTCCTGTGTCTTACGACTGGGAAAATATAGGCGTTGACGAAGCTAGAACCGATGGAGTGACAGGCGAGGAAATGACAGATTTTGCAATTGCTTTCTGCGAAGTTGTGAAAGAAGCTGGCTATACCCCTGCGGTGTATTTTTACAGGCAACTTGCCTATTATGACTATGATTTAGCAAGGCTTACAGACTATGAATTTTGGGTTGGAGCACCAGCGGAAGAGCCAGATTTTTACTATGCTCATGACATTTGGCAGTATTCCTACACGGGAACTATTCCAGGAATTGAAGGCGAAGTTGATATGAATTTGAGGTTCCCGAAAGAGGTTTCATACCCACCCATAGAAGTAGCGGTAGAAAGTTCAGAGCCGACAAGTGGAAATTAAACACGTTTATGTAAAAGTCTCAAAAATCTGAACAAAATAAGATCTCGACAAAATAGCAAAACCTCCACGACGGTGTAATTACACAGTTCGTGGAGGTTAATTTATTTTTATAATTAGCGAAATTTCAAGGAGAAAACTATTTTTTCATTTCTGAATAATATCCAACAATTTTATGCAACATTTGAACAACTTTTTCCATTCCTTCAACAGAAATGCACTCATAAGGACCGTGGAAACTCTGTCCCCCAGTACCCAAATTGGGACAAGGCAGACCCATGAACGAGAGTCTTGCGCCGTCTGTTCCTCCACGAATTGGTACGATTTCAGGTGTAATTCCAACTTCTACAGCTGCTTTTTTAGCATTGTCGATTAAATGCATGTGTGGCTGAACTTTTTCAAGCATGTTAAAATATGAATCTGTAATTTCCAGTGAAATTTTACCAGTAGGATACTTTTTATTCAGAAAATCCACTACATTATGCAATAATTGTTTGCGTGCTTGAAATCTTTCTAAGTCATGGTCACGGATGATAAATTCACATTTCATGTTGACAGCGTCACCGCACATTCTATTGAGGTGGAAAAATCCTTCGTAGTTTTCTGTGTGCTCAGGTTTCTCGGATGCAGGCAACATTTTCGCAAGTTCGGCTGCAATTTCACATGCATTTACTAGTGTGTTTTTGGCAGATCCTGGGTGTACAGAAACTCCCTGAATGTCGATTTTTGCGCCTGCCGCGTTGAAGTTTTCGTAGTTGATCTCGCCTTCAAGACCACCATCAACGGTGTAGGCGAAATCCGCACCAAATTTTTCCACAGCAAAATGATCTGCTCCACGTCCAATTTCCTCGTCAGGTGTAAAACCTATGCAAATTTTTCCATGTGGTGTTTTAGATGCAAGGATTTCCTCGCATAAGGTCATAATTTCTGCAACTCCAGCTTTGTCGTCAGCACCCAAAAGTGTGGATCCATCGGCTGTGATGACAGTTCTGCCTTTCCATTTTTCCAGAAAATTAAAGTCAGAAACTGACAAAATAACATCATTTTTTGGAAGTTTGATATCGCAACTGTCATAGTTTTTGTGTATAATTGGAGCAACATTTTCGCCTGAAAAATCGGGCGCTGTGTCCATGTGTGCAACAAATCCAATTGCAGGTGCAGACTCAAATCCAGCGGTGGCAGGAATTTCTGCATAGACATATCCAAGCTCGTCTCGGCTGGCTTTTATTCCCATTTCATTTAACTCTTGGGTCAACATGTCTGCTAAAATAAATTGACAATTTGTAGATGGTGTATTTCCATTTTTGGAGTCGGATTGTGTATGGATTTGTACATACTTAATAAAACGCTCATGAACTTTCATATAATTACCTCTTTCTGTATATGTGCTTATTATATTAATATTTATCGTTAAAAATCTCAGGATTAATGCCAAAAACTTGAACTAATTCAACATTTTCACTCATCAAAATATCGTGCGGTGTGACAATAATTCCACCATCTCCGTCTAAATTCACACCAAATTCCTCCCAGGCATACCAAACAATATACGCGCATTGTGCATTATTTTTTCCATCTGAATTTCCAGTAAAAATGCCTGAAAATAGATTATATGGCAAGTCGATGAGTTCATCTTTGGCATATTTTGCGACGTCAGTACCAGTGTCAATATCGTCGGTTTTGGGTCTTAAAACGACGTAATCAGAGTAACGACGCCACGTATTAATATCCGAAATTTTGGAATTTGTGCCTATGGACATGCTCTCTAAAATAGTATTTTCATCAAGCACCAAAGCGGCGTGACCATGGTTCCAACCAAGGGTGTAAGTTGAAAACGAAAGCAAAATATCCCCTGCCTGTACACCAACCAAAGGTGGGGCGTAAGCTCTATTTCCATCAATATCCAAAAGTCTGTATTCACGTGTAAAAAATGTGAGTAATGACAACAATTCGGTGTCATATTGTTCAAAAAAGTGGCTTTGATATGTGATAATATCTCCATCGCTTATGTTATCAATTGCGGCTCTTCCCAAGCCGGTTTGTTGCAAAAGAAAATCATAGTCTGATGAAGAAAGTGTATCTTTTTCGAGTATTTTTTCAATCTTAAATTTCTCAAATTCTTGTGGAGTATATCTTTCAGTTTTTAAAGCGTAGAATAGCTCGATTATCAGTAAAATAACCGCCAAAATGATGACGGTTATGGTAAAATTTCTCAGAATTTTCCTGTAAAATATTTGTTTCATCGGCATAACCTCTGCAAATCACTTTACATATATTATGCCAATTATTTCAAATTATAACCTTAAATTGTAATATAGCCCGAGCAAATCACTTTGTCGTCTATATAGCAAACCGCAGATTGCCCTGCCGTCGGTGCTCTTATAGGATCATCAAATGTTATGAATAATTCGTCATTATTCATGATTGCAAACGCGGGATAAACAGCTTTTGAATGTCGAATTCTGGCGTCACATCTAAAGCCTTCAACTGGAAATTCTTCAAGTATATTTACATCATTTGCAACAACTTCTCTGACAAAAATTCCCTTCCCATCGGACAAAGTGATGGTATTATCTGCCACATTTATCTTGGAAACAACAACTTTTTTTCCAAGTGCAATTCCCAGTCTTCGGCTTTGTCCATAGGTATAATGGTGGATGCCCTTATGCTTGCCGAGTATGTTTCCGCTTTCATCTATAAAATTGCCCTCAGGTGGAATTTTTCCATATTTTTCAATATATCCTGCATAATCACCATCAGGAATGAAGCAAATTTCCATGCTGTCAGGTTTGTCGGCAATGGAAATTTCTTGCTTTCTTGCATGTGCCCTAGCCTCGTTTTTATCCATGCCACCTAAAGGGAAAACGCATCTTTTTAGTTGCTCAGTAGGAAGTCTTGACATCATATAACTCTGGTCATTTGACGGATGTCCTTTGTATAATTTTCCATTTTCAGTTCTTGCATAATGTCCTGTTGCGATATATTCAACACCAATTTTATCTGCATATTCCAATAATGAAGGAAATTTGACCGTCGGATTACACATAACGCAGGGGTTTGGTGTCAGTCCATTTAAATATCCTTCGACAAATTTTTTGCAAACTTTCTCCGAAAGTTCAGCGGTTATATCCTTAACCGCAAACGGAATTTGAAGGTCTTCGGCAACTTCTCGTGCCTCTTTTTCGCCGCCCATACCCATGTCTAAATATAAGGCATAAACTTCATATCCGTCATTTTTCAACATATTTCCAACTACCGCCGAATCAACACCGCCCGATAGTCCAAGTACAATTTTTTTCATTAACTTACCTCTGATTTCATATATCCAATACTCCGATTTACCGGAGTTTTTAGTGGTTTTCCTTCCAAAAACAACTCAAAATTTTCAATAAAATTTCCAATTACTTTTTCAATTAAATATTCGCTCTCACTTATCCCAGCAACGTGAGGTGTGACTAACACATTTTCCATTTTCCAAAGAGGGTGATCGACTGGTAACGGCTCGGGATTTGTCACATCAAGAGCTGCTCCGCTTAAAATTTTGCCTTCTAAAGCTTCGCAAAGAGCATCGGTGTCAATTGCAGTTCCTCTTCCAACATTTACTAAAATCGACCCTTTTTTCATTTTGAAAAGCCTCTCTCTCGACATCACGCCGACTGTGTCTTTTGTGTGCGGAAGACACATAACAACGAGGTCAAATTTCGGTAAAATCTCGTCGAGATTTTCCATGGAAAATATTTCATTAACACAGTTTGGTTTGACTGAAATATCTCTTTTAATACCTGCAATTTCACACCCAAAGGGCGCTAAAATTTTAGCAAAAGACGTGCCAATATCACCCAATCCCATTATTAAAACCTTATCTCCCGAAAGGGGTCTGCCTGCGGATTTTTCCTGCCAAATTTTCGCTTTTTGATTATCCCTGTATACAAGCAAATTTTTCTTCAAGGCAAGCACCATTCCAAGTATCATTTCAGCGATTTCTTGCCCAAAAACGCCTGTGGCACAGGAAATTTGAACATTTTCGTCAATATTTGCCGCACATATACGCTCTACACCAGAATAACACGAGTGTATATAGTTTAAATTCTTGCATTTTTTGATTTTATTAGACGAAATTTCACCAAGCAAAACTTCGGCTTTTTCAAGTTTTTCGTCGGTAAAATTTCCAGTAAAATCGAACTCATGCTCAGGGAATTTTGACAAAATATGGTTTTGGAGCTCGGTCGAAAGCTTGGTTTTTACTAAAACTTTCATTCTTTTACACCTCTATAATTGGTTTCCAGCCAAACCATCAAAGCGGTTATGTCCGCTGGTGAAACACCCGAAACTCGTGAGGCTTGACCAAGATTTTGAGGTCGAATTTTCTCTAATTTCTGCCTTGCTTCAATTCTCAAAACAGGGATTTCGTTGTAATTTATGTCAATTGGCAACGCTCGATTTTCCATTTTTGTAAACTCTTCAACTTGTTTAATTTGTCTTTTTATATAGCCGTCATATTTTAATCTAAGCTCAACTTGCTCAATTACATCAGCTGGAAGTGTCTTTCTGTCACGGTCAAATTCTGCAACATCATCATATCCGATTTGCGGTCTTTTTATTATCGCCGCAAGCGAAATTCCCGTTATCGGAGCTGATGTCCCCAGCGATTCCATCTTCTCGCAAAGTTCTTTCGAGGGGTTTAAATAGACCTTTTCAAGCCTTTTAATTTCCAGTTCTACCTGTCTGTATTTTTCTAAAATTTTGGCGTGGTGTTCTTCATCCACTAGTCCGATTTCAACTCCATTATGTGACAGTCTTATATCCGCATTGTCCTGCCTGTGCAGTAGTCTATATTCCGAACGACTGGTCATCATTCTATACGGCTCGTCTGTTCCTTTGGTTACCAAATCGTCTATTAATGTTCCGATATATCCGTCAGAACGCTTTAAAATCAAGGGTTTTCGTCCTAAAATTTTCAGCGCTGAGTTAACACCAGCGACAAATCCTTGCACTGCTGCTTCCTCGTATCCTGACGATCCGCAGAACTGTCCAGCCCCATAAAGTCCACTAATATTTTTAAATTCCAGTGTTGGGTGAAGCTCTGTAGGGTCGGCACAATCATATTCAATCGCATATGCACAACGTGTCATTTCTGCGTTTTCGAGCCCTGCAATTGAGTGCATCATTTCCAATTGTACATCCTCGGGCATTGACGAAGAAAAGCCTTGGATATAAAGCTCGCAGGTGTTTTCTCCCATGGGTTCTATGAAAAGTTGGTGTCGTTTTTTGTCGGCAAATCTCACAACTTTGTCCTCTATAGACGGACAATATCTAGGGCCAACACCCTCGATATCTCCCGAAAAAAGCGGAGAGCGATGTAAGTTTTTACGTATAATTTCATGCGTTTTTTCTGATGTATAAGTCAAATAACATGGCGCATGATTTTCCAATTTTCCTGTGCTTCTGAAAGAAAATGGTACAGGGATTTCATCGCCTTCTTGAATCTCTGTTTTAGAAAAATCAACCGTTTTTGAGTCCACTCTAGGCGGTGTTCCCGTCTTAAATCTGCGTAGAGTAATTCCCAATTTTTCCAAACAAGCAGACAAATGTGTTGCCGCAGCAAGTCCATCTGGCCCTGAGGAGGTTTTCACGTCGCCGACTATGGTAGTTCCCAGTAAATATGTTCCAGAAGCTATTATAACCGCACTACATTCAAACACTGCCCCTGTCGCTGTTGTCGCCGAGCAAACCTTGCCGTTTTTAACTCCGATTTCGACAATTTCCGCCTGTTTTACCAAGAGATTTTCTTGACATTCAAGCGTATATTTCATAATTTCCTGGTATTTTCTTCTATCCGCCTGTGCTCTGAGCGAGTGAACCGCAGGCCCTTTTCCTTTATTTAACATTCGATACTGTATGCAGGCTTTATCAGCCGCCAAAGCCATCTCGCCGCCAAGCGCATCAAGCTCACGAACAAGGTGTCCTTTGCCTGTTCCGCCGATTGCAGGGTTGCATGGCATATTTCCAACACTATCCAAATTGACAGTGAAACATATAGTTTTCAGCCCAAGTCTTGCGCTCGCAAGTGCCGCTTCTATGCCGGCATGTCCTGCGCCGATTACGATTACATCTGTTTTTCCAGCGTTATATAACATAAGTCACTCCAAAATATTAGATAATTTTATTCTACAATATTTTTGTTAAATTTGCAAGCAATGAACAACTTATATAAAAAATTTTTTCAGTACATGCAAAAAAAGATTTTCATTTTCCATTATATGTAGTATAATGGTAGTAATAGTTAAAAACTAGAAAGGAGTGGTAAAATGCAAGCTGTCATTGAAATGCTGAATATTACGAAGGAATTCCCAGGAATTAAGGCAAATGACAACGTTAGCCTTTCGCTACACAAGGGTGAAGTTCACGCACTTTTGGGCGAAAACGGCGCTGGAAAGTCCACACTTATGAGTGTGCTTTTTGGTCTTTATCAGCCTGAGCAAGGCGAAATTAAAAAAAATGGTCAAGTTGTTTCAATAAAAAATCCAAACGATGCTACTGAACTTGGAATTGGAATGGTTCACCAACATTTTAAATTAGTCGAGGTATTTTCGGTTCTCGACAATATTATTCTAGGTTCTGAGCCAACTTCAAAAGGGTTTTTGAAAAAAGCTGAGGCAAAACAAAAAATCCTTGACCTATCTGAAAAATACGGACTCAGCGTCGACCCCGACGCACTAATCGAGGACATTTCTGTTGGTATGCAACAGAGGGTTGAAATTTTGAAAATGCTCTATCGTGACAACGAAATTTTGATTTTTGACGAGCCAACCGCAGTTTTGACCCCTCAGGAAATTTCTGAACTCATGCAAATCATGAGAAACTTCACAAAAGAGGGCAAAAGTATACTATTTATCACACATAAACTTTCCGAAATTATGGAAGTTGCTGACCGCTGTACTGTGCTCCGCAAAGGAAAGTACATGGGAACTGTCAACATTGCCGACACCACCAAAGAAGGACTTTCAAAAATGATGGTTGGACGTGATGTAAGCTTTGATGTTGCGAAAAAAGACATTAAAGTTGGTGAGCCAATTTTGGAAGTCAAAAACGTCACTGTACCCTCAAAACTTCATAAAAATAATGCAGTCAAAGATGTAACGTTCAATATTCGTGGCGGTGAAATTGTCTGTCTTGCGGGCATCGAGGGCAACGGTCAAACCGAGCTTGCTGGTGCTATCACAGGACTTGAAAAACAAAGTTCTGGTACTATTATTTTAAAAGGCGAGGACATTACACGCTCTAAAATTCGTGACAGATCTGAGAACGGAATGAGCCATATTCCTGCCGACAGACACAAGCACGGGCTTGTTTTGGACTATAATTTGCAGAATAATATGGTGCTTCAACGCTTCCGTGATAGCGAGTTTCAAAGCGGTGGTTTTATTAAAAAGAAGGCTATTCGTGAGTACTCAGACAGGCTGATTGAGCAATATGACGTGCGTAGCGGTCAAGGTTCTGACACGATTACACGAAGCATGTCTGGTGGTAATCAGCAGAAGGCTATTATTGCCCGTGAAATCGACAAAAATCCTGATTTATTAATAGCGATTTCGCCAACTCGCGGACTTGATGTCGGTGCTATTGAATACATTCACAAGCAACTTGTTGCCCAACGTGACGCAGGAAAAGCAGTTTTACTTGTCTCACTGGAAATGGACGAAGTTATGAACCTATCTGACAGAATTCTCGTCATGTATGAGGGTGAAATTGTCGGTGAATTAGACCCAAAAACCACCACAAATGTAGAACTCGGGCTTTACATGTCTGGTGCGAAAAGAGACGAAAGAAAGGGGACTGTATAATTATGGATAAATTTAAAAATTTGCTAAAATCACCTGGTTCTCTTAGTTTTCTTTCCTCATTAGTGTCAATTTTGTTCGGACTTTTGTTCGGTTTTGTCCTTTTGTTAATCTTAAATGCCGACCTTGCCGACTATGGAATGAAACAAATGTTAACAAATGGCGCAAGCACTTCTGCAAAATTTGCTAAGGTTTTATACCAAGCTGCTCCGCTGATTATGACAGGTCTTTCAGTCGGATTTGCATTCAAAACTGGCCTTTTTAATATCGGTGCAACAGGTCAATACACCGTCGGCGGTGTTAGTGCTTTGATTTGCGCTGTAGTATTTCAAATGCCATGGTTTATCTGTATTTTAACCTCTATAGTCGCTGGTGCGATTTGGGGCTTTTTCCCTGGATTTTTCAAGGCTCGTTATAATGTTAACGAAGTTATCACCTCAATTATGTTTAACTGGATTGCGCTATTTTTGGTCAATCTGGTCATTGCAAACATCCCTGAAATGCTTGCAAATGCGTGGGGTGATAGTCAGCTTGACAGAACTCCAAACCTTGCAAAAGCTAATCCCGATGCGATTATCCCCAAAGGTGGATTAGACGAATTTTTCGGCTCAAACTACATGAATATCAGCATTTTTATCGCAATTTTCTTTGCAATAATCATCTGGGTTATAATGTCAAAAACCACTTTCGGTTACGAACTTCGTGCCTGTGGACTAAACCGCAATGCAAGTACCTATGCTGGTATTAACTCCCAGAGAAATATAGTTCTTTCTATGGTCATCGCAGGTGCTCTTTCCGGCGTTGGTGGTGCTCTTTATTACCAAGCAGGTTTAGGGCAATACACACTTGTTCGTGAGCTTGTTACAACAGGTTTTAACGGAATTCCCGTTGCACTTTTGGCATCTTCAAACCCAATCGGAATTATCTTTTCTGCTCTATTTGTTTCTTATATTCAAGTTGGCGGTGAAGGTATGCAACCTGAGTTCAACCAAGAGGTTATCAATATTATCATCGCTGTTATCATCTATCTAGCAGCCTTTTCACTACTAATTAAAAACATGATTAGCTCCGCTTTATCAGGCAAAAAAGAAGCTGCTGTTGTGGCAACAAACGATGATGATAACAAGCAAAATGACAAGCAAGAGGAGGACTCACAATGAATATATTTGCAGATATTGTCAGTTCAACCGTAGTTTTCTCAATACCGCTTCTTCTCGTTGCTTTGGGCGGTATGTTCTCAGAACGCAGTGGTATTATAAACATCGCACTTGAAGGTATAATGGTTGTCGGCGCATTGTTTGCTTGCATAACTTTGGCGGCACTAGATGCAACTTGGGGACCTGAAAACCCACAACTTGCAATGATTTTAGCGATTTTAATTGCTGGCGGTAGTGGCTTGATTTTCTCACTACTTTTGGCTTTTGCATCCATAAACCTAAAAGCCGACCAAACAATCGGCGGTACAGCCTTAAACATGCTTGCTCCTGCTTTTGCAATTTCCCTCACTTGGGCAATTCAAGGGCAAGGTCAAACCACAATTTTAATTCCAACTTGGGTTAGAATTGGCTCTATCGGGCGTGATTCAGGATTTTTTGAGCGATTGATTTTCAGAAGTTTTTATCTAACAACTCCTATTGCGATTTTACTTTTAATCGGATCAATTATCCTACTTTACAAAACTCGTTTTGGACTTCGCCTAATGGCTTGCGGTGAACATCCACAAGCGGCGGACTCTGTTGGTATCAATGTTTACAAAATGCGTTATGCTGGCGTTATGCTTTCTGGATTTTTAGGCGGTGTTGGTGGACTTGCTTTCACAGTCGCCGCTGGTAGTGGTTTCCAATCAGGTGTTGCTGGTTATGGTTTCTTGGCACTTGCAGTTATGATTTTCGGTAACTGGAAGCCTATTAGAATTTTATTTGCATCATTATTCTTCGCACTTTTCACTGTTATCGGTTCATATGCTGCTGCAATTCCGTTTCTACCAGACTTTGACGGAATTAAATCATCCGCAAACATTTACAGTATGCTACCCTATATAGTAACTATGATTGTTCTTGTTTTCACTTCGAAATCTTCAAGAGCGCCAAAAGCTGAGGGTATTCCATACGATAAAGGAACTAGGTAATTTATGTCAGATCGTTTTGTTAGAGAGCGTATGCTTCTCGGCTCAGAGGCTGTTGAAAAACTTAAAAACTCCCACGTCGCCGTCTTTGGAGTCGGCGGCGTAGGAGGCTTTGCCACTGAAGCTTTAGCTCGTGCAGGAGTTGGGAAATTAACGCTTATAGACCGTGATGTGGTTGATATTTCAAACACAAACCGCCAGTTAATCGCCCTGACTTCCACTATAGGAAAACCAAAATCCGAAGTTATGAAACAACGTGTTTTGGATATTAACCCCGAAGCCGAAGTGACCGCAATTGTTGAGTTTTACACCACTGAAACCGTACATCTTTTCGACTTGTCTCAGTATGATTATATAGTCGATGCGATTGACACAGTTACAGGAAAGCTTCATCTCGTGCAAAAAGCGATGGAAGCAAAAGTGCCAATAATTTGCTCTATGGGAGCTGGAAATAAGCTCGACCCTACACGTTTTGAAGTTGCGGATATAGACAAAACTCGTGACTGCCCCCTAGCTCGTGCTATGCGCAAAGAGCTTGGTAAGCGTGGGATTAAACACCTTAAAGTTGTCTATTCTCGTGAGCTTCCCATGAAAGTTAATTACGATGAATGCAATGAAGAACTCGGTCACAGACGCCAAATTCCGGGGAGCGTTTCTTTTGTTCCGCCAGTTGCTGGTTTTATATTAGCAGGCGAAGTCGTTAAAGATATCGCTGGCTGTGACACAATGCACAGATCAGCAAAAGGTTATGCCTAATATATGTAAGCCACCACTCAAATTTCGAGTGGTGGCTTATCGTTTTAGTGTATATTTTATATTATCACTACATATTTGACTGAATATTGGACATAATTAACAAAAGTTAAAAAAATCACAAATAATGCTTGCAAAATTTCCAAACATGAATTAAACTAATGTTGACTAAAACAGTTAACTATGACAATTAAAGTCGAATATAAAAATAAACACAAATTTTAGGAGGAAATTATCATGAGCAAAATCGTAGTAGTCGGAGCAAACCACGCAGGCACAGCTTGCATCAACACAATGCTAGACCAATACAAAGGCAACGAAGTAGTCGTTTTTGACAGCAACAGTAACATCAGTTTTCTAGGTTGCGGTATGGCGCTTTGGATTGGTAAACAAATCGACAGTGCAGACGGGCTTTTCTACTCTTCAAAAGAAGCTTTAGAAGCAAAAGGCGCTAAAATTTTCATGGAAACACCTGTTGACAACATTGATTTCGACAAAAAAGTTGTCTACGCAACATCAAAAGACGGCACAAAACACGAAGAAAGCTATGACAAAATTATCCTCGCAACAGGTTCATGGCCTATCGAGCCAAACCTACCTGGAATTGACCTTGAAAACGTTCAATATGTAAAATTATACCAACATTCAGAAGAAGTTATCAACAAGTTAAATACACAAGACGACATCAAAAACGTCGCTGTTGTCGGCGCTGGTTACATTGGCGTTGAGCTTGCAGAAGCATTCCAACGTTTGGGAAAAAACACAACTCTAATCGACATTGCAGACTCTTGCCTAAGCACATATTATGACGAAGATTTCAGAGCAAAAATCGGTAAAGTTTTGGAAGACGGTGGCGTGAAACTTGCTATGTCACAAAAAGTTTTAGAGCTAAAGGGTGACGGAAAAGTTTCGTCAGTTGTTACAGATAAAGGCGAAATTGCAGCTGATATGGTCGTTCTTGCTATCGGTTTCAGACCAAACACAGGCCTTGGTGAAGGCAAACTTGAAAAGTTCAGAAATGGCGCTTACCGTGTAAATCTACACCAAGAAACAAGCCTTAAAGATGTTTACGCAATCGGCGACTGCGCTACTGTTTTTGACAACGCAATTAAAGATACAAACTACATCGCGCTAGCAACAAATGCTGTTCGTTCAGGTGTTGTAGCAGCTCACAATGTCTGCGGAACTGCTCTTGAATCTATCGGTGTTCAAGGCTCTAACGGCATCAGCATTTTTGGTTACCACATGGTTTCTTCAGGTATGACTTTAGCTAGAGCAACTGCTTGCGGTTATGATGCTGAATGCACTGATTTTACTGACAATCAACGCCCAGAATTCTTCGAGAAAAACTCAGAAGTTTCAATCCGCATTGTCTATGACAAGGCAACACGCAGAGTTTTAGGAGCTCAAATGTCATCATATTACGACATGTCTATGGGTATTCACATGTTCTCACTTGCGATACAAGAAGGCGTTACAATTGATAAGCTAAAACTGCTTGATATTTTCTTCCTACCACACTTCAATAAACCATATAACTATATCACAATGGCAGCTTTAACAGCTAAATAAAAAGCTTTTCTTCATAATAAAAGTCGGTAACGAACTCCCTATCGTTGCCGACTTTTTTATATTTTTTATTAAAAGTTAATTTTAGTATTGACAAAATTCAAAACATGAGTTATATTAGAATAACTTAGTTAATATTAACTAACAATCATCAAACATCACGTTAAATGGTGGTTAATTTTAATAGCATGGGTTAGCATTTTCTAACTCGTCAAAAGGAGATGAAGTATGATAACCGAAAAAACACTTATAGAACACTGCTCTCTCACACTATCATCTTTGAAGACAGCGAGCTTGTTTACTGTTAAATTCAAAAGTGAATTTGATTTAGATAATGATATTTCGTTTTGGAACAAAAGATTTTCACGCAGAGGTATAAAACTAAAACTGTTAAAAGTTCTAGAAAATTCAGCACTTATTTATATGTATAGATGGGAAATGCTTGCGAGTGATATGCGTGACCCTAAGGCAAGTGAAATTCTCTCGCAATATGGATATGAAAATTTAAGTGTGGATTTGGCGATAAAACGATTGTCGCAAAG
>CAYJOS010000047.1:0-15177 GCA_964371875.1 uncultured Oscillospiraceae bacterium | reverse complement strand
CCCGGTACTCTCATAATCGCAGACTCCAAAGGTCGTGTGACAAGTTCTTCAATATCTTCGGGGTTTGCACCGCTATAATAGCAATAAACCACCGCAATGGGCACTTCCATATTAGGTAGCATAGAAAGTTGCAACTGCGAGCTGAAAACAATTCCGAAAATCGAAACCATTATAGTTGCAAGCAGAGTTGTTACCCTATGCTTTATACAAAATTTTGCAATATTCATATATATGACCATTCCTTTCTACGAAAGACACAAAACAGCCACGAAAATGGTCATATTGCGCCATGTTTTTCGGTTGTCCACCTTAAGTGGACGAGAAAAACGGTTTTAATAATCTTAAAGTTAGAAAATTTATTTTCAAACTTTATTCTGCCTCATCGGAAGAAACAACACGGACAAGGTCGCCGTCTGCAATATAGTCTTGACCGACTGTTACGATTTGGTCGCCGACTGTAAGCCCTGTAATGATTTCAGTAACGCCTGAACCTGTTAAGCCTGTTGTGACCTCGGTTTTTGTCGCAATTGCGCTGATAACACGATAGACGTATTCTTTGTCGTTTTCTGTCAAAATCGCTTCTGACGGAATGACTATAGCATTTAGTGAAGTATTTGTTGGGAAGGTTACATCGGCAAACATGCCTGCAAGCAAACCGTCAATATCCGCTGGTGCAGAAACTATGATTTCATAAAGGCGAGTTTGTGGGTCTGCTGTTTTTTCGATTGAAAGAATAGTTCCTGAGAAACTTTGGTCAATAGCACTGACGACGACTAAAGCTTCACCGCCAATATTAAGTTTTGGAACAAGTGCTTCAGAAACTGAAACAGAAATTTCCATACGCTCTGCGCCGTCGATAACAGCTAAAGGCCCTTGACCTGTTGTAAATCCACCTTCAACAGCAGAAAGTGAAACAAGTGTTCCCGAAACTGGGGCGATTACATTTCCATAACCGTCAACATTTTCCATAACAACTGAAAGTTGCTCAACAGATGAACGTGCGTTTTGCATTCCTGCTTCAAGCTGTGCAAGGGTTGAAGTTCTTTGCGCACGGGTTGACATTAATGTCAGCTCGGCGGTTTCGATTTCCATTTGTGAGGCTGCGCCGATTTCAAAAAGTGCCTTTAAATCGTTAAGATTTTTTTCGTTTAGGGCAACTTGTTTGTCGAAAATTGCCTTTTGGTCGTTATAACTTTGAACTGTTGAGTTGTAGTTAATATTTGATGCGTTATAGGACGCAATAGTTCCATCCATGTCCAAAGTGCAAATGACTTCACCAGCGGAAACAGTGTCGCCAGCTTCGGCATAAACTTCGGTAACTTTGATGTTTGCACTAGCAAAAATTGAAGTTTCGCCAGTTGCAAGCACTTGACCCGAAACTTTGTTCTCAGAAGAAATGTCACTAGCAGCGACAAATTCTGTTGTAACTGCAACGCCTGTAGGTGCGGCAGTTTCTTCAACTTCTGCTTCTTCGGGGGCACAAGCGGCAAGGGTGAAAATCGAAGCTGTTAAAAGTACAGCGCTAAGTTTACGTTTAAAATTTTTCATTTAATTCTCCCTAAAATTAGTTAAGTTTGCCGTAGTTAACAGCCCATTGATAGTTGTTATAAGCTGTGAAAAGGTCGATTTTTGCGCTTGCAACTGCATCTTGTGCTGTGCTTAAATCGTCTTTTGCGGTTAGCAATGCGTTGTCAGAAATTTGTCCTTGGCTGTGTTTTAGCTCTGCGACTTCATAGTTAGATTGTTCAACCGCTAAAGTTGTGTATGAAGCGCCTAAAACTTGCCTAAAGTCTTTCACTTGTGTGAAAAGCACTCTAAAGCTTGCTTCGAAATTTTGCACTGTTGCATTATAAGTGTATTGAGCTGATTCAAATTGATGCTTCGCAGAGGTGAACATATAGTCATTGTCGCCATAATTATCGTCTGCTTCTTCAAATTGTTCCTCAGCATCTTCTAAGCTTCTAGCGGCGGAAAACAGTTCATAACTTTTACCTTTTGCGGTTACAAGGTCGTTTTCTTCATTCATTGCCGAAAGTTGGCTGTCTGAAATTTCGGGAAGAGCCGAAAGGCTTAGTCCCGAGCTTAAATTTGCACCTGTGAATAGCGCAAGTTGAGTTTTCATGTTGTCTAAGCCAGACTCCGCCGAGGCAATATTGCTGTAAAGCGAAGTTCTGCTTGCTTTAATCTCTTGCACAGTCAAAGCAGAAACATGCCCGAGAGTGTAGCGAAGTTCCATTTCTGCTATGGTGCGGTCGAGGGAAGAAAGCCCTCTATACATGGAAATTAAGCCGTTTTGCATTTCTATGATGCCAACATAAATTCCCTCAGCGGCTTGGACTAGTGCATTTTGAGCGTCTTGAAGCTGTGAAATAATGGCGGCGTTGTCCTCTTGGAGTTTGCCCTCACGGAGGTCGTCATAGGTTTTTTCTAGACTTGAATATGTGTTTTCAAGAGAGGTTACGGCATAGCTGTCAACTGTACTTTGACCTGATAGACTAAAGACGGGATATTTTTTACCTGTTGCTGAGTCTTCGATATATTCGACATCATAAACAGGAATAGTCGGATATGAGCCACCTGCCCAAATAGCCCCTGCTAAACTATTCAAATTATCACGCAAATCGTCTTCCATTTCCTCATAATCCATAACATTTAATGAATTAATGCTCTCTTGAAGTGAAAGTGCAGTAAAGTTGTTTTGCTTTACTCTGTTCGGAAGATTTCCAAAAGATATAGTTCCAATCGCGTCGGGAGTGTAAGTGTGAGTTTCAACTCCGTCAATTTCGGGAATTTCCCCAACTTCGGGTGAGGGTGGAGTTTCAGGATTTACGCTCTCGACAGGTTCGCTTTCGACAGGAACACTCTCTTCAGGAGCGGGACTTTCCTCTTCGCTGGGAGCTTCTGAAGTTGTCGGATTTTCTGTTTCGGGTGTTTCGGTGCTTGGAGTTTCGGTTTCTGTTGTATTTTCATTTGTGACCACAACTGTTTCCAGTTTTGGTGTTTCGGTATCGTTTGGGGCGGCTATAACTGTTGCTGTCATGGCTGTTGCTAATGTAACAGCTGAAAGAGCAAGCGCCGCAGATTTTTTGTTCATCAAAATTGTCCTCCTCCTTGCTCCACCGAAGTGTGCTTTAAACATCCGTATTTCATAATTTCGATACAAGTGTAAAATCCATCTTTGAAAAATTCTTTTTTGTCAGGCTCATAAATAGCCATAATTATAGAGGCGCTAACCGTCATAACAATCATTCCTAAAACATTTTCTAAATATTCGGGTGTGCTATCCTTGAAATTTGAAATATCTAAGTCTAGGTGTCTATCGTTGCTGCTGTTTATAAACCATGGCTTTAAAAAGTCAACAATACCCATATCAGGATTTAGCTTTATAATCTCTATATATTTTTTCAAGGTATCGCTGTCTTTATAACAGTTTTCGAAAAAGAGCTCATAGAAAATTTTTGAAGCTTCAAAAATATCACCTTTTGCTCTTTCGGTGCTTATGCAAAAAATATGTTGGATTTCATCTTTTATTTCATCCAGTAAAAAGTCGAATAAATCTTTTTTATCTGTAAAGTATTGATAAAAACTACCTCTTGAAATTTCTGCATTTGCAATAATTTTGTTAATAGAAGCGTTGGCATAATTAACTTGCAAAAACTCCTCCCACGAGGCATTTAAAAGCCTAGTTTTCTTGTTTTCACTAAGTCTGAAAAAAGTTTGAGTCGGCATTTTTAAAAACTTACTCCTTATTTAATGGAATGAAAAGTGACAACTTGTCATAATCATACTTAAATGATTATAATTACCTTATATAATAAAGTCAACACATAAATTGTAAATTTTGCAATATAGATTAAATACTGGCAATTTAAACAATTACTAGGTGCAAAATAATTAATTTTTGTGTTTTTTTCAAATTGAAAATATGGTATAATACATCTAATAGATAAGAAAGAAGGCTAATTTAGGTGAGCGATTTTAACATAGCATTTGAGGCGGTTTTTCCCCTTTGCTTTTTAATGGCGATTGGATATGTCATTCGTAGAACGGGATTTTGCGGTAAAGAACTTTATCAGAAAATGAATAAGTTTTGCTTTACCATATTCTTTCCACCATTGATATTCAACACGATATATCAAAGCGACTTTAGCGGTGGTTTTCCTGTTGATTTGATACTTTTTGGGCTTGTGGCTATCATTGCAGGATACCTAATTTCTTTTGCAGTTGCTGGAAAAATTGATAAAACTGCAAACAGACGCGGTGTTATTATCCAAGGACTTTACAGGTCAAACTTCGTTCTTTTCGGTATGCCTGTTGCGGCTTCAATTTTTGGGGATGAGGGCTTAGCACCAGCGGCGGCGCTTATTTCGATAGTAATTCCAATTTTTAACTTTTTTGCTGTTTTCGCACTTGAATACTATTCAGGGAGAAAGGCAAGCGTTAAATCTATTGCAAAAGCACTGGTAACAAACCCTATAATTTTTGGCTCTATTGTCGGATTTTTCTTTGTTTTTACAGGATTAAAGCTTCCTGAAGTTGTTGAAGGTGTAGTTTTAGATATTTCGCAAGTAACAACTCCGTTTGCTTTGATTATTTTGGGCGGATTGTTTGAATTTTCTGCTCTAAAACCAAATTTGAAAGTAATTTCCAAAACTGTTACAGGAAGATTGGTGATTTATCCGCTAATTTTCATGACAGCGAGCGTTTTAGCAGGATTTAGGGATGCACAGCTTGTTGTATTGCTGGCACTTTTTGCAAGTCCTGTTGCAACTTCCTCATATGCTATGTCTGAACATGCAGGAGCTGACTCAACTCTTGCATCGCAATTTGTTGCAGTCAGCTCGGCGTTCTCAATATTCTCAATGTTCTGCTGGATTTCAGCACTGAGATTTTTTGATTTTATTTAGTTAAATTACATTAATGGGGCGAAAAGTCTTGCGATTTCTTGTACAAAACGTCTAAGCCCCGAGCAAACACAATCTTCGGCGTGCATTTCATGACACACAGCCAAGGTGTTTACAAAATCTTCCTTTACCTCTTTGACAGAGTCTGTTTTGTACATCCAAACACCACATTCAAAGTTTAGGTAAAGACTGCGATAGTCAAGATTTGTAGTGCCGACAGTTGCTACAACATCGTCCGAAACAAAAATTTTCGAATGCATAAAACCATCAGTATACTGAAAAATTCGAACACCGCTATTAATTAATTGTCTATAATACGACTGAGTCGTAAAGTGGACAATTTTTTTGTCTGCACGGTCTGGCGTGATAATTCTGACGTCAACTCCGCTTTTTGCGGCGAGAGAAAGCGCAGAAACCAAGCTGTCGTCCACTATCAAATATGGTGAACAAATATACAGATAATGTCTTGCAGCGTTAATAATTTGAAGATAGACATGCTCACCCACGTTGTCATCGTCTACGGGACTGTCAGCATATGGAAGAACGTATCCATTACTTTCAATTTTATATTCAGTGCCATGCCATGGATAAAATCTAAGATAGCTCTCTCTTTTCTTGCGAGTTAGCTCCCATTGTTGCAGGAAAATTACTGTAAGGCTCCAAGCTCCATAACCTTCCAAACGCAAGGCGCTATCTTTCCAATGACCGAAGCGGTCAATGCGATTTATATACTCGTCACCGATGTTAATTCCGCCAGTATAGGCAACTTTTCCGTCAATAGAGCAAATTTTTCTATGGTCTCTATTGTTCTGAATTGTACTAATAAATGGTGAAAATGGATTAAAAACAGCCGCTTTTATGCCTATACTTTCAAGATATGAAGCGAAGTCACTTCGCAACGATAAGAAGCAACCCATGTCGTCATAAAGTATGCGAACTTCAACACCAGCGTTGACTTTTCGCTTTAAAATCTGCTCAATTTTACCCCACATTTCGCCCTCATGTAAGATGAAATATTCGAGAAAAATATAGTTTTCAGCACGGTCAAGGTCGAGGAGCAGTGCTTCGAAAAAGATTTCTCCTGGAGAGAAAAAAGAGGTGTGAGTATTTTTGCATACAGGAAAACCTGCATAATTATGCAAATAGCTGAGGCAGGGGAGTTGCCTTTTGCAATATGTTTTTGCCTCCTCATAGCATGTTGGAGGGAGATTTAAGGCAGAATTCGACTGGTAACGAATGTCAGTAATACGTCTGTGCATCCTGTCGCTACCTGTTTGTAAACCGTGGAGAATATAAAATGGAATTCCCACAAAAGGCGAAAATAATATGAGCACAACCCAAACCATGCGATAGCCCGATTTTACACGCTTGTTCACAACATGTAGTGCCAATACAAAACTAGCACCCTGTATGAAGTATGCAAGCCAAGTGATTTGCTTGCCTGAATTTGAAAACATGTAAACTACAACTATAAGTTGAACAATAATTAATATCCCGATAACAGCACGTCGTAAAAACAGAGAACGATACCAATGTTTGTTATTCATGACTGCTCACCTCCTCCTATTTAATGACAATACGTCAAAATTTGGAATTTGTCAAGAAATGTTTAAACTGAATAATTTTTATTTCCAAAAAATACTATTTTTTGCTTGATTTCGACATTTATATTTGATAGAATAATGATGTTAGAAAAAATATACAAGGAGGCGATACTTTGGCTACCAATCTACGTGAAAAAGAGAAGATCAAAACAAAAGTTGCAGTAGAGTCATTGCTTGACTCAACGAAGTATCACACGATTTCCGAAGCCACGACCACGGGCTGGAGATGTGTGTGTAATCATGCTGGAAACAAAGGGAAGTTTTGCCAATTGTGTGGAAAGGCAAAACCATCAACAGTAGACAGTTGGATTTGTAATTGCGGAACAGTTACAAGCGGAATGTATTGTGCCGAGTGTGGAGATGCCAAACCTGTCAGCTATGCTGAAGGCTGGAATTGTAATTGCGGAACAGTAAGCTATGGAAAATTTTGTTTATCCTGCGGAAACTTAAAACCAGACGATGCACCGCAATATTGCTGTGATAAATGCGGTTGGATGCCCGAAAACCCATATTATCCACCAAAGTTTTGCCCAGATTGTGGCGATAAATTTGATGATAATGATTTAGTAGTACGCAGATAGAATTTTTTAAAGCTACTTATCTTAACTTACATAGTAAATAAATAATGACCAGATTGCCAAGAAGTTAGATTTAACTTTTTGGCAATTTTTTTGTATTTTTTGATTTAAATTGGAAAAAATACATGAAAAATCAAAGGAGAGCATTTATGAGTTCAAAACGCATAGGAAAACAAACCATAAAATTTCAAACTCCGCCTTCGATAATCGGCAACGCTGCGGTAGTCGGAAAAAAAGAGGGTGACGGACCTTTGTGCTCTTTTTTTGATTATGTAAGCAAAGATTCATATTTTGGCGAAAAAACATGGGAAAAAGCAGAAAGTAACATGCAAAAAAGGGCATTTTCGCTTGCTTGCGATAAGGCTGGGATTAATCCCTCGTCGCTGGGTTATATTTTTGGGGGCGATTTGCTCAATCAATGCACAGCTTCGGCTTTTGCGATGCGTGACAGCGATGTACCATTTTTTGGTGTTTTTGGGGCTTGTTCAACTATGGCAGAGTCTATTTCGCTTGCGTCTATGGTCATAGATGGCGGATTTTGCGACGGTGCATGTGCCATTGCGAGCTCACATTTTTGCACAGCGGAAAGACAGTTTCGTTTGCCTCTGGAATATGGCGGACAAAGACCGCCTACATCTCAGTGGACTGTAACAGGCTCGGGGGCAGTGGTTTTGGCAAGAAGTGGAAATGGACCATATATCACGCACGTCACAACAGGAAAAATTATTGACGCTGGAATTACAGATGCAAACAATATGGGCGCGGCGATGGCTCCGGCGGCTTATGATACACTCAAAACTCATTTTGACGATACAGGATTTTCCCCAAATGACTACGATTTAA
The DNA here is from genome assembly GCA_964371875.1 of uncultured Oscillospiraceae bacterium. GTDB lineage: Bacteria > Bacillota > Clostridia > Oscillospirales > Oscillospiraceae > Heteroscillospira. The sequence goes on along the minus strand of CAYJOS010000047.1, from coordinate 7,248 downwards.
TCATAACAGGCGACCTTGGATTTATTAGAAATCAAGCAATGATAGAACTTTTTGCAAGAGATGGCGTGAAAATCGGTGAAAATGTTTCAGATTGTGGACTTTTAATTTTCGACAGAGAAACGCAAGATGTCCATGCAGGCGGCTCAGGCTGTGGTTGTTGTGCATCTGTTTGTGTGGGATGTTGATCGACTCAGTGAAGCAAAAAAAGATGAAAAAAATTTTATTTGCGGCGACTGGTGCGTTGATGTCAACGACTTCTTCGCAACAGGGGGAGTCAATTCCTGGGATTTGCCACGCAATTACAATTTCGTCGGAGGTCTGATTTATGGAAATGCTAATTGGATTTTTAAAAGCGTTTATAGTCGGGGGACTGTTTTGTGCGCTCGGACAAATTTTGCTCGATAAAACAAAACTGACCCCAGCTCGAATTTTGTCCTTATATGTCGTCGGTGGGCTGATTTTGTCCGCAGTGGGTGTTTACCCTATGCTTGTCGAATTCGCAGGAGCAGGGGCGACTGTCCCTCTTACAGGATTTGGAAATGTGCTTGCGACAGGCGTTAAAGAGGCTGTAGCCGAAAAAGGCGTTTTAGGTGCATTTATGGGTGGCTTAACTTCGGCGGCTGGGGGAGTGACAGCGGCGGTGTTTTTTGGATTTTTGGTGTCAATTATTTGCAAAGCTAAGGAGAAGTAATTGACTTTTGTAGCCTCAAACCATATAATAGAAATAAGGCAAATTTTATGGAGATGAGGGGCAAAAATGATAAAAACTTTATCAAAAAGTATTAGACAATATAAAAAGAAAAGCATAATTGCCGTTTTGATGTTGGCTTTTGAAGTGGTTTTAGAGGTGTTCATACCTTTTTTCATGGCTTCGCTAATAGATGAGGGAATTGAAAAGGGAAACATGGATGCCATTTTGCAAATTGGCGGTCTAATCACATTAATTTGCTTGTTTACCTTGACAACAGGTGCGTGGTCAGGACGAATGGCGGCGCAGGCTTCGACAGGTTTCGGGGCAAATTTGCGTGCGGATTTATTCCATAAAATTCAAGAATTTTCATTTTTTAATATTGATAAATTCCAAACAGCAAGCATAATCACACGGCTTACAACCGATATCACAAATATACAAATGTCATATCAGATGATGATTAGAGTTGCAATTCGATGTCCTGTAATTTTGGTAACAGCAATAATTTTATCGTCAAGAATTAACAGTGAATTGTCTATGATTTTCCTATTTGCACTGCCATTTTTGACGATTGCTTTGGGATTGGTTATCAAATTTGCTCTACCAATTTTTCAAAAAGTTTTCGAAGGTTATGACAAATTAAACCTTGTTGTGCAAGAAAATTTACGTGGAATTCGAGTTGTAAAAGTCTTTGTTCGTGAAAAACATGAAGAAGAGAAATTTGCGAAAAACTCCAAAGAAATCTATAATTTATACACAAAAGCGGAGCGTTTAGTTTCGTTTACCATGCCGTCAATGCAGTTAACCGCCTATGCGTGCATGATTTTTATAGCTTGGTTTGGCGGAAAAATGATAGTTTTATCAGGCGGAACTGACCTCAGCACAGGCGAACTCATGAGCCTTATTACATACACAATGCAAATTTTGATGAGCCTTATGATGCTTTCTATGGTCTTTGTAATGCTGACAATTTCAAAAGCATCTGCACAAAGAGCAGTTGAAATATTATCAGAAGAAAGCACGATTACAGAGAAAGAAAACTGCGTTAAAACCGTGAAAGACGGCAGTGTTAAGTTTGAAAATGTGAGTTTTAGCTACTCCGACGATGAAAACAGAATGGCATTAAAAAATGTCGATTTTGAGATAAAAAGCGGTGAAACGGTCGGAATTATAGGCGGAACAGGTAGCTCGAAGTCCACTTTAATCTCACTAATTCCCAGACTTTATGATGTGACTAGCGGTAAAGTTTTAATTTCGGGCATTGACGTTAGGGACTATGACTTGGAAGTTTTGCGTGACAGCGTTGCTGTTGTTTTGCAAAAAAACGAGCTTTTCTCGGGCACAATTAAAGAAAACTTGCGTTGGGGCAATGAAAATGCAAGCGATGAAGAACTTGTTGAAGCTTGTAAAAATGCCTGTGCGCATGAGTTTATAGAGGGTTTTCCAGATAAATATGACACGCATATTGAGCAGGGCGGCTCTAATGTTTCGGGTGGTCAAAAGCAGAGGATTTGCATTGCTCGTGCCTTACTAAAACAGCCGAAAATTTTGATTTTAGACGACTCAACCAGTGCGGTTGATACCTTTACAGACAGCAAAATTCGACAAACTTTTAGAGAAAAAATCGCAGACACAACCAAAATTATCATTGCCCAAAGGGTATCGTCCATACAAGACGCAAGCAAAATTATAGTCATGGACAAGGGTGCGATTTCCGACATGGGAAGCCACGAAGAACTGCTCTCTCGCAGTGAAATTTACAGAGAAGTGTATGAATCTCAGGTGAAAGGAGTGGTGGGTGATGAGTAAAATGTCAGGTAAATTTAATGCAGAAAATTCGGCAAAAAACGCCGGAAATAGTGCTGATTTTAAAGAAAAACGACAAAAACCAGACCCTAAAACGATTAAGCGTTTGCTGTCATATTTCAAGCGATGTAAGCTAAAACTTTTCCTTGTTTTAATCTGCATAATCATAAGTTCGCTTGTCAATGTTGCAGGTTCGGTTTTCATAAAAGAGCTGATTGACAGCTATGTTGTGCCACTACTTTCGGAGGCAAATCCGCAGTTTGACGGCATGGCAAAAATGATAAGCGGCATGGCGTTTATATTCCTAATCGGTGTTGGAAGTTCGCTTTCGTATAGCCTGATTATGGTGTTTATTTCGCAGAAAATCTTGAAAGATATTCGTGATGAAATGTTTGTTCATATGCAAACTCTACCGCTGAAATATTTCGATACACACACGCACGGCGACTCTATGAGCCGTTATACGAACGACACCGACACGCTCAGACAGATGATTTCTCAGAGTATTCCGAGTGTGATTTCGAGTTTAGTGACAACAGTTTCCGTTTTTGCAACCATGATAATTTTGAATATTTATTTGGCGATTTTTGTCGCAGTTTTTATGGTTTTGATACTAAATGTTGTGAAAAAATTAGCACAAAGAAGCGGAAAATACTTCAAAAAACAACAAAAATCTCTAGGTACTCTCAACGGTTATATTGAAGAAATGGTAAACGGTCAAAAAGTTGTAAAAGTATTTAATTACGAGGAGAGAGCGAAGAAAAAGTTCGACGAATTGAACGAAGAACTCAGAGAAAATGCCTCAGAAGCGAACAGTATTTCTATTATGATTATGCCAATAATGGGAAATGCTGGAAACTTGCAATACGTTCTAATCGCCATACTCGGCGGACTAATGGCAATTGCTGGTGTTCCAGGGATTACTTTGGGCACGGTTTCGGCGTTTTTACAATTAAGTCGCTCGTTTTTCATGCCGATTGCACAGGTTTCGCAGCAGATAAACTTGATAATTATGGCAATTGCTGGTGCAGGGCGGATTTTCGAAATGCTTGACGAAAAATCTGAGCAAGACGAAGGTGATATCACCCTAGTGAGTGTCAAAGTTGAGGGAGAAAAACTCACAGAAACCACCGAAAAAACAGGGCATTGGGCTTGGAAAAGTCCCAACTCCGATGGCGGTTTTAACTATACAAAATTGTGTGGAGATGTGCGGTTTAACTCTGTTGACTTTGGCTATACAGAGGAAAAAACGGTGCTTCATGATGTGAGTTTGTTTGCTAAACCAGGGCAAAAAATTGCTTTTGTTGGCTCAACAGGAGCTGGAAAAACGACGATTTCTAATCTAATCAACCGTTTTTATGATGTTGCCGATGGAAAAATTACATATGATGGAATTAATGTCAACCATATAAAAAAAGCTGACCTAAGAAGGTCGCTTGGAATTGTTTTACAAGATGTAAATTTATTTACAGGAACTGTCATGGAAAATATTCGCTACGGAAGACTTGACGCAACAGACGAAGAGTGCATAGAAGCGGCAAAACTTTCCAATGCTTATGACTTCATCATGATGCTACCTAACGGATTTGAAACCATGCTCGAGGGCGGAGGAAGTGGACTTTCTCAAGGACAAAGACAATTATTGTCAATTGCGAGAGTTGCTGTCGCCGACCCACCTGTCATGATTTTGGACGAAGCAACGAGTAGTATTGACACCAGAACCGAAGCAATAGTCCAAAAAGGAATGGATGCACTGATGCACGGCAGAACTGTTTTCGTCATTGCGCATAGGCTGTCCACAGTTAGAAATTCGAATGCGATTATAGTTTTAGAACACGGGAAAATTATCGAACGTGGTGACCATGATGAGCTTTTGGCGATGAAAGGGAAGTATCATGATCTGTATACTGGGGCGTTTGAGTTGGAATAAATTTTGGATGGTATAAGAACTGAAAAGAGATTGTATAGGAAGGGTTTTTTGAATATGGAAAATTTAGAGAAATTTATTACTGAAAACGAAATTTGCACTGTTTTTGTTGATTCTTTGGTTAAGCTGAACTATGAAAATCAAGAACTTTTACAGACAAGTTTGGAACTGGTGTCGTTTTTAACTGAAAGATATGACAGCAAAGAACTTAACATTGCTTGTCGAAATTATACAGAAGCAGTGAAAAATAAGACAGTTGGACTAGTTGAAGGTGCTGTGAAGTGGCTAGATCAATACAACATGTGTGTTACTACAAAACTAATAGACTTTCTAAATCGGTCTGTTTTACCTGATGAAATTGCACATATGTGGTTCTCATATTTTCACAAAACGCGATTTATTACTTCTGATTCAGCAAAATTACTGTATGAATTTGCACAAAAATTCAAAAGAACTTTGCCATTACATGCTTTCGAACTTTGTATGCATTTGATAAATATATTCCCTGATATGTGTAATCATAAGGATAGACCTTACAAATATTCAAGCGAATATGCACAAACAGAGTTTGAGAAATGCCCGATTTGTGGTGGTGAGGGAACACCATATTTTATGGCAAATGCATTTATTATGGCACATTTTTCAGAGCCTCATTTGCCTTTTAAATTATGGATGGAATGTGATACTTGTGAAAATTTATACAGTAGATTTATTCCCAAATCGTTTACAGATTTGTCGTTCGAAAGCAAGATAGTGACTCCAATTTTCGATGAAAATTATACTGCAACATGCTCTAGTATTATGTTTGCAAAATGGTGCGAAGTGATAAACAACATACAAAAGTGCACGAAGTTAGACCGTGTTTTAGAAGTAGGCGTTGGAAATGGTGCGTTTATTGCAACAGCTTTGGAGATGAATATACCTATTGATGCGGTTGAAATAATAGAGGAATCTGCTCAATCTATTTCGAATCTGCTTAATATTGATATCCACTGCATGGATTTTTTAACTTACAAATCTCCGCATATGTATAATGCGATTTTCATGGGTGATGTGATTGAACACGTAACTGACCCGAAAAAAGCATTAAGAGTTGCACATGAACTTCTGGAAAATGATGGTGTTTTGTGGTTATCGACACCAAATTTCAACAGCGCTTTTTCTAAATTCTATAAATATAGAGACCCGATGTGGTCTGAGCCAACACACATAACATATTTTTCTTACTCAGGTTTTGAAAAAATTGCAAATGAATGTGGGTTTGTAATTTCTGAATACGTTGTTTCCAATCGATATAATGGTTCGATGGAATTACTTTTGACAAAAATATAGCAAAAATTCCGCCAATTGGCGGAATTTTTCTATATATTGTTAAATTTCACAGTCAATTTTACAATTGCATGTCCTTTTTTGTCAAGTCAATGCAGGTTAAAACCACACTTGCGATAAGCATAAATGTAGCAATTGTCACTGTTGCGGCGAGGATGATATATGATATAATTCTAGCTTTAGTCATAATTTTTCTCCTTAAAATCTTTTTCGTTTTTTTGAATTTTCACTCATTTTCTTAAGTGCTTTTGCAGGATTTTCGACTTTTGAAAGGAAAATCATGGCAGCGATTATATAAGGCTTATAACTTGCTTGTTTGTAAAGTGGGACTCTGTATTTTTCAAAAACTTTATCCGCAACTTCACCTTCAACACAGCTTACATCAGAGATATCCGCAGGCAAACAGTGAAGGTATAGTGCGTTTCCGTCTTTTGTAAATTCCATCATTTCTTCAGTGCATTCCCAGTTTTTATGCTGTGAATTTTGCGCTAAAAGTACACGTTCAAGAACTTCGATTCCTTCTAAATCGCCCTCATTTTGCAGTTTTGTACGCTCTTCCATTGCAGCGAAAGGCGCCCAGCTTTTGGGATAAACTATGTCTGCATCTATAAAAGCGTCCTCCATGGTGCTGACTTTTGTGAAAGAACCGCCTGATTTTATGGCATTTTCCCTCGCAATCGCTTCAACTTCGGGCATGATGCCATAACCCTCGGGGTGAGCTAAAACCACGTCCATTCCAAATCTTGTCATCAAACCGATAACACCTTGGGGGACACTAAGTGGTTTTCCATAACTTGGAGAATATGCCCAAGTCATGGCAATTTTTTTACCTTTTAAGTTCTCAACTCCGCCGAACTCATGAATGATATGGAGCATGTCGGACATGGATTGTGTTGGGTGGTCAATGTCGCACTGCAGGTTAACTATAGTTGGTCTCTGTTCCAAAATTCCGTCTTTTTGTCCTTCTTCAACAGCTTTAGCGACTTCTTTTTGGTAAGTATGCCCTTTTCCTATGAACATATCGTCACGAATTCCGATGACATCAGCCATAAACGAAATCATGTTTGCAGTTTCTCTAACGGTTTCGCCGTGGGCGATTTGGCTTTTTCCCTCGTCCAAATCAGAAACTTCAAGCCCTAAAAGGTTACAAGCCGAAGCGAAAGAAAAACGTGTTCTTGTCGAATTATCTCTAAAGTTGGAGATTGCAAGTCCACTGTCGTAAATTCTGGTAGAAATATTCTTCTCTCTTAGCTCACGAAGAGCGTCGGCAACAGCGAAAACAGCAGAAATTTCGTCGTCTGTCTTGTCCCAAGTTAGGAAAAAATCGCTGTTAAGCATTGCGTCTGTGTCAAGATTTTTAAGCTTTTTGCATATTTCATTAATGTTACTCATTAAGCACCTCAAATATAAGTATTGAAATTAAATTTTTTAGTATAGAATTTATTATACAACTTTTAACATCTTTTGCATAGACTTTTATTGTAAAATTTCATAG
>CAYJOS010000046.1:0-15236 GCA_964371875.1 uncultured Oscillospiraceae bacterium | reverse complement strand
GTTTTCCTTTTTTGTCGCAACAAAAAATTCTCCGTTCTTTTCGTCGCAACGAAAATTCTCTCTGTGCTTTTTTGCCGAAGCAAAAACTTTATATTACTTTTCTAGCAAGCTGATAAATGTGCCAAACGGCACATTTACTTTTTTATGGTAATTGGGTAAAATTACTTTATTAGAAGTAAAATCATGGAATTTATGAGGAGGATTACAATGAAAAAAAATTTAGCATTAATTTTAATCTTAGTAACAATTTTCACCCTCACAGCTTGCGGTGGCGGTGCAGGCGATGACGCAGACCTTTACGTCGCTACTGAAGTCACTATGGCAGGCGTTTCAATGGACCCCAAAGACGTATCTTCAGGCGGAATTACGCTTGCACTGGACGACAACGGAAAGTGTACCTTAGTTCTCAATGGAGAAGACTATTTTGCAGAATGGGAAGTTAGAGGCTCGGCTTTTACACTCACCCAAAGCTCTGACGAATTTATGGGAACTATGGACGGCGACACTGTAACAATTGAAAATTTATTAGACTCTGGCATGGATATCATCTTCCTAAAAGAGGGTGCTGAAGCCAGCGAAGATGACGAAAGACCAGAGAGAGAACCACGTGAAGAAGGTGACGAAGACCTTCAAATCATGGACGGTGACGGCGCCATGGAGGATAGGTCAGTTCCCGAAGGTAAATACATAATGACTTCTATGACAAGTATGGGCATGGAAATGAATTATGCCGACTTAATGATGGCAGACCTTGTAATGGAGCTTGAAATAACATCTGACGGTGCGACCATGAGCGCTTATGGCGAAAGTGCTCCTGTTGAAATCGATTTTTCTGCTCAAACAATGGTATTTGAGGGCGAAAACCTCTCATACATTTATGAAGATTACGCTATAATAGCTACAGGCTCAACAGATGGAATTGACATGGAATTAGTTTTCACAAGCGATTCTAGCCCTAACTGGGAAGAAATCGGCAACCAAGAGAGTTCCATGGGCGAAATGTTCGGCGGTGACGATGACAGCACTACGGGCGACGACAGTTCTACGGGCAATGACAGCTCATCTTATGGCGATTTTATAGCTCCTGGTTATGGAAGTGAAATCACTATGCCTGTTGAAACACTTTCAAATCCATCAACTTGGTACGGCACTTTGACTATTGAAAATTATGTCGGTGACAACAACTTAGACGGAGAGCATGAAGCGTGGGGATATTTAGGCACTACAGGTGATGGATTGACTTATTTTGAGCTATTCCTAGATGAACCATACTCAGCAGAAAGTGGCTTTGCTTTCATCTCTTATTACACAGAGCAACATGACTATACATTCTTCCCAATTGCGGACGAATATTCTTGGCTTCATGATGTAACCTTGACCGAAGATGATGCAACTTGGTTTACACCATCGCTTTATAACGGCATTTTGACCTGTACTTATGACTATGATTTTCAGGGCGAAAGTTTTTCATTCTACTATGAACTTGCTCAAGTTGTTAACTAGTCTAAAAGGAGTTTGACGATGAAAAAAAGAATTTTTAGCATAATTTTAGTCCTCGCCTTAGCATTAACTTTTGCACCTATGGCATTTTCTGCATACGACACTTTTGATGATGTGAAACAAGAAGATTGGTTTTATTCTGATGTTGGCTATGCAGTGAACATGGGGCTTGTAAACGGCAAAACCGAACGTACTTATGAGCCAAATTCAAACATTACTTATGCGGAAACAATAAAACTTGCTTCTGTAATGCACCAATTGCACGAAGACGGAAAAATAACACTTACAAACGGCGACCCTTGGTATCAATCTTATGTTGATTACGCAAAAAAAGAGGGAATAATCACTGCCGAGTATGATTGGGGCTTGTCCGCAACTCGTGCCTCGTTTATGGATATTTTTTCAAGGGCTTTACCAGCTAGTGAATTGCAAGAAATAAACGAAGTACCTGATGACTCAATTCCTGATGTTGACATGAGGGCAGAGTTTTCATATGAAATTTATATGCTTTACAGAGCAGGAATTTTGGCTGGAAGTGATGAACTTCGCAGTGCTTTGCCATATGACAACATAAAAAGAAGCGAAGTTGCGACAATAGCTGCGAGAATGATTGACCCCTCACGAAGAGTAAGTTTTACCATGCCAAAAGCTCCGATAAAACAGTATTCAGAAATTGTCTTCACAAGTCAACCTGACGATGGACTTGGGCTTAAGGTCGGTGACACAGTAAACGTCACCGCTAGGTATAGCGGAGGAATTCCACCTTTTACACAAAGACTTTTCATCAGATTGAACAACAGTTCTGAACGCATAATGCACAGCGAACGCACAGATGTATACAGCGATTATGCAGAATTTACTGATGTAGTAGACCCATCAGGGCAAATTCTCAATTATTGGTTTATGTGGCAAATTATCGATTCTGAAGGCACATTAGTTTATTCAGACGAAGTAAAGCACCATTTAGTGCAGGAAACCCCAACTCCTACACCTACACCAACTTCAATTCCCGAAACTGACGGCGAACTTAGAGTAGTTTCGCAAACGGGCGACGTTGAGAACATATCGGTCGGAGAGAATACAACTCTGTCGTTTGAGGTAGAGGGCGGAGCCGCACCGTATAATTACCAATGGTATAGAGTCTTGATTGGTGGAGATGGTATTCCACAAAAAGTGCATACCAATAGCAATGCATATGGCATGACAATCACTGATGATTCCTATAAATATTTCTACTACTGCATGATAAGTGACGCAAATGGAAACCGTGTGCAAACTGACCCCGTGGACATTTTTCCTACCGAATTTAAACAAACACTTTACACATCAATGGATAGTCACACTTTCACCTCAGATAGAGAAAAAATAATGATTGGATTTGGCGCACAAGGTGGTGTTGCACCGTATACCTTTATGTGGAAATTTAAGCATGACGGCGTGGTCTATCCAATGGATGAATGGTATAGTCATTTTGCAGGCTATTCAAATCCAATTGTAAGAGATTATCCAGATGCAGGACAGCAATATTTGGAAGTCTACGCAGGTTATAGTGTGCCAAAAGGTGAAACAGTTGAGATAAGTTGCTTTGTCATAGACTATAAGGGAAATAATTTCACAACCAAGACCATAACAGTTTCTTATCCCTAATATGTAGCAAAAAAATCATAAATTTGATGGCTAATATATTACAAATTTGGAAAATTTTGTGATATACTAACAGCAAGGAAAAAATATTAAAAAACTAAGGAGAAATTTAGCATGAAAAAGAGAATTTTTAGTATGATTTTAGTCCTAGCTCTAGCCCTCACTTTTACACCTATGGCATTTTCTACATCTAGTGGTTTTGTTGATGTTAAGCAAGAAGATTGGTTTTTCTCAGACGTTAACTATGCAGTTAGCGTAGGGCTTTTAAACGGAAAAACCGCCACAAGTTTTGAGCCAAATTCAAACATTACATATGCAGAAACTGTAAAGATTGCTGCGAGTATTCGCCAGCGATATGAAACAGGCAGTGTAAGCTTTCAAAACGGCGACCCATGGTATCAACCCTATGTGGATTATGCCAAAGAGCACAGCATAATTAAGCAGGACTATAATTGGAGCGAGCCTATAAGTCGTGGCGACTTTATGAAAATTTTCTTCAATGCCTTACCGGCGACAGAATATGGTAATTCCAATATTATTCCTGAAAATGCAATACCCGACGTTAAAAGCACAGACGAAAATGCTTCTCAAATTTACGGACTTTATCGTGCAGGAATTGTGACGGGAAGTGGCGAACTTCGCTACGCTCTACCAAACGATAAAATCAAAAGAAGCGAAGCGGCGACCATTACAGCGAGAATGGTTGACGGTACTCGAACTGTAAGGTTTGATATGGCTGAACCTTCGCCAAATCCAGCTCCAACTCCTACACCAGCACCAACCCCAACGCCAACCCCTACTCCGACACCAGCACCAATGCCTGAAGAATTTTCACTCACGATCTACCCAGATTCGGCTAACTACAGCTTGGTGGACGATGAAATATTAGAGCTTCCTTTTGAAATAGCAGGCGGAGTTGCACCATATACTTTCGAATGGCAGTTTAGGCATAACGGAGCGGAATATACGCTAAACGACTGGAGCTATGAATTTGGTTATAGCAAACCGACACAGACGGATTACTTAGACCACAATCAATCAATTTTAAGCATACACTCGGGAATTAATCTTCCCAAAGGCGAAACTGTTGAAGTTAGATGCTTTATCACTGACAGTTGGGGTGGTACGGCAACAACGAAATATGTAATGGTTTCTTACCCCTAATATTATGTAGTCAAAATTTTTATAATAAAAAATGGAGGAAAATCAAATGAAAAAAGCGAAAATTCTACTTTCCCTAGCACTCATCTTAAGCCTTGTATTAACACTTGGCGTGGTGGGTTTTGCCGATGACGGCGATGTTTATGTCGGTGATGTTATGGTCACAGACAACAATGCAGACGACATTTTCGGCGACGGCACAGCTTCTTATGATTTTAGCAGTTCAACACTAACCCTAGACGGCGCAAATATCACAGAGGGTCATTACTACATCTACGGCGAAAAAAGTGCAATTTATTCAAAATCCGACATTACAATTGAGCTAAAAGGCGAAAACACTATTAAAATAGCTGAATTTGGCGAAATTGAAAGTGCAGCACTAATCTATTCCGAAGCACAAATCACAATTAAAGGTACAGGTAGCCTTGATATTCACGTCGATGGCTCACGTTCAGGTACAGCGATAAACTCCCAGTTTAAGGGCGTTGACATTCTTGGCGACGCAAGTGTAAATGTAATCGGCGGTGAACTCAACAGCATGTTCTACGGCATACTTTGCGTAGAAGATGTAAATATTTCTAACAATGTAAAGCTTGATATTATGCTTGCCGACAGTACAAATTCAAACGCTGTTGCAATTTGGTCAAGAGAGGGAATATTTACAGCGTCTGACAGTGTAATGATTAATATTTCGGGCGGTTCTGCTGAGGACTCTTATTACAGAGGCATACAGGCTCGTAACGGAATGAATTTTAGCGGAAATTCTGTGACTACGATTAACCCCGGTAATGATATGAACACTGAGATTGAGGCAATTCGAGTTGCAGCCGATTTGACAATTTCCGACAACGCTTCTGTTTCTATTAAAACCGCAAATTCAGGCGATGAGGGAAATTATGGTATTTACGTAAGTGATATGGGTAATTTAATAATGTCAGGCGGAAAGCTTAATATTGAAATGGGCGATGGTGCAGGAAGCACAGCTCTTGATATTGGCGGTAGCGTTAACATCAGTGGCGGTCACGTTTATTCCGCGGCTGGTGATGTCACTGGCAATCACAGCTACGGACTTTATATCCACGGTGATGGACTAAATATATCAGGCGGTTCTATAATCGCAATCTCTGGCGACAATCACCAAGAGTACCCTTATGGAGCAAATGCATACCGTGGCTCGTCTGATATTAACATCACAGGTGGTGCAGTTAAGTTTATTGCAAAAGGTCAAGGCGAAGCTATGACAGGCGTGCCTGGAAGTATTCCTGCTAACGTGCAAGTTATAGGCAACGCTGAAGCACTTGAAGTTCAATTCATCGCCCCAGGTGGTGCGTTTGGCGACACAGGCACAACAGCAACTGTTCCCGAATCTACTGCAATAACAGCAACTGCAAGTACAGATGTTGGTGTTTCTTATGACGGCACACCAATCACAATTATGGCTTATAATATCAACGGAAATAACTTCTTTAAACTCCGTGACTTTGCGATGGTCGTTAAAGGTTCAGGCAAGGAATTTTCAGTTGCTTGGGACGGAAGAATAAATGCAATTGCTCTGGTAACAGATCAAGTTTATTCTCAAGACGGCACTGAGCTTAAAATGAACTATGAATCAGCTACAGTTTCAGCAGTTCCATCAACTGCAAGCGTTCATTTAAACGGTGTTGAGCTAGATTTAGAAGCTTATAACATCGGCGGAAATAACTACTTTAAGCTCCGTGATATGTGCAAAGCTTTGGACATTAGCGTTGCGTGGAACGATGCTACAAGAAGTATTGCACTAGATAGTTCTATGTCATATACTGATTAATTTCTCCTAAAGGACGGGGCTACACGGAGGGGGGGTGTAGTTCCGTCCGTGTTATTGCAAAAACATACCGATTGGTGGTGAAAAAATGTTCAAAAGAAAAGAGAAAAATTTAGAAGAAAATGAAGAAATAAAAGAACTGGATGAACAAGAAGAACAAGATGAGCAAGAAGATGACGAAGAAGATGAGGAGAAAAAGGAAAATAAATTCCTAAAAAGTGTTTCAAGTGGATTTTCAAAAGTTGGCTCTGGTATTGCTGACGGAGCTTCAAAAGTCGGCTCTGGAATTGCAGAAGGTGCTTCAAAAGTTGGTTCTGGAATTGCTGACGGTGCAAGCGCTGTTACCAGCAAAACACAAGAGGCGATTATGGGCGCACTTGACGTAAACGGCGACGGCGAACTTGACATGCAGGATATAATCACTCTCAGCCTAAAAATCAAAGGCGTTTTGGTGGACAGAGCTGAATTTTTAAGGGAGACTTTTTCAAATTATTCGGCGGATATTGTCGAAACTGCTGTTTCAAAATCACCACAAATAGCAGATATCCCACCCAAAAAACTAAACAAAATTGCACACAAAGTTTCTAAACAAAAGAACAAATTTCTGTCAAGTGTTGCGACAAAACATCTGATGCCGAAAAAAATCTCTCGATTTGCGAGCATTCCAACAGAAATAACGCTTTATTATGCACATGTGCTGTATACCATTCAAAAGCTGATGTATCTATATGGGTTTCCGCAGATAAAAAATGAGGAAAATGAAAAGGAGCTCCCCTTAGAAACCATAACAATTTTCTCAATTTGCCTAGGCACTATGTACGAAGCCGAGGGCGCAAACACCGCCTTAAAAACTGTTGCAAAAGGCATTGCTGACGGTGCTGAGGGCGAGGAATTGAGAGAAATTTTAAACGGCGAAGAATGTAGTCTTGCCATGGCAAACACAAATAAATGGTTTGCTGTGAACATTGTCAGGGGTATTTTGGGCAAAGTTGCAAGGAGTGCCGTTCCAGTTGTTGGCGGAATTGTCGGAGGTGTTATAGCCTCAGACTCACTTATGACAGATTTCGACGCACTGGAAGATACGCTTGCTGAAACTACGCTTTGTAATCAAACTTAGCTTGTTGGAAGGGTGGATTTATGAAAAATGTTTTAAGAACTATTATGTTCCTTGTGGGAATTGGGCTGTTTTTCCTATACGGGAGCGGGATTATTGAGTCGGAAATAGTCATGAATGTCATAGTTGGTGTATATTTTGTAATTTGCCTGATTTTACACAGAAAAAGGAAGCATTTCTACGGTTGGTGGTAAAAATTTTAAATTTGAAAGGAAGAAGATTATGGGTTTATTTGACAAAAAATACTGCGATGTATGCGGAGATAAAATTGGACTTTTAGGAAACCGCAAATTAGAGGACGGCAATTTGTGCAAAGATTGCGCAAAAGATTTGTCCCCTTTTTTCGACGACAGAAGAAATTCAACAGTCGATGAAATCAAAGAACAACTCGCTTACCGCAAAGAAAATGAGGAGAAAGTTAAAAACTTTAACCCCACGAAAGTTATCGGTGGGAGAAACATCATCTGCATTGACGAGGACAACAAAACATGGCTCTTTTCACGCACGAAAAAGTGGCGAGATAACAACCCCGATATCATTCAATTTTCACAAGTCACAGGCTGTGACATCGACATTGACGAAGAAAAACGTGAAGTTTTCAAAAACGACGAACCGGGAAAGCGTGAAAGTTATAACCCTAGAAGATATAGAACACGCTATGATTTCAAAATAACCATACATATTAATTCGCCATGGTTTGACGACATAAAGTTCCAATTAAACGACGACGAAATCGAAAGACAAGGCTCTGTAGAATTTAGAAATGCACAGCGTGATGCAGAAGAAATTAAGAGCATTTTAACAGGCTTTAGAGAGCAAACAAGACAAGAAATTGCAGAAGCAAATGCACCAAAAATTGCCACAACTTGCCCTTGCTGTGGTGCGACAACCATGCCTGATGCAAATAATTGCTGTGAATATTGCGGTGGTGCTTGCTAAAATTTGGGCAAATATGCTATTATGAAATAAAAAACAATAGTTAGGAGGGGTGATGTGAAAAAAATTAGGCATTTTGTAGTAGTTTTTGCGGTATTTCTAATCACCCTCTTTTTGATTTTATATCCTCAAAATAATACCGATAAAAAGATTTTTATTTCTGACAATCAAGCGAAATATCAAGAGATAATTTCGGGGCAACTTATGGGAGAGAATGTAATTTTTTCTCCCTATGACTCCGCCATAAACGAGCTATCTTTGGGCGACTGTGCCACAGTTAATAACATTCAGGCACAGCCTTTTTTAAAGCATGAGCCTAACTATAATTTTATGCCACACATAGCCCAAACAGTTGTAATTGCAATTGACCGTGATGCGACAGATGTTCAAATTAACAGCTTTGCCGACCTACTCGAAGTCGAAGGGACAATCACTTTCGATATAGACGACAGGTTTGACCCGAGCGACTGGGGAACACCGAAAGCTCAACAAATTATACTCTCTATGGCGTATGCCCTAGACGAAAATTATGACATAAAAGCCGTTGGTGAATTTATGCGTAAACTTTGGGATGAGGACAGATTTGCCTATCAAGACATGTGGCAACCCATAGTTATAACGCTGGATAATGTTGCGGCGGAATATATAGAAAGAGGGCGGAATTTAGAAATTATTGTGCCCGAAGACTGTGCATTCACCTTAGAATATGGCTTGCTTTATCACGGCGAAAAACCTCAAATTTCACCCGAAATCGACAACGAACTAATCAAAGCTGGGTATAGATTAACAGACGGCAGAGCCGACCCTAAGCTCTACCCTGCCGACTACACAAACGCAAAAACACCCACAGACGAAGAAGCTTTTCGCAAGGCTTCTGCCGAATTGGGTGCAATTATTCGAAGAGAAACTTTTAATGCAGACTTATATAATTACGCAAATGTAGTGGAATATACCGCAATTTTCTTGGTTTTTCTGCTTTTTTTAATAATGTATTTATTTTCTATATTGCGAAGAATGACAGACAAATATATCGCAAATTCACTTGTTATTGCGACCATAACTGCTGTTGTTTTTATAGTTTTGGGACTGCTTAAATATTTGGTTGAAGACAACCCTGTGATTGAAACCATTTTATGGTATAGTTTTTACATACCTATTTATACAATGACTGCAAGCCTTGTTTACGTCATGATGCGAGCCGAGCACTCCGTTAGACCGACAAATATCGACAGGGCTATCAAATGGTTTAAATGGTATGTTTTTGCTGAAATCGCAGTTTTAATTTTGATTTTTACAAACCATTTTCATGAATGGGTTTTTATAGTAACCGACTATGAGCATTCATATCATAGCTATAATTGGGGCTATGCCATAGTTTTGGGGATGATGTATATCGGAATTTTGGTCACCCTAATTACACTTATCAGCCAGTGTGTCCACTCTCCGAGGAAAAAGATGTTTTTTTGCCCTGCAATTATGGTGGCTATAATGTTTGCCTATTCTTGCGGACATATTTTCGACTTTGAACCTGTGCTTAATTTTGAAATTTCCTTTGCAATTTCTTTGCTAGCGGTTTTGTTTGCCGAGCTGTGCATAATCAGTCGAATTTTCCCGAATAACAAAGGGCACAAAACTCTGTTTTTGCACTCAAGCCTTGCCATGCAAATCAAAGATTTAGACAACAAAACTGTTGAAAGTTCACTCATCACTCAGGAAAAAGACGAGAATTATATACTGCGCCAGTGGGAAATTTCAGGCGGAAAATTCCTATTTTTTGAAGACCAAACTTCATTAAATAACATGACCAAAAACTTGGAGCAAGTCAACGAAAAACGTCGAGAAAACAACAGGCTTTTGCTCCAAAAAAGTAAGTTTCAAGCCGACTTGGCGGCACTTTCTGTCCAACGTCAAATCTATGAAAGCATAGATGAAATTTTGCTGGACGGCACTGAAAAAATTGAAAATTTATCAAAAGTTATCACGCAAAATCACGAACGAAAAAGGGCAATGGCAACTGTAAATATTCTCGCTTGCATCATGAAACGTGCTTGCATGTTTCATATAAATTTGCTCTATCAGCAAAGTCAACAGACGAGTATTTTTATAAAAGCACTAAACGAACTTGGAAATTATTGTAGCGCTCTGGGCATCACTTTAACCGTGAGTTGTCGCACAGAAAAAGACCTTTTAAGCTCTCAGGTGGTGTCTATGTACACTGTTTGCACATTGGCAATCGAGAGGGCAATCGAGCTAAATGCTTCTACTTTATTAGTTCAAATTTATGAAGATGAAGGGGATATTATTTTGTCTATTCTTGGGAATATCCCCCTTTTCCCAGTAGAAATGCAACAAAATATAAGAAATTTAACTGTAAAACCTTGGGAGGAAACAGAGATTTATTTATTAAATGGCAAGGAGGGGCAAAGTTTATGATGTATTTTTATTTTCTACCCTCCGAGCAAATTGTGTGGTTTTTTGCGGTGGGTTTACTTGCATTCGGTGTGCAAAGTGTTTATATCGCAAAGCGTGCTTTTCACTACGACACAAAGCGACAAAAGAGCTTTTTTGCTGAAGCTTTGCTCCTTATTTATATAGGTGTGCTGATTTTTGTTCCAGCCACTGTTTACGGCTATCGTCCGCATGGAGTTGTTGCGAATGCGCCTTTAGAAACCGCGATTTTGGTATTTGGATTAATCACAACACTCGGCTTTATAGTACCTTCGGAAGTAGAAAAAAAACAAAGAATTTTGTCGATAACTTCTGTTTTAATAAGCCAACCTTTGCTCGCTTATGGGGTTAATATTTCATACCATATTTTTTGGATAATCGGAATTGCACTTTTAATTTTGCATAGCTATTTTATAATTTGCACGGAAAGTAACAGGCAGAAAAAAGAGCTTTCCACCGTTTCTATACAGGAGGGGCTTGACAATCTACCCACGGGAATTTTGTTCTGTGGTGGGGACGGATATATCTATCTTGTAAACAGGAAAATGCAGTCACTTATGCTTAGATTTTTGGGTTCTGAGCAAAAAAACGGCACTCATTTATGGGAAAAATTATTAAATAAAGAACTTATTTTTGCCGATTGTCAGCCGATTGAAAGCGATATTTTGGTTCGCACAGAGCACGAAGCTTGGCGGTTTGCTCGGAGAGAATTTCGGGTTAAAAACACAGATTTTGTCGAAATCACCGCAATAGATGCAACCGAAAGTTTTGCTGTTTTGCGAAAACTGGAACACGAGCGTGACGAGCTTGCCAAAGAAGAAATTGAAACCGCAAAACTTGTCGAAACCATGGAACAGGTGCAAAAAGAGCGTGAATATTTGCGTATTCGCTCCCAAGTTCATGACATTTTAGGGCAACAGCTCACAGCGATGCAGAGGTTGAGTCAAACCGAAAATGTCGCCCAGTACAACGAACTTTTAGCACATTCTCGTGAGGCAATTTTGCAAATTAAAGGTCAAAATCGCAAAAATGCTGAGCTGTTTTTTGAAGAAATTGTAGAATATTTTGAAAAAATCGGCTTAGAAGTTAGGCTAACACCTGAACTCCCAGCCGAAAATTCTGTCGCATTTTTGCTTTTAACCGCACTCCGTGAAGCGTGTACAAACGCAATCCGCCACGCTGGGGCAACGCTTGTCGTCGCCACTGTCGAGCACGGGCCTGAGGGCTATAGAATTGAAATCCGAAACAACGGAAGTTTGCCCGAAAAAGGCTTGGTCGAGGGTGGAGGACTTTTCGGAATTCGTACCCGTGTTGAAGACGCCGGAGGCACGATGAGGGTTGAAGTTATTCCTGAATTTTCGATTGTAATTATGGTTTCGTCGGCAGGAATTGCCAGCTAAAATATACAGGGTAAAATTATTGGTTGAGATTTTCGCTTTGGCGAAAAGAAACGCAGAGAACGCTCTCCGAGGGGGGGATTTTCGCTTCGGCGAAAAGCACGAAGAATTTTCGTTGCGACGAAAAGAAACGGAGAAACGGTCTCCGACGGCTCACTTTTTCTCGTGAAAAAGTAAGCAAAACACGTCGGGGAAACACCCCCGAACGGTGGGAACGGTTTAGGGTGCGGAATATACAGACTATCTTGGATAGAATAACTTCTACCAGTAGCAATCGCACAAAGAGAAAGCTAAACGAACAAGGGCTAATCGCCCTTCGGGTGTCCCGTTGGCTACTCATCTGAAAGATTATATAGTAGGAGGGTCTGTTTAAGCCTGTAAGATACCAAGTTTTTGCAACGTTAGTATCTAGCAGACTTAAATAGACCCTCCTACTCGTGGATTTTGCTGGTGAGTAGCCAACGGGCTTTTTGCAGGCGACAGCCGTGGATTTGCTCTAACTTAGTGCGATAGCAACTGCTCTAAATTTTGCCTGTTAATTATTATTGTATATTCAGCATATTAACCGTTCCCACCGTTCGGGGGTGTTTCCCCGACAAGTTTTTGGTGACTTTTTTCTTGAAAAAAAAGTTACCCCAGCGGAGCGCGTATCCTTTTCGTCGCAACGAAAATTCTTTCGTTCTCTCGTGCTTTTCGCCGAAGCGAAAACTCTCTCCCCCGAGGGGCGTTTCCTTTTCGTCGCAACGAAAATTCCCCCGTTTCTTTTTGCCGAAGCGAAAATTCTCTCGTATCTTTTCATCACAACTCAAATCTTGACAGTTAAAAACCAATTTGCTACAATTAGTACAGAAAACTCATCTTTTAAAATAAGGAATGGTCATAATTATGATAATTAAAAACGAAAACCAAACCCCAACAATCATGGAAAACGTCATGCAAGGAAACGGTGCATTAAAATTTAACCACCTAATCACAAAAGAGCAATTTTGCGGAAGTGGCAGACTTTTTAGCATAGTCGAAATTCCACCAAACCACTCAATCGGATACCATGTCCACAACAATGAAACTGAAACGTATCACATTTTAAGCGGAACAGCTCTCTATTCCGATAACGGAGTCGAGGTACAAATGTCAGCAGGCGACACCTCTTATTGCGCTAGCGGAGAAGGTCATGGCATTGTTAATAATGGTGATGAAACTTTAGTTATGATCGCTTTAATCATCAATAGCAACTAAAAAACTACAATTTTTCTCACAAAGTAAGGTTTAATGGTTAGTGTAGATTTTAGTAATTTTCTATGTTATAATGATTATTAAAGCAGTTATTAAAACAATTATTATAAAGGCAGGAAAACTCATATGGCAGAATTTATATATCACATGTACAAGGCTCGCAAAGCACATGGTGACAAAGTCATCTTGAATGACGTATCTCTTTCATTCTATTACGGTGCGAAAATCGGTGTCGTTGGCCCGAACGGCATGGGTAAATCAACATTGCTAAAAGTCATGGCTGGACTTGAGGATATCTCAGCAGGTGAAGCAAAGCTAGCTTCTGGTTTCACCGTGGGTATGCTCCACCAAGAACCACCACTCGACGAGGATAAAACCGTCATCGAAAACATCAGACCGGCTTTCAGTGGACTTTTGGCAAAAATAGAGCGTTATAATCAAATCGGCGAAGAAATGGGCGAAGAAGGTGCTGATTTTGATAAATTAATGGAAGAAATGGACAATTTGCAGTCTGCAATTGATGCCGCCGACGGCTGGGATATCGACAGCAAATTATACCAAGCTATGGACGCATTGCAATGCCCCGATGCAGACGCACCAATCAGCATTTTATCAGGTGGTGAGCGCCGCCGTGTCGCACTTTGTAGACTGCTTTTAGAAGCACCTGATTTGCTATTGCTCGACGAACCAACCAACCATCTTGATGCCGAATCTGTGCTATGGTTAGAGCATTTCTTGAAAAACTATCCTGGTTCTGTTTTGGCTGTCACTCATGACAGATATTTCCTTGATAATGTCGCCGCATGGATTTGCGAAGTTGACCGTGGTCAGTTATACCCTTATGAGGGAAATTATTCCACATATCTTGAAACCAAGGCAAAGCGTCTTGCCGCCCAAGGACAACAGCAGTCAAGACTGGTAAAGCGTATTGAAGCGGAACTTGAGTGGGTTAGAAGCTCGCCCAAGGCACGTCAAGCAAAAAGTAAAGCACGTTTGGCACGTTTTAACGAAATGGAAGCCGAAGCGGCAGCTGCAAAAAATGTCGACTTTGCAGACATTAAAATCGTTGCTGGTGCTCGTCTTGGCAAAAAAGTAATTGAAGCAGAAAATCTTAACAAATCATATGGCGACCGTGTGCTGATTAAAGACCTCTCATTCTCCCTTCCACAAGGTGGAATTGTCGGCGTGATCGGGCCAAACGGCGTGGGTAAAACCACTTTGTTTAAAACCATAGTTGGGCTTGAACCTATAAGCAGTGGAACTCTGGAAATCGGCGAAACTGTTGACATTTCTTATGTTGACCAAAACCGTGAAGGCATAGACCCTAACAAAACCCTGTGGGAAGTGGTTTCTGACGGATATGACCAGATGTTAGTTGGAAATACACAAGTGCCAAGCCGTGCATATCTTTCAGGTTTTGGGTTTAAAGGCTCTGACCAACAGAAAAAAGCAGGGGTGCTCTCTGGCGGTGAACGCAACAGATTAAATCTAGCGTTGACCTTGAAAAAAGGCGGTAACCTAATTCTTTTGGACGAACCTACCAACGATTTGGACATTGCGACCTTGTCAAGCTTGGAAGAAGCTCTGCTAAATTTCCCAGGTTGCTCTGTTGTAATAAGCCATGACCGTTTCTTCCTCGACCGTATTGCAACCCACATCATCGCTTGGGAAGGCACTGACGAAGAGCCAGGCAACTGGCGCTGGCATGAGGGTAACTTTGAATCATATCAAAGAGACCGCATTGCACGTTTAGGCGTTGAAGCGGCTAAGCCTCGTAGAATGAAACGTAAGTTGACTAAGGATTAATCAAGCGTAAGCGGAGGGGATTTTTGTTTCGACGAAAAGCTCTCCGAGGGGGAATTTTCGCTTCGGCGAAAAGCACGTAAGAACGAGAGAATTTTCGTTGCGACGAAAAAGAAAACGCCCCTCGGGGGAAAGAAACGCGGGGAAACGCGCTCCGCTGGGGTAACTTTTTTTTCAAGAAAAAAGTCACCAAAAA
>CAYJOS010000045.1:8613-15393 GCA_964371875.1 uncultured Oscillospiraceae bacterium | reverse complement strand
ACAAATCAACACGACTCGTGTGTTATTCCAAGACAAAACAGTTCCCTCGGAGTTTTTAATGGACTTAAAAGTCGAAATTCCTGAATGGTTTTCAGGAAAAGCGGTTACTGATGAGCCTGTAGATGTGGATAATGATGATAATTTTCTATTTGACGACCCAGTTTACGAGGATCCCGATTACATTGCCGAGTTCACTTTCCACCTTGAATTAGACCCATATTTCACTGAGCAGGGCGAGGTTTTTGAGCTGAATAAAGAGGTAGATATTGCTGGTCAGAAATTGACAATTACGAGTCTTGAAATTTATCCAACGCAAATTAGAATGAGTGTTTTGGATAATATTAGCAATAGTCACGAGATAAAAAGTATAGATTTTTACCTAGAAAATGATAAAGGTGAAATTTATGACAGGGCTGGGGGCATAACCGCTTTCGGTTCGCCAACTTCAGACGAAATGATTTATAACATCGAAAGTGACTATTTCGATAAAAGCGAAAGTTTGACTTTGCATATTTTGAGTGTTGATTTGTTGGATAAAGAGCATGAATATGTCCACTTAGACCTCGAAAATCTAAGCGCTGATTTCTTGCCTGAGGGAGTGAGTTTTCACTCAGCGGAGGAATTTGATGATGGATATATTTTGGAATTTAAAGTAAAAACTGAAAATGAATTTTTAGAGCAAATTTTTATGAACAATTTTAAAGATGCTGATGGAAATGAGTATGACATAAGTTCAACTTCGTCATATTTCAGCGATGAAGAAGATGGTGGACAATTCCACTATACATCTTTTCCACTAAAAGATTTCCATGAAAAAGAAGCGTGGGTAATGCTTCGCTACTCAGAAATTGTAGAATTTGACACACCGATATCTGTAAAACTCAAATAAAAAAATGGCTGTGATTTTATGCATAAAGCATATTTTCACAGCCATTTTAGTTTTATTTAGAGAAAAGTTGTGACCAAAAATTGTCAGAATTGTAACCAACACCTATATATTTATACTCAGGATTTAGGATATTTTCTCTGTGTCCATCGGAATTCATAAGCCCATCAACCAAACGCTCGGGTGTTTTATATCCACTACCCAAATTCTCGCCTCTATATTGAGAAGCAATGCCAACTTCATCGAAAACTGTTGAGAATTTTGTGCCGTCCGGACGTGTGTGTGAGAAAAGTTCAACACATTCGTCAGCTCGAATTTGTGCAGCTTCGGTGTGTTCTGGGGTTGTTGTTAGGGGAGGAGAGCCAACTTTCGCACGCTCGATATTTACTAATTCAATTACTTCTGCTTCAAATTTTTCTTCCTCTGTCATGGGTAAATCGCTCTTTGGAACTTCGCTAGAGCTTGATGAGTTTAGATAGTAGTTGCTAATGAAAGTACTAAGTTCTATTTCGTTTAGTTTCGATTCCATGCTGTAGTTTTTGTTTGTGCTAATTAGAATATTGTTTAAGTTTCCATCCCAAACTGTTGAAAAATCAAAGATTTCAGCTAAATCACGTAGTTTAAAGTAGTTGTTACCGTCAATATTGTATGCTTCCAGTGATATTTTTTTCCCATTTTTATATACAATAGAATTTGTTGATGTTGCATATTTATCTTCTCCTACATTTGGAGAAAGTTCTGAGCCAAGAGCGGTGTATTTATTATTTGTAACAAGATTTATTGCATTTTTGCTTTCATTCCATTCAACTTCAAATTGAACATCTGTTCCGTTTAAAATGAATGCGACATCACGCAGCTTCAAATAATTATAACCATTAATGTTATAAGAGGTAAGTTGAAAAATACTTCCATCAACCAAAATGTTTGCATTTGCAGACTGTGCAAGCGTAAGTTCGGTTTCGTTTTCATAGCTTGCATATGCAACACTGTTAGATAAAATTAGAAATGTTAGAATAACGATAATAATATTTTTCATTGCAATTCCCCATCATGTTTTATGTCTTCAAATATATAATGCATGAGAGGGGTGTTTTATTGCATGGAATAGATAAATTTTTTTAAGTAAATTTTTTGAGGGTTTTATATTATATATGTATATACCTGCTAAGCGTGATAGTTATTTTTTTAACAAATATATACTAGATTATGGATAATTTCTCTTGAAAATTTCCATATGTTGTTTTGAATAGTTAAAGCACTTACTTTTTGTATAATTTCACTTAGTAAAACTTTACTTTACGAAAGTGACATTGGAATATATGTTAAAAACTGCATATGTTTATTGTGAAAGATACTAAATGTAACTTACGTTGTATGAAAAGTATTGACATTTACGTCAAATATAAATATAATCTAGCTATTGATATACACATTGGTTTTGTTTTACTTCGGTTGATTTCGATTAAAAGCTAAAGCGAAATATATAGTTTTAAAAAGTTGAAACCTAAAATAAAATAATGTTTCATACTAAGAAATACAAAAGAACGAAATAAAACAAAAGTAAAACAACAGTCTTTGCAATTTATATTGCGGTTAAAATTGTAAAACATATTTTTTAAATATTAATAAAGCAATATGTCGAAGGAGAAAAATGATGAAGACAATTAAGTTGACAGTAGCTCAAGCTACAGTGAAGTTCCTGATGAACCAATATATCGAAGTTGACGGAAAACGTGAAAAGTTCGTCGGCGGCGTTATGGGTATCTTCGGTCATGGTAACGTAGTCGGAATGGGTCAAGCCCTTGAAGAGTACAAAAATGAAATCACTTATATCCCGGGTAAAAACGAGCAAGATATAGCTCACGCTTGTACAGGTTATGCGAAGCAAAGTAGAAGAAGAAAAATCTTCGCTTGCACAGCTTCAATCGGCCCTGGTTCATTAAATATGGTAACAGCCGCAGGAACAGCAACGGTTAACAGAATTCCTGTTTTGCTTCTACCTTCTGATACATATGCAGACAGACAACCTGATCCAGTTCTTCAACAAATGGAAAACGAAATGGATTACACAGTAACAGTTAACGACGCTTTTAAAGCAGTCAGCAAATATTTCGATCGTGTATATCGCCCAGAGCAACTAATGAGCGCACTTTTAAATGCTTTCAGAGTTTTGTCAGACCCAGCTCAAACAGGCGCTTGCACAATTTGCCTACCTCAAGATGTTCAAGGCGAAAGCTATGACTATCCTGAAAGCTTCTTTGAAGAAAGAGTTTGGTATCTTGACAGAGCGGTTCCAACACCAGCGAGTGTTGAAAGAGCTGTTGAAGCTATCATGGCAGCTAAAAAACCAGTTATCATCTCTGGTGGTGGCGTAAGATTTTCAGATGCTGGTCAAGAAATCTTGGCTTTTGCAAAACAATTTAACATCCCTGTTACTGAAACTCAAGCTGGTAAAGGTGAAGTTTCATACAAAGATGACCTATACATGGGTTGCGCAGGCGTTTGCGGAACACTAAGTGCAAACCTAGTAGTTAAAAATGCTGACCTAGTTATCGCAGTCGGAACAAAATTAAACGACTTCGTTACTTGCTCAAAAGCAGCTTTTGCAAATAATCCCAAAATGGTTGCTATCAACGTAAACCGTTTTGACTCACTTAAAATGGACGCTGTTTCAGTTGTTGCTGACGCTAAAGCAGGTATCATTGAAATTTGCAAAGCTCTTATGGAAAAAGGCTATAAATCTTCTTACACAAGCGAATATGCTGACGCTAAAAAAGCTTGGACAGAAGAAATGGATAAACTTTCAAAAATTGAAATTCCAGAAGGACTATCACAAACTCGTGTTCTTATCGAGCTAAACAAAATGATGAATGAAGATGACGTTATCGTTGTCGCTTCAGGAAGCCTTCCATCAGACGTAGAGCGCCTCTGGGACGTACACGCTCCTGGTGGATACCACATTGAATACGGCTTCTCTTGCATGGGTTATGAAGTCGGTGCTGCAATGGGTGCTAAAGTTGCTGCTCCTGAGAAAAACATTTACGCATTCATCGGTGACGGTGTTTTCCATATGTCACACAGTGAATTTGTAACTTCAATTCAAGAAGGTAGAAAAATTACAGTAGTAGTATTTGACAACTGCGAACACGGTTGCATACACAATCTTCAAATGTCACAAGGCATGGGAACATTCGGTACTGTATTTAAATATCGTGACGAAACAAACCAACTTGTCGGCGACAGCGTAAAAGTTGATTTTGCAAAAATCGCTGAAGGTTACGGCGGTAAGAGCTATAGAGTTACAAAACTTGAAGACCTTAAACCTGCTTTTGAAGCGGCGAAAAAGGAAACAGTTTCAACTCTAATCGATATCAAAATCCTACCACACACAATGACAGAAGGTTATGAAAACTTCTGGCGTGTCGGAACTGCTACAACAGCTAAAAAACCTGAAATCCAAGAAGCTGGCAAAAACATGACAGAAACAGTTTCAAAACTAAGAAAATATTAATTTTATACTATAATAATTATAATAACGGAGGAATAAACAATGAAAGTACAACTAGGATGCGCACCAATCAACTGGTCTAACGACGATATTCACGAACTCGGCGGAGAGCTTACATATCAACAATGCCTAAGCGAAATGGCACTAGCTGGCTACAAAGGTAGCGAAGGCGGATGGAAATATCCAAAAGAATTTGATGTAATCAAAAAAGCACTAGACATCAGAGGACTTGTAGTTTGCAACATGTGGTTTAGCTCAATGTTCACAACTTTTGAAACAGAAGACACAATCGAAAGATTTAAAGAGCACATGGACTACACTTATGGCCTAGGCGCAAGAGTAATCGGTGTCGGCGAATGCGGTGTTACAGTTCACGGTGGAATGGACATTCCAATGCGTTCAAAACGTCCAATCCTAGATGACAAACAATTTGAATGCCTAGCAAACGGACTAAACGAACTAGGAAAACTTGCAAACGCTAAAGGCATGAAAGTTTGCTTCCATGCTCACGTTGGTACAGGTATTGAGTCAATCGAAGAAATCGACAGACTAATGGACATGACAGATCCAAGCCTAGTTTACCTACTATTCGATACAGGTCACCTAACAATGGCTGGTGCTGACCCTGTTGCAGTTATCAAAAAATACATCAACAGAATTGGTCACATTCATGTTAAAGACGTTAGAAGCGAAATCAAAAATAAATCACAAGCTGAAGACTGGTCCTTCCTAAAAGGTGTTTACAATGGTCAATTCACAGTTCCTGGTGATGGCGACATGGTTGACTGGGACGGCGTTTTCGGAACAATCAAAAACAGCGTCTACGAAGGCTGGATTGTTGTTGAAGATGAGCAAGACCCTGCTATCGCTGACCCACAAGAATATGCTCAAAAAGCTAGAAAATTCATGAACGAAAAACTTGGAGTATAAGGAGAGGCTACAAATGTACAAAAAGTCACTTCATTTAAAATCCATCTACCGCTCAAGCCTAATCACAGGCATAAGAGTTGCTGCTGAATCAGGCTTTCAAGGTGTTGAAGCTGTTGGTTCTGTAGTCCTAGACTATATCGAGAGCGGTCTTGGAATGGATTATCTTAGAGATACTCTAAAAAAATATAACATCACAATCGCAAGCGTTAACGATATCGCTCACTGCGAGCGTACCGACAAAGAAAGCGTTGAAAAAATGCTTAAAGAAGCAGATCTTTTGACAAAATTCTGCAACGAAGTCGGCTGTGATTGCATACAACTTGTTCCACTTTGCGCACACGAAGGCAAACCTTGGGAAGAAGTTTTAGAGCTAACTGCATCAAGCGTTAGACAAATCCTAGACGTTGGTCTAGAGCGTGGAGTTCGCTTCATGCTAGAGCCTGTTGCTTGGAGTCCTATAAACTCACTTAAAAAATCAATTGAGTTTATTGAATACTGCGACAGACCAAACTTCGGTACAGTTGTTGACACATGGCACTTGTGGTATGGCGGAAACACAAAACCAGAAGATTTGCTTGAAATCAATCCAAAACTCATTTACAACATTCACTTCTGCGATGGTAGAAGAAATGAACCAGGCACAGTTTGCGACGAAGAAATTTTGCGTGACTGCTATGCTGGTGAAGGTGATATTAACCTTGCTGATTGGGTTGACGCTATCAAGAAAACAGGTTACGACGGCTGGTGGTCATTTGAACTTGTAAGCCGTAGACTTTGGGAAGATGATTCCAAATTCGTTGCTGAAAGATTGAGCGCAGACCTCGACAGATATGTTAAATAGAATTACTATAATTTTCTAATACAGGAGAAAAAACATGTTTAACGAAGAACTAAAATACGAAAGACCCCTCCGTTGGGGCATGGTTGGTGGCGGTAGAGGAAGCCAAATCGGCTATATCCACAGAGCTGCTGCAACAAGAGATAGACTTTTCGAAATGGTTGCTGGTGCATTTGATATCAACCCTGAAAGATGCGTTGATTTCGGTAAAAACATCGGAGTTGACCCTTCAAGATGCTATGCAAACTACAAAGAAATGTTTGAAGCAGAAGCAAAAAGAGAAGACGGAATTGAAGCAGTTTCTGTTGCAACTCCAAACTTCACTCACTTTGAAATCTGCAAAGCAGCATTTGAAGCAGGTCTTCATGTTGTCTGCGAAAAACCACTTTGCTTCACAACTGAAGAAGCTGAAGAACTTCGCAAACTAGCAAAAGATAACAACAAAGTTCTTGGTGTTACATATGGCTATTCAGGCGCACAAATGATTCACCAAGCGAAAAACATGATCAAAAATGGTGATTTAGGTGAAATTCGTGTTATCCAAATGCAATTTGCTCATGGTTTCCACTCAACTGAAGTTGAAGCTAATGACCCAGGTGCAAAATGGAGAATGCAACC
>CAYJOS010000045.1:942-8603 GCA_964371875.1 uncultured Oscillospiraceae bacterium | reverse complement strand
TCTGGACCAACCTATGTTCTTGGCGATATCGGAACACACATTCTTTTCATCGCTGAAACTATGGTTGAAGGTCTTGAAATCGAATCACTTCTTTGCTCACGTCAAAGCTTCATCGCTTCAAGAGCTCCACTGGAAGACAACGCAACAGTTCTTCTAAACTTCAAAGGCGGAGCAGTCGGAACACTTTGGGCAAGTGCTGTTAACGCAGGTTCTATGCACTCTCAAAAAATCCGCGTAGTTGGCTCAAAAGCAAGTATCGAATGGTGGGATGAGCATCCAAACCAACTTGTTTACGAAGTTCAAGGCGAACCAAAACGCCTTCTTGACCGTGGTATGGGTTACCTATATTCAGAAGACGATGCTGTCGCAATGGACAGAATTGGTGGCGGACATGCTGAAGGTCTTTTCGAAGCATGGGCAAACCTTTACAGAAGATATGGCATGGCTATGCAAGCTAAAAATGCTAATGACACAGAAACACTTAATAACCTTTGGTATCCTGATATCGAAAAAGGTCTTGAAGGTGTTAAATTCCTTGAAAAATGCGTTGAATCAGCTGATAACGGTTCAATTTGGGTTCAGTATTAATTTTTTAGAAGTTCGGAACTAATTTTAAAGTATACTACAGGAAAAGTCCTGATTGTATAAAAAATTTTTGGAGGAAGAAAAATGAAAAAGTTACTCGCACTCGTACTAAGTTTAGGCATGATGTTCTCACTTGCTGCATGCGGCGGCGGAGAAGAAGCAGCTGAAGGCGGCGACGCACCAGCTGAAGGCGCACTAAAAGTTGGTTATTCAATCAACAGCATGAACGACACATGGCAAACATACCTAGCAGCAGCAGTTGAAGAAGGCGTTAAAGCAAAAGGCATGGAATTTGAGCTTCAAGATGCTCAAGAAGATGCAATCAAACAACAAGACCAAATCAATGCTATGATTGCTAACGGCATCAACGCACTAGTTGTTATCGCAGTTGACACAAGTGCAGCTGAACCAATCATCAAAGCTGCTGACGATGCAGGCATTCCACTTCTATTCGTTAACAGAAACCCATTTGGCGAAGAAGCACCTCCTGCAAACGTTTTCTACACAGGCGTTGACGAACCAATCGCAGGTCAAATGCAAGCTGAATACCTAGCAACAATTTCTGACGGTGGTAACGTTGGTATCCTACAAGGACTACTTTCAAACGACGCTGCTATCAAAAGAACAGCTGGTTTTGGCGATGCTCTAGGCGAAGAATTCACAATCGTTGCAACAGAAGTTGCTGACTGGCAAAGAGATAAGGCTATCACAGTTGTTGAAAACATGCTAACAGCATACGGCGACGACCTAAACGTCATCGTTGCAAACAACGACGAAATGGCTCTTGGTGCAGTTAATGCTCTTGAAAAAGCTGGTAGAGATGACATCCTAGTTCTTGGCGTTGACGGAACACCTGACGGACTTGCAGCTATCAAAGATGGCGGCTTGGCTTGCAGCGTTTTCCAAAGTGCTCCTCTAATGGGTGAGCAAGCGGTTACAATCATCGACAATGCTCTAAACGGAGTAGAACAAGATGCAGTTCAACACGTTGACTGGTCACTAATCACACCTGAAAACGTTGACGAATTCTAATTAGCACAAACTTGGGGTGTTGCGTTATACACGTCAAAATAGCGCAACACCTTTAATATTTAAAATTTCTTCGAGGAGGAGTGGCGATGGACAGCAACGTAATGTTACACATGAAAGATATCGTTAAAACTTTCCCTGGTGTTAAAGCACTTAAGGGAGTTCAATTAACGATTAAACCCGGTGAAGTTCATGCTTTGGCAGGAGAAAACGGCGCCGGAAAATCTACTCTAATGAAATGTCTAATAGGCATTCAACCACCTACATCAGGTGAAATGTTCTTTTGTGGCGAAAAAATTCAACCTAAAACAACAAACGATGCGTTAGATCTCGGAATTTCTATGATCCACCAAGAATTGAACCCTGTCGAATCCAGACCTATTATGGAAAATGTTTGGCTCGGAAGAGAACCAAGAAATGCTCTTGGATTTGTTGACCATAAAAAAATGTATGAAATGACCAAAGAGCTCCTTGCAACTATAGAAATGTATGATGATCCCAAAACATTGATGGGAAGCTTAACAGTTGCAAAAATGCAAATGATTGAAATTGCAAAAGCTATTTCATATAATGCAAAACTAATCATTATGGACGAACCAACCTCAGCTCTAACAGAAACTGAAGTTGAGCAATTGTTCAAAATTATTAGAAAACTAAGATCTGAAAATAAATCCATTATATATATTTCTCACAAGATGGACGAAATTTATACAATTACAGACACAATCACTGTTTTCCGTGACGGCGAATATGTTGGAACAAAATCAACAGCCGAGCTTCCACTACCAGAACTCATCAAAATGATGGTTGGTCGTGAAATCGGAGAGATGTTCCCGAAAGAAATTTGCCCAATCGGTGATGTTTACCTCGAAGTTAACAACCTAAACTGCGGTAGACAAGTTCAAGATGTTTCTTTCAATGTAAGACGTGGTGAAATCCTCGGCTTTGCTGGACTTGTCGGTGCTGGTCGTACCGAAGTTATGGAAACACTTTTTGGAATTAGAAAAAAAGACTCTGGAGAAGTTAAAATTGACGGAAAAGTTGTTGAAATCAACAGCCCCAGAGATGCGATTGCAAACAAATTTGCTCTTTTGACAGAGGACAGACGCCGTGACGGTATCTTCCCTGTGCTTGATATTCTTAACAACACTGCTATTGCTAACATTGGCGAATATACCATGAAAAGTGGTCTTTTGAATTATTTACCAATGAGAAGCGACGCTAAAGAATATAAAGACAAACTTGCGATTAAAACTCCAAACCTAAGCCAGCTAATCATGAACCTCAGTGGTGGTAACCAACAAAAAGTTCTTGTTGCAAGATGGCTTCTGACTTTGCCTGAAATTCTAATCCTAGATGAGCCTACAAGAGGTATCGACGTTGGTGCTAAAGCTGAAATTCATAAATTGGTTTCAAGCCTTGCTGCTGACGGAAAATGCATTATCATGATTTCTTCTGAGCTACCTGAAGTTTTGGGTATGAGTGATAGAGTTGTTGTTATGCATGAAGGAAAAGTTACTGGTATTCTCGATAACAACAAAAGTCTAACTCAAGAAACAGTTATGAAATATGCAACTGCTGTTGTTAATAAGTAATCAAAAACAAAAAATGGAGGGTAACTAAGATGAAAAAAGAAGCTCCCGTAGGTACAATTAATAAGTCAAACACTCAGGCGTTTATTAGTAAATACGCTATCGTATTTGTTCTATTGGCTATGTTCATTATTATGTCAATTATAAGACCCAATTCATTCCCAACCAGCGCAAACATGGCTAATATCCTAAGACAAACTGCTATCACAGGTATTATGGCTCTTGGTATGACTTTTGTTATTATTTCAAAAGGTATCGACATTTCAGTTGGTTCAATGCTTGCTTTTGTCGGCGTTGTAATGGCAAGTTTGGGTCAAGCTTCGGATGCTGTTGTTAAAATTCTTCCAGGCATTTCTGAAATGCCAGTAATCGTTCCAATTTTAGTATCAATGATTCTTGGCGGTTTGCTAGGTACAATCAACGGTGCTTTAATCGCTTACACAAAACTACCTGCGATGATTGCAACTCTTGGTATGATGACAATCGCCAGAGGTGGTGCGCTACTATTCACAAACGGACAACCAGTTAGTAACCTACTTCCTGAAATTGAAGCTATCGGTGGTGACGTAGCCGGAATTCCTGTTCCTGTTATTGTCTACATTGTTTGCATAGTAATTGCAGCTGTCATCCTAAACTACACACGCTTTGGTAAAACTGTTTTCGCTATCGGTGCAAACATCAAAGCTGCTGAAGTTTCAGGTGTTCCAGTTAAACGTAACCTAACACTTATCTACACACTAAACGGCATTTTCGTTGGTATAGCTGCTGTTGTTTTCGCAGGACGTACAGGTTCTGTTCACCCTGGTGCTGGTGTTGGTTTCGAAATGCTTGCTATCGCATCAACAACTATCGGTGGTACAAGCCACTCAGGTGGTGTTGGTACAATCTGGGGCGCTGTTGTCGGTGCTCTTATCCTAAGCACAGTTTCAAACTCACTAACACTTCTATCTGTTAACCCCAACTGGCAACAAGTTATCCAAGGTGTTATCATCATCGGTGCTGTTGTTGTTGATATGCGTAAAAACGCTAAGAGATAGTTTTAAAAGAGGTAAGAAAATTGAAAATTGCATGTGCACCTTGCTGTTGGGGAATAGAAAACGAAGCAAACCCAAACTACCCCACATGGCAAAGAGTTATAGAAGACGCAAAATATGCAGGCTTCAAAGGAATGGAACTCGGCCCTTACGGCTTTTTCCCAACTGACGCTGAAACTTTAACTGCTGAGCTTGAAAAAGCAGATATAAAGTTAGTAGGTGGAACTGTTTATAAAGACCTTTGGGTAGAGGATAATTCCGAAATAATCGACTACACACATAAAGTTTGCACTCTTTTAAAAGCAGCGAACGCACCTTATGTCGTGATAATTGATGCAGTCAATGATGTACGCAGTAAATTTTCGGGACTTTCCGAAAAAGCACCACGTCTTGACGCAAAAGGTAGAGAGTGCCTTTTGAAAAACATTGCTGAAATCAGCAAAATTTCAAGAGATTACGGCTTAAGACCAGTACTTCACAATCACGCTGGTGGTTATATCGAATTCGAAGATGAAATTGTCATGGTGATGAACGCGTTTTCTCCAGAAGAGCTTGGAATGTGCATAGATGTCGGACATATTTACTACGCAGGAATGGATCCTGTTGAGAAAATTCTTGAGTATAAAGATGTCATTGAATACGTACATTTCAAAGATGTCAAACAAGACGTTTTTGAAAAAGCACTGAAAGAGGAAATGGGCTATTTCGAGTCATGCAACGAGGGCGTTATGTGCGAAATCGGAAAAGGAGCACTAGATTATAAATCTATAATCGAAACTCTTGATAAAATCGGTTTTGAAGGCTATTGTTGTATAGAACAAGAAAGAGACCCACGAACATTTGAGCTTGCAAAAGAAGATTTGAAAAAAAGCTTCGAATTTTGTATGCAAAATATTCCTAATTAATCTGCAAAGCGGATGTGTTGTTAATATCTTCACATCCGCTATTTTAAAGAAAAAATTTATCGGAGGTTTCACAAATGAAAACACTAAAATTCGGTATTATAGGTTGCGGTAGAATTGGACGTCTACACGCAAATAATATTATCAGCAGAGTTAAAAATGCTGAAGTTGTCGCAATTACAGACGTAGTCCCAGGTGTTGCAGAAGAATTTGCAAAAGAAGTTGGCATTAAAACTGCTGGTGTTGACTACAAAGAATTGGTTTTAAACAACCCAGAAGTTGATGCTGTTATGATTTGTTCATCAACAAACACACACTCAATAATCTCAGTTGAAGCAGCAAAAGCTGGCAAGCACATTTTCTGCGAAAAACCAATTGATTTTGACCTAGACAAAATCCGTGAAGTTATTGCTGAAGTTGAAAAAGCTGGCATTAAATATCAAGTTGGTTTCAACAGAAGATTTGACAGAAACTTCAAAAAAGTTAAAGAATATGTCGCTGAAGGCAAAGTTGGAAGCCAAGAAATTTTCAAAATCACTTCAAGAGACCCACAAGCGCCTCCTGTTGAATATGTCAAAGTTTCAGGCGGAATGCTTCTTGACATGTCAATCCATGATTTCGACATGGTTCGCTATTTGAGCGGAAGTGAAGTTGAAGAAATTTCAGTTTTTGGCACATGCTTAGTTGACCAAGGAATTGGCGAAGCAGGCGATATCGACACTGCGATTATCAACATGAAGCTTGCTAACGGCGCTCTTGCGGTTATTGACAACTCAAGACGTGCAGCATATGGCTATGACCAAAGAGTTGAAGCTTTCGGCTCACTAGGTCAAATGTCAGCAAACAACGAAACAGCAACCACAACAGTTTACTCAACTGAAGCTGGTGTTGTAAGCGAAAAACCACTTTTCTTCTTCCTTGAAAGATATAACGACGCTTTCATCAGCGAAGTTGAAGATTTTGTTGCAGCTTGCCTAGACGACGCTCCTGTTCCTGTCGGTGCAGTTGACGGACTAAGAAGCGTTCTAATTGGACTAGCAGCGGCTGAATCATTGAAAAATGGCGGCGCTCCTGTAAAAGTCGGTCTTAACTAATTAAAATATTTAAGCGACCTGTGACACAACTCATAGGTCGCTTTATTTCATGTTTAAGTTTTCGGAGGTTCTATGGAAGAATTTATTTTTATATGTTTAATTCAACTTTGTGCATTTACAATTAAAGGAATTGCAGGTTTTGGTGACCCTTTAATCTCAAACCCACTGCTAATGCTATTTCTCGACAACAGGCAAATAACACCCATGAATTTATGTGTGCAACTGCCGATAAACACATACATTGCGTGGAAAAATCGTGCTTCCGTTTCGTTCAAAAAAGTAATTCCAATTGTGGTAGCGGTTATGCTTGGAATAATCCCTGGAACTATGCTTTTGAGGTTTTCGTCTGCACTTTGGCTTAAAGTCGTGCTAGGTGTTATAATCATCGGTATTAGCATTGAAATGGCGACACGAAACAAGGCGAAAGAGATTAAATATAACAAATACATCATGATGGTGATTTCGTTTTTCTCGGGAATGTGTGGTGGAATTTTTGGTATAAACCTATTTTTTGTTGCATATCTAGAGAGAACTATGAAAGACAGAAACGAATTTAGAGGCTCAATCTGCTTAGTTTTCTTGTTTGATAACGTTTTTCGTTTTATCTCTTACTTGGTTTCAGGACTCATTACAGCGGAAACTGTGCCACTAATTTTGGCTTGTGTTCCTGGTGTAATCGGAGGCATGTTGCTAGCAAGAGTTTTCGACAAAAAACTTAGCGATACACTGGTCAAAAAGGCAGTTATTACCATGTTTTTCATAGGTGGCGTTAGCACAGTTATCAATGCTGTGATTGCGATGCAAGGGTAATATGTTAACTTGTTGACTTTTGTTGACTGGGAGTGTATAATTTACGTATAAGACATTGTCAACCCGCATGGAGATATGTGCAAATTTTGTGCATGGAAAGGGTTTTACGTGAAAGATAAACTAGAGAAAATTAAAACCGAGTCCTTGAAACAAACCGAAAAAATTATTTCAAAAACAGGCGAAATTGCCAAAAGTGAAACGACACAAAGGGCGATAGAGCAGGGGAAGAAGGGACTTACTACACTTAAAAATGTAGCAGAAGAAGCAAGTGGGGAAGTTAAAAATAAAAGCCAAAAGGGTAAAGTTATAGTTGCGATACTGGCTATTCTTGCGATAGTTGTGGTGGGAAACTTACTTTTTGGAGGTTCGCCTATAGAAAAAGGTGACTTAATTGAACTCTTGGCTGAAACACATAGTTATGACGATGTAATTGATAAATATGGTGGCTATGAGTATTTAAATCCGATAGACTCTGGAATAAGTGGATACTGGGAAGACGCTGGATTTATGGATTTCAACTCAGTTGGGAATTGCGTTGCAGTATACGTTATGCAAGGAGCTAATGAAAAGAGTGCTATAGCTGGGTGTACCTTAAAAGACTCATTGTCAAAAATT
>CAYJOS010000045.1:0-932 GCA_964371875.1 uncultured Oscillospiraceae bacterium | reverse complement strand
TTGAAAGCAACATGAAAAAACTCGATGCAACACTAGTTTCATACAACGATATGGGAACAATTGAGTATCAATTCACTTATGAAAATGTAAACTTCAATTTTGAAATTTTTGTATTTGATGGTGAAATAATGAGTTTGATTTTAATGTAAATGTTGTTTTATGCAATAAAATGCTTGACAATTCATTTCTACTGTGGTAAAATCTCATTAAGTTAATATGATAAACCGTTGAAGCGGAGATAAAAATAAGAAAAGAACTTTCAGAGAGTCGGGGGTGGTGTGATCCCGATAGCAACTGCTTATTAAATGGACCGCTGAGGGCATAGTCAAAGGATTTTTTAAATCCGAGTATTCTATGACGTGAGGACTTACGTAAGTAGTCGGAAATATGTTAGTATTTCGCAGAGTGTGCAGGGTTTTCCCAGCAAATCAAGGTGGTACCACGGGTATTTTAAAATTCTCGTCCTTGACAGATTTATTCTGTCAAGGATTTTTTATTTTCAAAAAGGAGCTAATCATGAAATCATTATCCGAACTAAAAAAAGTGCTTGAAACAGGCAATTACAAATCTATACCTGTTACAAAAACTGTAGAATTATCATGCGAAACCATTGAAATTTATAAAAAACTAAAGAAAATCAGTAAAAATGTCTTCATTTTAGAGTCATGTGAAGACAGAGAAAACTTGGGAAGATATAGCTTTTTGGGTTATGACCCAATTTTAGAAATCACAGCAAAAGACAGCAAAATCAGCATAAATTCTGCAATGAGCATTGAAATTAATGACAGCTCACCGCATAAATATATCAGGCAAATTCTGGAGGAAAGAAAAAGTCCGAAATTTGACGATTTACCCCCATTTACAGGCGGTTTGGTTGGTTATTTTTCCTATGATTTTATTAAATATAGCGTTCCAAAACTTAAAATCAATGC
>CAYJOS010000044.1:0-16024 GCA_964371875.1 uncultured Oscillospiraceae bacterium | reverse complement strand
TTCGTCACTCGTGTTCGGAGACGAGACTCCGACGTTTTTTGGTGACTTTTTCACGTGAAAAAGTTACCCCAGCGGAGCGCGTTTCTCCTCGTTTTCCTTTTCGTCGCAACGAAAACTCCCCCTCGGAGAGCGTATCTCCGTTTCTTTTTGCCGAAGCGAAAATTCTCCGTTCTGTTGCGCTTTTCGCCGAATCGAAAATTCTCCCTCGGAAAGCGTCTCTTTTCGTCGCAACGAAAACCAATATAAAAGAGTTTCGTCTGTTGCGACAGACAATTAAATGATAAAGCATTTCGCTTGTTGCGACAAGCGACCAAGGCTCTGCCTTTGGAAACCGCAATTTTTTGAGAAAAATTGAGTAAAACTTTTATTAGGGTGTGTATCTTTTCGCCGCAACTAAAATCTTCATCAAGCAGTCTGTTTAATCAAGCCTGCCGCCTTCGCAATTTCCATCACAAAAATCGGAACAATCGCAAGTCCTAGGCTTATCAAATAATGATTTGTCGAAAGTGTTGTTAACTCAAACGGAACTCTCAACGGACTAAACATCACAAGTGCGACAAGGGCAAGCGAAACAAAGCAAGCTTGGTTTAATTTTGGGTTTTTGAATGCCCCAATTTTGAACAAACTACGCTCTGAACGCATATTATATGCCTGAACAATTTGCGAAACTGCAAGTGTCATAAACGCCATGGTTCTGCCTGCTTCCAAGTCAACTTGGCTGTATCCAATGTAGAACGCAATGAGGCAAAGCAAACCAAACATAACACCTTGTAAAATTGTTCTTGTTCCAAAACCATGGGCGAAAAGTCCTTCGTCACGTGGTTTTGGTTTTCTGTCCATAACACCCTCTTCTATGGGCTCCATACCGAGGGCGATAGCTGGGAGTGAGTCAGTTACAAGGTTTATAAACAGCAGTTGCATGGAAAGTAGTGGGCTGATATTCCACACAAGCATAGCAATGAAAACCGCCACAACTTCACCGATATTTGTACCAAGTAAAAATCCAACAACTTTTTTGATATTCGAGTAAATCGAACGCCCTTCTTTGACCGCATCGACTATAGTTGCAAAATTATCGTCAGTCAAAGTCATGTCCGCTGCACCTTTTGCAACGTCTGTTCCAGTGATACCCATAGCGCAACCGATATCGGCAGCTTTTAGAGCAGGAGCGTCGTTTACTCCATCACCTGTCATGGAAACCACGTGTCCAGCTTTTTGGAAAGCTTTGACTATGCGGATTTTATTTTCAGGTGAAACACGAGCGTAAACGGCAATATTCAAAACTTGTTTTGCAAGTTCATCTTCGCTCATTTTGTCAAGCTCTGCACCTGTGATTGCGGTTTTATCGTCTGTTAAAATTCCGAGTTCACGGGCGATTGCAGAAGCTGTTGTGATATGGTCACCTGTGATCATAACAGGTATAATTCCAGCTTTTCGGCAAACTGCAACAGCGTCTTTTGCCTCTGGTCTTGGTGGGTCTATCATGCCGACAAGCCCTATGAAAGTCAGGTCTTTTTCTAGTGCTTCGCTTGAAATATCCTGTGGCATTTTGTCGACTTTTCTGATTGCAACAGCGAGAACACGCAGTGCTTTACTGCTCATTTCCTCAACGGCAATTCGACCTTTTTCGATATCGCCCGAAGTGCATCGTGTGGCAAGCATATCAAAAGCGCCTTTTGTGATTATCGTGTATGCTCCGTCGGTTATGTTCACGGTGGTCATGAGTTTTCTGTCTGAGTCGAAAGGCACTTCGGCAACACGCTTGTATTTTGCGTTTAACTTGTCTTTGGGCAATGCGTTTTTGTGTCCTGCGAAAACTATGCTTGTTTCTGTTGGGTCGCCGACATGGGTTTCTGTGCCGTCTTTATTGAAAGTTACAGCACCGTCACAGCAGAGAACCGCATATTTTAATAAATCCTTATCTTTGTCGGTTAAAGCTTTCATTTCTGAAAGTTTTCCGTCAGAAAAAACATGGGTTAAAGTCATGCGGTTTTGTGTAAGAGTTCCTGTTTTGTCTGAACAAATTACAGAAGCACTACCCAAGGTTTCAACTGCTGGCAATCTGCGGATAATCGCATTTTTCTTTACCATACGCTGAACGCCTATGCTTAAAACTATGGTTACAATTGCAGGCAAGCCTTCTGGAATAGCCGAAACAGCCAGTGAAACAGCAGTCATGAAAATTTCCATAATAGGTAATTTGTTGACCACACCTATTATAAATATAATACCGCAAGCGCCAAGAGCCATAAAACCAAGTTTTTTGCCCAAATCGTGGAGTTTTTCTTGTAGCGGAGTTTTGGTTTCAACTTCACCTGATAAAAGGTTTGCGATTTTACCCATTTCTGTATTCATGCCTGTTCCTGTTACGACTGCGGTTGCAGTGCCGTAGGTTATAGAACAGCCAGAGAAAACCATATTGTCACGGTCGCCGACTGTCGCCCCCTCGGGGATGATTGTATCGGCGTCTTTTTCCGCTGGGACAGATTCACCTGTTAAGGCGGACTCTTCGGATTTTAGCGAAGCGGACTCTATAAGTCTAGCGTCGGCAGGGACAAAGTCGCCAGCTTCGAGATTTATAATGTCGCCTGGGACTAGCTCCCAAGCTTCGACTATAAGTTCTTTTCCGTCACGGATTACTTTAGCGTGTGGTGCAGATAAATTTTTCAATGCGTCCAAGGCTTTTTCCGCTCTTGCCTCTTGAACAACACCCATGGTTGCGTTTAAGCCAACGATTATCAAAATCAGCACAGGTTCAAAAAACTCATGCCCCTCGCTGATTGAAACGACAAAACTAACCGCCGCCGCAATGAGCAAAATGATAATCATGGTGTCTTTAAATTGCTCTAAAAAACGACTTAACATGGTTTTAGGCTTAACTTCGTTTAGTCTGTTCTCGCCGTGTTTTTCTCTTAATTGATAAACTTCGCTGTCTTTTAAGCCTGAAACAGGGCTAGTATTTAGATTACTAAGCACTTCAGGTATATCAAGGTTATACATAAATCTCCTCCTATTTTGGATTATATTGCCTATAATCATTATACTATTATATTTTAACTTGTCAATCACACTTTCTGAAAAGTTCAGTGATGCCGACTATAAGCAAAAACACTCCAAAAATCTTTTGCAGAATTTCTGTGTCGAGTTTTGTCGCAAGCATAGCCGAAAGAGGGGAGACTATCACTCCGGCAATTGCAGCTGGGATAACCGCCTTTTTGGATATCATTTTATTTTTGATATGTGAAAACAAGGCAAAGCTTGCACATGGAATGAAACACAGCAAATTTATAAGCTGTGCTTGAGTTTGCTCAAATCCACCAAAAAGCGAAAGCCAAAGCAAAAGCAAAGTCCCTCCGCCTATGCCCATGCCCGATAAAATTCCTGTAAAAATTGATACTATCATAGGAGATATCTCACCCCACCGTAAATTATAAAAAGAGCCAAGGCACGTTTTAAAAATTTTGTCGGAACTTTTACAAAAAGTTTCCCAGCTAAAAGTCCGCCAATTGTCGCCCCTATCATATATTCAATTGCAGGCAAAGCCGAAACTCCTTTATTACTAATGTATACCACCACAGAAGCAATGGTAATCGGCAAAATCACGGCAACACAGGTTGAAAAAGCTTTTTTCGTTTCAATATCCGTAAGTCTTGTTACAAGCGGAATGAAAACCAAACCACCCCCACCGCCGAAAAGTCCGTTTACAAAACCTGCTAAAGCCCCACAAAGAGCATATCTAAAAGTGCTTTTCAAAAATCAAATCCCCTGTTCTCTAAAAAATACCTTACCCACATTTTTTCGTAAAAATTTTGTTCCACCGCCAAACTGCTTGAGTGCCAAAGCGAGCATAGGGAATAATAGCATACCCAAAACCCCCGAAACACTCCAACCGACATAAATCGACAACAGCGTGACCAGTGGGTGCAATCCTAGCTTATCGCCTAAAAGTTTGGCTTGCAGACAGTTGTGCAAAAGTGTTATAATAAGCCAAGTAATCATAAGCCCGACAGCGGTTGGAATATCGCCCAAAATCAAAAGAAAAACTGCCCACGGCAAAAGCACAATTCCCGCTCCGAAAACAGGCAGAGCATCTAAAAGTGCAACTATTACCGCAATGGTAACTGCTCTTTCGATTTTTAGTAACCAAAAAGCCAAAAGCAGTTGCAAAAATGTCAAAAAAGTTAAAATCGCCTGTGCTTGGACAAATTTCCAGACTGTAAATTTCATATATTCGCCGATTTTTCGTCTGCGTCTTTGCCATTTTTCTGACAAATGTATGTCTAAAAAGGCTTGAACATCAGGAAAAGAGGCTGAAATAAAATAAATGCACATAAAACAGGTCACGGAAAAAAGCAAAATCCCAGGCGCTTGCTGTGCAATAGCTGTGAAAAATCCCAAAAGCCATTCCGAAGCACGGGCAGGCAAAGTGGACATAAAGCCTGATAACGAAACCATGGAATTATCAACTATTCCCACCAGTTCAGGTGGCATTTCGCTCAATATATCGCTGACTTTATGCCTTGTGTCGGCGACCAAATTCGCGGCAGAATTTAAAATTGTGGGAAGCTCTCCGCTAAAATCCGACACTTCGTTTGCACTTCTTGCGATTAGTGCAATCACGCTTCCGAATAATAAACCAAGCAGAATTAGAGTGCAAATTCCCGAGGCGTATTCACGCTTAATCCCATTTCGGGAAAGCAGTTTTACAATTGGCTCTATAAGCCTTGCCAGAAGAAAAGCGACTATAAACGGAGCGAGCACTGGCAGTATGAAATTAAAGCCAAAAAACAGCAATAATCCAAATAATAGTATGACAGCGCTCCATTTTAACAAGTCAGTCGTATTAATATACAATAATTAAGCCTCCCTTAAAACCTTATTTGTTACATATTGTACTTGCGAAATTTTGCTAAGTATGATAGTATAAGTATTATTTCACTCATGGACAAACGACCACCGGTGGAGGACAAGAATGTCAAATGAAAGAAAAGCAAAATTTTATTTAGTAGAACGAAGTGTATTGCCCGAGGTGTTTATAAAAGTCACCGAAGCTAAGGCACTGCTTGAAACAGGCGAAGCGCAAACTGTGTCTGATGCTGTTTCTGCGGTTGGAATTAGCCGTTCGGCTTTTTATAAATACAAGGACTGCATTTCTCCCTTTGTGGACATGAAACACGGTAATATAATTACTTTTCATATTCTACTACGTGATGGCATGGGAGTTTTATCCTCCCTATTGGCTATTTTTGCCGATTCGGGCGCAAATATACTAACGATTAACCAAAGTATACCGATAAACGGCACAGCAACAGTCACAATTTCAGCCGAAACTGCTGAGATTAAATACAGCACAGATGAGCTTAGAGAGCAACTTGAAGAGCTTTCGAGTGTTATTAAAATTGAAATTACAGCAGGTTAAAATTTAAAATCCAAATCAAATAAGAGCGTTATATGAAGGAGAGTTATATTAATGGTTAAAGTTGCTATTCTAGGTTATGGTACTGTCGGTAGCGGTGTTGCGGAAGTTATTGCTGAAAACCACGAAAGCATTGCTCACAACGCTAATGAGGAAATCAGCGTTAAATATATCTTAGACCTAAGAGATTTTCCCGATAGTCCTTTTGCAGACCTTATGATAAAAGATTTTGCAATAATCGAAAACGACCCAGAGGTTAAAGTTGTCGTCGAAGTTATAGGCGGAAAAGGCGTTGCTTATGAGTTTACAAAGCGTTGCCTAAAAGCTGGTAAAAATGTTGTCACTGCTAACAAGGAGCTTGTTGCAACCCACGGACAAGAACTCATTGAAATTGCAATCGAAAACAATGTAAACTATCTATTTGAAGCTTCTGTTGGTGGCGGTATTCCAATTATTCGCCCTATCACTCAATGCCTTGCAGCGAATGAAATCGACGAAATCTACGGAATTTTAAATGGTACAACTAATTATATTCTCACACAGATGATTCAATACGGAACAACTTTTGAAAATGCACTTGCCGACGCTCAAGAAAAAGGCTATGCCGAAGCTGACCCAACAGCAGACGTTGACGGAATTGACGCTTGCCGTAAAATTTGCATTTTGGCTGACCTCTGCTTTGGAAAGCATGTTGCTCCTGATTCAATAAAAACCCGTGGTATTTCAGAAGTTGAACTTGCTGATGTTAATTATGCACGCTCTTTTGGATATAAAATCAAACTACTCGGCAGAGCTGTTCGCACAGCTGACGGAAAAGCAACTGCTTATGTTGCCCCTCACCTAATCAGCAACACAAGCCTTCTCGCAAATGTTGACGGTGTTATGAACGGAATTGTCGTCCATGGTAATGCTATAGGCGAAGCTATGTTCTATGGCGCTGGTGCAGGTAAAAGACCAACAGCAAGTGCTTGCGTTGCCGACGTAATCGACGCTGTTAAACACTTTAAGGCAAGAAAATATTTGAGATGGGAAACCGCTGAAGAAGGTTATCTATCAAGCGCAGACGAGCTTCCCATGCAATGGTATGTCCGTGTTAAAGGCTCACTTTCTGCTATTGGCGAATATATGGGCAATGTTAGATTTATCACAAGACGTGGTGCGCCACTTGATGAATATGCCTTTGCAACTGAGAAAATGACACACGCAGAACTTTGCAGAAAGCTTTTAAATATGGAAGTTTTGGCACACTATCGCATTTTGGACTAAGCTCGCATAAAATGATAGTGACTAAGCCTTAGGAGGAAAAACTAAAATGTTAATCGTACAAAAATTTGGAGGTAGCTCTGTTGCTGATGCGGAAAAAATTCGCCGTGTCGCAGGGGTAATCTCTGATACATACAATGAGGGAAATGATGTTGTTGTTGTCTTGTCTGCTCAGGGTGATACAACGGACGACCTTTTGGAAAAAGCCGCTGAAATCAGCGATAATCCATCAAAACGTGAACTTGACATGCTGTTGGCAACTGGTGAGCAAATTTCAATCTCACTCATGGCGATGGCGCTTGAAAAAATGGGTCACCGTGTAATTTCGCTAACAGGTTGGCAAGTTGGATTTAAAACCAGCACAAAATATGGTGATGCTAAAATTCGTGATATTTCGACAGACAGAATTATGA
This sequence comes from uncultured Oscillospiraceae bacterium, assembly GCA_964371875.1. GTDB lineage: Bacteria > Bacillota > Clostridia > Oscillospirales > Oscillospiraceae > Heteroscillospira. The sequence goes on along the minus strand of CAYJOS010000044.1, from coordinate 8,932 downwards.
ACGAGCTTGACAGAAAACGTATTGTCATAATCGCAGGCTTTCAAGGCATTAATAAATATGACGACATCACAACATTAGGTCGTGGTGGCTCTGACACATCAGCGGTTGCGATTGCAGCGGCGATTAAAGCCCATAAATGCCAAATTTACACAGACGTTGAAGGCATTTATACAGCAGACCCCAGAAAAGTTGAGGGAACAAAAAAATTGCCTGAAATTACTTACGATGAAATGTTAGAGCTTGCAAGCCTTGGCGCACAAGTTTTGCACAATCGCTCGGTTATGATGGCGAAAAAATATGGCATAGAACTTGAAGTTTTGTCGAGCTATGTCAGAAAACCCGGTACAAAAGTTAAGGAGGTTGTAAAAAACGTGGAACAGATGAAGATAAGTGGTATAGCAAAGGATAATGACGTTGCCAGAATTACGGTTGTAGGACTTCCTGACGAGCCTGGTGTGGCATTTAGACTTTTCCGTAGCCTAACGAACGACAAAATTAATGTTGATATTATCATTCAATCACTCGGAAAAAACAATTCAAATGATATCAGCTTTACAGTTAAGGAACATGACAGCGAGCTTGCAGTTGCGGCTGTTTCAGAACTCAAAGAATCTCTCGGTTTTGAGGGCGTTAATGTTGACACTCATGTTACAAAAGTCAGCATAGTCGGAGCAGGAATGGTCACTCAATCAGGTGTTGCGGCACTGATGTTTGAGGCTCTTTATGAAGCAGGAATTAATATTTCCATGATTTCTACAAGTGAAATTAAAATTTCTGTCCTTGTGAGTGAAGACCAAGAAAAAATCGCAATGCAAACTATTCATAACAAATTTTTTAAATAAATAATTGGAGATAAAAAGTGACAGGTGTAATTATAAATGTCCTTGCTGTCGTATTCGGAAGTCTAATTGGCATGTTTTGCCATAGAGGAATACCGAAGAGAATTTCCGATGCTGTGCTTATCGCTCTGGGATTATGCACGGTGTATATCGGAATTGATGGACTTAGCAGTGGCGAAAATGTGCTTGTTACAATAATTTCTGCTGTGGTGGGTGCTGTAATAGGCACCCTCCTTGATTTAGACGGAAAAGTTAAATTACTCGGTGATTTTACTGAAAAACGCTTTAAAAACAAAGGTTCGTCTAATATTTCACAGGGATTTGTAACGGCGAGTTTGCTCTATTGTGTTGGAGCGATGACAATAGTTGGTTCTTTAAATGCAGGACTTCGAGGCGACTTTGAGCTTTTATATACTAAAAGCATTTTAGACGGAATTGCCTCTGTAATGCTTGCGGCGAGCTTAGGTTTCGGTGTTTTACTTTCGGCGGTTTCGGTATTAGTTGTACAAGGCGGAATAGTTATTTTTTCAGGAATTATAGAACCCCTCTTGACAGAATCGGCAATTAATGAGATGATATGTGTCGGTTCGGTGTTTATTATAGCAATCGGACTAAATATTGCAGGAATCGCAAGGATAAAAGTGGCAGATTATACTCCTTCTATAATTTTAGCTCCAGTTATCACTTTGCTTTTCGAAAAATTTCCGATTTAAGGTGGTACTATGGATTTTCAAAGATTAAAAGGTAATGTTTTATTGGTATTTACAGCCATAATTTGGGGAACCGCGTTTGTTTTCCAAGAAATGGGAATGGATCATGTCGGCCCGTTTACATTTTTGGCAGTAAGAAATTTTGTCGGCGCTTTGGCAGTTTTGCCTGTTGCGATTATAATTGGCAAAATTAAGAAGAAAAAAGCGGTCAAATCCGAAGCGATTGACCCAAAAGCACAGCTAAAAGCTGGAATTTTTTGCGGTGTTGCACTTTTCTTTGGTGCGGCATTTCAACAAATCGGCATGGCTTTAGGCGCTGAGGCAGGCAAAGCAGGTTTTATAACTACATTATATATATTGGCAGTTCCTGTTTTGGGTCTGTTATTTAAAAAGCGTGTTCGCCCTGTAATTTGGGCATGTATTGCAACTTCTTTAGTTGGATTATATTTCCTATGCATTCCCCAAGGAGGAAATTTGGGCTCGGTGAACTTAGGCGATGTATTTTTGCTACTAGGCGCTGTTGCTTTTGGTGCTCAGATTTTGGCTATAGACCATTTTGCAACAAAAGTTGAGTCAACTAATCTTGCGTGGATGCAGTTTTTGGTCTGTGCGATGATTTCAGCTGTATTTATGTTTGCTTTAGAAACACCAACAATTGAAAATATCATGGGTGCTTCAAGTTCGATTTTATACACTGGTTTGATGTCTAGCGGTGTTGCGTTTACACTTCAAATTATTGCGCAAAAATATACAAGAGCGACAGATGCTTCGCTTATTATGAGCCTTGAATCTGTTTTTGCTATGATTGCCGGAGCGATAATGTTAATGTCATTTCCTACAGGAAGAGAGATGTTAGGATCGACTATTATGCTAGCTGCAATTTTGATTGCACAGCTCCCCGAAAAGCAAGTTTCAAGCGAAAAATTGTGCGAAAAACACGCTGCGTGAAAAAATTAACGAACATGTTAATAAAATAACGTTAAAATTTTAACACAGTATGTGCAAGATGACGGACGCGAAAGCGTCCGTTTTTATTGTTAAAAATATCACAATTACAACTCTCATATGAAGCTGTTGTTGTAATATTACACAATAAAAATCAAAAAAATGGCTCACTTGTATGATACAACAAAATGGAAATTATACAATTAGTACATTATCCGCTTTAAATATTGTAGAAGAATACAGCAGACAAATGTATTAATTTATGCTATATTACTTGTATGGATAGCAAACGGCAATTTATCCCTAGCATTGAGGGAAAAACCTCATGAACCGCTTGTGAGATATTCTATTGTATAAACATACAATTGGAACAATTTTGCCGTGCAATCATTAATTCAAAAAACGGAAGGAGCCCCAGCAATGAAAATTACAGAAATCATGAAAAAAAGATCAGCATTCTCTTTCGAGGTTTTCCCACCTAAAACAGACGAAGGAATGAATAAGCTTTGTGGTGAAGGCGGAGTTTTAGAAAAACTTTACTCACTAAACCCAGATTACATTTCGTGTACTTACGGTGCAGGCGGTACTAATGTTGGTAAAAACCTAGACGTTTTAAAATCAATCAAAGCAGCAGGAAAATGCGACGGAGTTACTCACTTCACTTGCATCGGTAACACAAAACAAGGTATTAAAGATCAACTTCAAACATACCTAGATAATGGTATTGACAACATTCTTGCACTTCGTGGCGACCTTCCTCACGGTTGGACAGGCACAGGCGGCGACCTTCATTATTCAACAGAACTAGTTAAATTCATCAGAGATGAATTCGGCGATAAATTCACAATCGCAGTAGCTGGTTCACCAGAAGGCCACATCACTTGCCGTAGCCTAGAAGCTGATATCGGCTTCCTAAAACAAAAACAAGACGAAGGCGCAGACTTTATCATGACTCAACTTTGCTGGGATATGGATAAATTTGCATACTGGATGGACGCTATCCGCGGCGCAGGCATCACAATGCCTGTTGACGTAGGTATCATGCCAGTTCTTAACATTTCAGCAACTCTAAATATGACACTTTCAATGAACGGTTGCGCACTTCCACGTGAGCTTTCCGAAATCATTTCAAAACACTGGATCTTCCCAAATCCATTCGCACCAAAAGAGGAAGAAGAATCAGTTAAAGCTAAAAAAGCCGCTTTCAAAGAAGCTGGTATGGAATATACTATCGGTCTAATCGACAAATATCGCATGTGCGGTATCGACGGTATTCACCTATATGCTCTTAACCAATATGATGACATCGCTAGATTGGTTAAAGAGTCTGGAATTAAAGATATGTAATTTCAGTGGCATAAAGTTTCGCAATACTGCGTTAAACATTGCCTGAAATTACAACGCCAAAAAAGTCAAAACTTGCTATTTGTAACTTCCTACAAAAGCAATACTATATTCTCAACTACAAATAAGCTCCCTCATTGTTCTAATAATCTCGAATTTATCGCAGTTTTATGAAAATTGAGGGAGTTTATTGTAAAATTTTGCTTGCAAAATGCAAATTACTATTATATAATAAAAAAGTTATTAGGAGGATTTTATAATGCTAGACCCTACCATTTACAAAGACTGGCAGATAGCTGAGGATGCTGAAAAAACGCTTCCTGACGTAGAACATTTCCGTGAAAAAATGGGACTTCTACCTGACGAAATTATCCCCTATGGCAAAACTCCAAAACTAGACTTTCTAAAAATTCTTAGTAGATTAAAAGATAAACCCGATGGTAAATTCATCGAGGTTACAGCGATTACACCAACACCACTAGGTGAAGGAAAATCAACAACAAGCTTAGGTCTTATCCAAGGTCTAGGCAAATTGGGCAAAAATGTCGGCGGTTGCCTTCGTCAACCTTCCGCAGGCCCAACAATGGGTGTTAAGGGAACAGCTGCCGGCGGTGGTAACTCTCTTCTAATCCCTATGACTGAGTTTTCTCTTGGTCTAACAGGCGACATTAACGACATCGTTAATGCTCACAACCTCGGCATGGTTGCTCTTAACGCAAGAATGCAACATGAGCAAAACTATGACGATGCTAAACTTGAATCAATTGGCCTAAAACGCCTAGATATCGATCCTGACCGTGTTGAATTCGGCTGGGTTATCGACTTCTGCGCACAAGGTCTTCGTAATATCCGCATGGGTATCGGTGGCGAGAGAGACGGTTTTGAAATGAATTCAAAATTTGGTATCGCTGTTGGTTCAGAGCTAATGGCTATCCTTGCTGTTTCAACTGACCTTAAAGATTTGCGTGATCGTATCGCGAAAATTGTCGTTGCTTACGACAAAAAAGGCAACCCTGTCACAACTGCTGACTTAGAAGTTGATGGCGCTATGGCTGCTTTCATGCGTAACACAATCAACCCAACTCTTTGCTACACAGTTGAGCACCAACCTTGCCTAGTTCATGCTGGCCCATTTGCGAACATCGCTATTGGACAAAGCTCCATTATCGGCGACCGTGTTGCTCTTAAACTTTTTGACTATCACGTCACAGAGTCTGGCTTTGCTGCTGATATCGGCTTTGAAAAATTCTGGAACGTTAAGTGCCGCCTAAGCGGACTAACACCACACGTTTCTGTTCTTGTTGCTACTATTCGTGCGCTTAAAATGCACGGCGGTGGTCCAGAAGTTCTTCCTGGTCGTCCTCTACCAAAAGAGTACACAGAAGAAAATCTTGAGCTACTTGAAAAAGGCACAGAAAACCTATTCCACCACGTTAATAATGTTAAAAAGAGCGGAATTAAACCCGTTGTCTGCATTAACAAATTCTATACAGATACTGATGAAGAAATCGCTCTTATCCGCAAACTTTGCGCAGAGCAAGGCGTCCGTTGCGCACTTAGTGAGCACTGGATGAAAGGTGGCGAAGGCGCAGTTGAGCTTGCTCAAGCAGTTATTGATGCTTGCGACGAGCCTGTTGAACCTATCAAATATCTATACGACCTTGACACACCACTTCGTGAGCGTGTTGAGCGTATTGCTAAAGAAGTTTACGGCGCTGAAGGTGTTGACTGGTCACCACTTGCGCTTGAAAAGGCTGAGCGTTTTGAAAAAGATCCAAAATATGCTGATTATAGCACAATGATGGTTAAAACTCACCTTTCACTTTCACATGAACCAACAAAAAAAGGCGTTCCTAAAAACTGGCGTCTACCAATCCGTGATATTCTTGAATACGGTGGAGCGAAGTTCCTTTGCCCAATGGCAGGAACAATCAGCATGATGCCTGGAACAGGCTCTAACCCAGCTTATCGTCGCATTGATGTTGACGTTGAAACAGGTAAGGTTAGCGGACTATTCTAAAATTTTAACATGAAGCAGGGTGTCTTTGACACCCTGCTAATGGAGTATTAATATGGAAATGACAAATAATAACTGTGAAAATGTAGATTTTGCAAAAGTAAGCTGTGAAGAATTTGTTTCTGTCCTAGCTTCAAAAGCTCCAATCCCAGGTGGTGGCGGAGCGGCGGCACTTGTCGGCGCTGTCGGAACTGCACTTGGAAACATGGTTGGCTCTTTAACTGTTGGCAAGAAAAAATATGCTGAAGTTGAAGAAGAAATGCAAAATCTTAAACTTAAATCAGATAAATTGCAAGAAGACTTGCTCGCTTTAATTGCAAAAGACGCTGAGTGCTTTGAACCACTAGCAAAAGCTTATGGACTGCCCAAAGACACTGAAGAAGAGCGTGCTCACAAGGCAAAAGTCATGGAAGAAGCAACTGTTGTTGCTTGCAGTGTTCCCATGGCGATTATGGAAAAATGCTGTGAAGCTATAGATATAATTTCAGTTTTTGCTGAAAAAGGTTCTCGCCTTGCGGTTTCTGACGCAGGTTGCGGAGCTGTTTGCTGTAAAGCGGCACTTATGAGTGCAAGTCTTAATGTTTTTATAAACACAAAATCTATGACAAATCGTGAAAAGGCTGAAGAGCTTAACGAAAAAGCTCAGAGCATGATGGCTCAATACTGCCCAATGGCAGACAAAATTTTCGACGATGTGCTTGCTAATTTTTAATTTTTAAGAAAATCTTGGAGGATATATAAGATGGCTAGACTTTTTAAAGGTGCAGAAGTTAACGAAAAACTAAACGCTCGTGTTATGGGCGATGTTGAAGCTTTAAAAGCAAAAGGTGTTGTTCCAACTCTTGGAATTATCAGAATTGGTGAACGCCCTGACGATATCAGCTACGAAAAAGGTGCTACAAAACGCGCTGAAACTCTTGGTGTCGAAATTAAAAAATGCGTACTTCCAGCTGATGTCAGCAAGGAAGATTTGATAAAAGTTATCCGTGACACAAATGCTGACACAAGCATTCACGGCGTACTTCTTTTCCGTCCTTTCCCAGAGCATTTAGTTGCAGACAGCGAAGAAATTTGCAACGAACTAGCAGCTGAAAAAGACATAGACTGCATCACAAACCTTTCATATGCGGGTATGTTCACAGGCAAAGAATTAGGATTTAATCCTTGCACACCTCAAGCGGTTTGCGAGATTTTAGACCATTATGGTATAGATGTTAAAGGCAAGAAAGTAACTGTTGTTGGTTGCAGTCTTGTTGTTGGTAAACCACTAGCAAGTATGCTAATCGAAAGATGGGCAACAGTTCAAGTTTGCCATATCTTCACAAAAGATGTTCCTGCGGCTTGCCGTGAAGCTGATATCGTTATCTTCGCAGCAGGTAAAGCAAAACTTGGTCAAGTTGGACACTTCAGAGAGGGTCAAATTGTCATCGACGTTGGAATTAACTGGAACGAAGAAACACAAAAAATCTGCGGTGACGTTGATTTTGAAAACGTTGAGCCAATTGTTGAAGCAATCACTCCTGTCCCCGGCGGTGTTGGAACCGTCACTACTTCAGTACTTATCAGCCACGTAGTTGAGGCTGCTAAGAGAATATAGTATTGCAAATACGAAGGAGACAAAAACAATGATTATTATCGCAGAAAAAATCAACGGCTCTATCCCCTCAATGGGCAAAGCTATTGCGGCTAAAGATGAAGAATACATCAAAAGCATCGCAAAAGCACAAGCAGACTCAGGTGCAGACTTTATCGACGTTTGCGCATCAGTTGAAGTTGGCGAAGTTGAAACTCTTGGTTGGTTAATCAACCTAGTTCAAGAAGTTACAGACACACCAATTTCAGTTGACAGCCCTGACCATAAAGTTGTTCTTGAAGGCATGAAATTCTGCAAAAAACCAGGTCTATTTAACTCAGTTTCAGGCGAAGGTACAAAAGTTGAAGATACTTTCCCTGTTATCGCTGACACACCATGGGAAGTTATGATTCTTCTATGCGACGACACAGGTATTCCAAAAACTGCTGCGAAACGTATCGAAGTTCTTAACACAATCATGGCTAAAGCTAAAGCTGCTGGTATCGCTGAAAGCCGTATCCACATCGACCCACTAGTTGAAATGCTTTGCACATCTGAAAATGGTATCGAAACTGTTGTTGAAGTTATGACATACATCAAAGAAAACTACCCAGATGCAAAAATTTCTGGTGCTGTTTCAAACATCAGCTTCAACCTTCCATACCGTAAAATCCTTAACATTGCATTCACAGTTATGTGCATCAATGCAGGTATGAGTTCAGCTGTTATCGACCCACTAAACCGTGACCTACGTGGCGCAATTTACGCTACTGAGGCTCTTATGGGCGAAGACTTCTACTGCATGGAATATATCGGTGCACACCGTGACGGTATCTTCGGAGCAGAAAAGAAATAAGAAATTTCTTTACATAAAAACAGAGCTTGTCGTTTGGCAAGCTCTATTTTTATGCAAATTCTGAATACGTGGTTAGGGTGGACTAAGGAGTTTTCGCTTCGGCGAAATGCCCCACAGAGGAAAAGAACGGGGGGGATTTTCGCTGCGGCGAAAAGAACGAGGGGAAACGCGCTCCGCTGGGGTAACTTTTTCACGTGAAAAAGTCACCAAAAAACGTCGGAGTCTCGTCTCCGAACACGAGTGACGAAAGCGGGTGCTGAGTATACAGGCTGAATTAACTGGCAAGCCCCGAAGCAGTTACCATCGCACCAAAAAAGAAGTAATCCACGGCTGACGCCTGTAAAAAGCCCGTTGACTACCCACCGGCAAAACTGCGAGTAGGAGGGTCTATCTAGACTTGCAAGATGCGATGCGTTGTGCAGAGTTCGCATTTTACAGGCTTAAATAGACCCTCCTACTATATATTCTTTCAAGTGAGTAGCCAACGGGACACCCGAAGGGCGATTAGCCCTTGTTGGGTTCGCTTTATCTTGGTGCGATTGCTACTGTCAGAAGTTTTTCTCTCCGAAATAATCTGTATATTCAGCACCCTAGACCGTTCCCACCGTTCGGGGGTGTTTCCCCGACAAGTTTTTGGTGACTTTTTTC
>CAYJOS010000043.1:0-16486 GCA_964371875.1 uncultured Oscillospiraceae bacterium | reverse complement strand
CAGGTCTAAATAGACCCTCCTACTATATTTCTTTTCAAGTGAGTAGCCAACGGGAAGAAGTCAGGCGACAGTCGTCAAATTTCGTGTTTTTTCGTGCGATTGTTACTGGTACAAGTTTTTCTATCCAAGATAGTCTGTATATTCCGCACCCTAACCGCATCTCGCCGTTCGGGGGTGTTTCCCCGACGTGTTTTGCTTACTTTTTCACGAGAAAAAGTGAGCCGTCGGAGACCGTTCTCTCGTTCTCCGTTCTTTTCGTCGCAACGAAAATTCTCCGTTCTCTTTTCGTCGCATCGAAAAATCCCCCCCTCGGAGAGAGAGTATCTTTTCATCGCACCAAAAAAATTTTATCAAAATCAACCAAATTGTACAGAATTTTTATTCACTATTGACATACACCCCCTGTTTTGGTGTATAATTATTCATAGAATAATATTGGAGGTGCGTGTGAGAAATAAAACAGTTTTACCAAAATGTGCCTGTGTGATAGTTGCGGCAGGCTCTTCGCAGAGAATGGGAGTTGATAAATTAATGCTTCCAATTTGTGGAATACCTGTCATTATGCGCAGTGCAATGGCTTTTCAAAATAGCTCTTTAATAAGCGAAATTGTCATTGTGACAAAAAGTGATAGCATAGTTGAAATTGCAAAATTGTGCAAAACATACAGAATTTCGAAGGTTTCACAAATTTTAGTAGGTGGAAAAAACCGAACAGAGTCATCTCTTGCTGGTCTACAAGCTGTAAACCAAGACGCAGAACTTGTCGCAATCCATGATGGGGCAAGACCTCTAGTGTCTGGTGAAATTATCGAAAAAACTGTTTTTGCAGCACTTGAACACAAGGCGGCAGTGCCATGCGTGCCTGTTAAGGACACAATAAAAGTGGCAAGAGATGGAAAAGTTGAGAGAACTTTAGACAGAAATGTACTTTTTGCCGCACAAACTCCACAAATTTTTCAGCCTGAACTTATACGAAATGCACTAAGTGATGCGCTGGAAAGAGGAATTGAATTTACAGATGATGGAATGGCTCTGGAAGCGCTTGGAATTTACTCCAAAATCACAGAGGGTTCATACGAAAACATAAAAATTACAGTGCCACAGGATGTGGCTACCGCTGAAAATATATTAGAAAATAGGTGAACAAATTGAGGATAGGACACGGATTTGACGCACATAAACTGGTAGAAAATAGGGATTTAATCCTCGGAGGAGTGAAAATTCCACACACACTCGGACTTTTGGGGCACTCGGACGCCGATGTTTTGACCCATGCGCTGATGGACGCACTTTTGGGCGCAGTCGCCTTGGGAGATATTGGAACTCACTTTCCTGATACAGATGAAAAATACAGAGGGATAAGTAGTATAGAACTCCTAAATTATGTAAGAGAAAAACTGGAAAATAAAAATTATAAACTGGTAAATTGTGACTGCACTTTAATAGCACAAAAACCAAAAGTTGCCCCATATATTCAAGAAATGCGTAAAAATATTGCAATTACACTAAAAACTGACCTTGAAAATGTAAACATAAAAGCCACGACAGAAGAAAAAATGGGATATACAGGCAGGGAAGAAGGAATTTCTGCCCACGCTGTTGTTTTAGTGGAAAAAATATAGTCACAAAACCCTCATCTTGCATACAATACTGTATTAAGGTGAGGGAGGAGTGTTTAAATGTCCCATTATTTGCTACTTTGCAAGTCGCTGACTTACGCACAAAGAGCTTTCAGAATTCTAGAACGCCGAGGGATTACGGCGGTGATAGTGAGAGCGCCGATGAGCCTGAATATTCAGGGCTGTTCTTATTGCGTAAAGGTCGCACAAAGGCGACTTGACACAGCTATTGAAGTTTTGACTGAAGCAGGAATAGAACCTGTTAAAATTTTCCATGAAAAAGATGGTTTTTATAAGGAGGTTGGCGTGTGATTTATTTTGACTCAGCCGCAACCACTTTTCAAAAACCTCAAAGCGTGAAAAATGCTGTCGTGAACGCCATGAACACCATGAGCAGTCCAGGGAGAGGTGAGTCTCAAACCACGGTGAGAGCCTCGAAACTTAGCTATGATTGCAGAGAACTTGCAGGTGAGATGTTCAATTGCAAGCCAGAAAATGTAATTTTTACATTTAATGCCACTCATGCCCTAAATATTGCCATAAACAGCGTGGTGAAAAAAGGTGATAGAGTTGTAATTTCAGGTTTTGAACACAATGCAGTCACAAGACCCCTGTTCGCAAGAGGTGCGATAGTTTCCATCGCCCAGTCAGAACTTTTTGACGACAACGCACTCATAGAGCAGTTCAGACGGCTTCTACCGGGGGCGAAAGCCTGCGTTTGCACTCATGCATCCAATGTTTTCGGTTATATATTGCCGATTGAAAAAATTTCCGAACTTTGTAAATTTTATAATGTGCCATTTATTTTAGATGCATCACAATCCGCAGGCTGCATCCCAATCGACATGCAAGCGTTAAACGCTAGTTTTATAGCCATGCCAGGGCATAAAGGGCTTTTTGCGCCACAGGGAACAGGGCTTTTGCTTTGTAATGAGGTCGAAGCAAAACCACTTTTGTTCGGCGGAACAGGAACGTCCAGTGTGAAACAGACCATGCCGGAATTTTTACCGGACAGGTTAGAGGCAGGCACTCATAATATGCTTGGGATTGCAGGGCTTTATGCTGGGCTTAAATTCGTCCAAAAAACAGGGATTGAAAATATCGCTCAAAAGGAAAATTCTCTGCGAAGAAAATTTGCGGATAATATTTCCAATATTTCAGGAATTCAGCTTTTTGAGTCCAACAGCACAAAAAATCAGTCCGCGGTTTTATCTATAAGACTTGCGAAAATGGACTGCGAAAGCTTCGCTGAAAAACTTGCAAATCGTTCAGTTGCTGTGCGTTCTGGGCTTCACTGCGCGCCGACAGCACACAAAACTGTGGGTACTTTATATACAGGAACTGTCAGATTTAGCTTTTCTCCCTTCAATAATGAGGCAGAAGTGCTGTCTACAGGCAGAATTATTAGAGATATATTGAGCAAAGCGTGAAAAAATTAAGTATAGTGTTGATATTTCCTCCGCTTCGTTATATAATAGAGTGATACCCGAGAAAATAATCAATATTATCCAATAAATGGAAATTAAATATAGCGGAGCGAATTAAATGGAAGCTATTACAGAAGTATTGCTCAGTTCCTTAGGGCATTTAAATTTGATGGAAGTCTATGACATCATCGACATACTTATAGTTGCATATCTGGTTTACAGATTGACAAGATTTATCAGGCGAACAAATTCGTCAAGAGTTGCCGCAGGGCTTGTAACGCTCTTTGCAGTACTGTGGATTTCAGACGTGTGGCATCTTGATGTTGTAAACTTCTTGCTGAGAAGCACCTTAGAGCTTGGTCTAATTGCGGTTGTCATTTTATTCCAACCTGAGTTAAGACGTATGCTTGAAAAAATGGGTTCAGGCTCGGTCTTTCAATTGTTATCCACGGCTGGGTCTGATGTGAACGCCTTGGAAACGGCAATAACCCAAACTTTGCTTGCATGTACCGACATGTCGAAAAAGAAAACAGGGGCACTTATTGTTTTTGAAAGAGATAATAAATTATCAGAACCGCTAACGACAGGAACAGTCATAAATGCCGATACAACAGCGGAGCTATTGAAAAATATTTTCTATGACAAAGCGCCATTACACGACGGAGCGGTTATAATCACCGATGGAAAAATCCAAGCGGCTGGCTGTATGCTTCCCATGTCGTCGAGCATAAATCTTAGCAAAGACTTAGGCATGAGGCACAGGGCTGGAATAGGTGTGAGCGAAAGTTCAGATGCAATTGCCATAATTTGCTCTGAGGAAACAGGTGCAATTTCGGTTGCGGTGGACGGTATGCTCAAAAGACAGCTAAAAGTTGAAACTGTTGAAGCTCTTTTAAGACAGGAACTTTTAAAAGACGGTGAAACCGAGAAAAAAGGCTTCCGATTTAGGAGGAAAAGTAAAGTAAATGATACCAAGGATAAATAAAGTAAAAAGTATTTTAGACCATAACATATTTTGGGTAATTTTCTCAATATTTGTTTCTGTTATGCTATGGATTTATGTCGAAAGTGCTGAAGGTGAGGACGTCACAAAGACGCTAAGCGGCATTGATGTCACACTGGTTGGCGAAGAAGCTCTGCGTGAATCCAAAGGATATATCATAACAAATTTGAGTGCGAATTCAGTTTCGGTTGAAATTGAAGGGCCAAGAACTGTTTTGGCAAAATTAAGAAGTTCTGACCTTCTGGCGACCATTGACGTCAGCGCAACTTCACGCACAGGCGATGTCGAAAAGGGTTATGACATAGTTTTTCCGACTGATGTTGATGGAAATGAGATTAGCGTCACGCCCAAAAATCCCGAAACATTGACATATTATGTGGATAAAGAGGCATCAAAAACGGTTGAATTACGAGGAACTTTTACGGGAACAGTTGCTGAGGGCTATATAAAAGACGAGTTCATATTTGACCCTGTTAATGTAATTGTGAGCGGCCCCGAGTCTGAAATTGATACAATCTCTCATGCAGAAGTTAAAGTTGAGAGGGAGGAAATCGACAAGACAGTAACGTTCGACTCGACTTTTGAACTTATTGACATGGAAGGAAATGTAATAACATCGGATGATTTAATTTCATCTGTCGAAACTGTTAATGTCAGCATGACCGTTAAAGCTACAAAAGATATACCGTTTGTGATTGATTTAATAGACGGTGGCGGAGCGACAATTCAACACACAAACGTGACTTATGAGCCTGAATATATAACAATTTCGGGCGATCCGACCATACTTGAAGGAATAAACAATATAAATCTTGGCACAATTGACCTAAAAAATGTTAACCCAGCCTTTACCCAGACATATAAAATTGTAATTCCAAATGAAGCAGAAAACATAACAGGCAAAACTGAAGTTGTGGTGAATGTAGAGGTGCTAGGCCTTGAAACTCAGAAGTTTGAAGTATCAAATACCAACCTATCATTCACGAATTTGTCAGAACAATTAAGTGGCGAAATTTTAAGCGAGAGCATAGAAGTTGAGCTGAGAGGTGCAGCTTCAAGCCTTGCTGAGGTAAGTCCGAATAATATAAGAATTGTTGCAGATTTGTCAGAAGTTACAACGACTGGAACAGTGGTTGCACCTGCAATTGTTTATGTTGACGGTTTTACTGACGTTGGCGCAATTGGAACTTATGAAATGTATTTGAGAATACTTGAGGCAGAATAATATAAATTTCCGATTTAAGGAGCGATATTATGACACAAAATGCTACAGTAACCAAAATTTTAGATAATGGTATGGCAGAAATTCAAGTAAAAAGAGAATCTGCCTGCGGAGGAAATTGCAAAATGTGCGGTGGAATTTGCTCTTCAAAAAACTTTGTAAAAGCACAGGCGGTGAACCAAGTTTTTGCAACGGAGGGCGACCATGTTGTTGTTTCAAGTAGCACAAAAAATGTTCTAACAGCGGCATTTATTGCTTATTTGTTTCCTTTGGTTTTGTTTTTTGCGTTTTATGCAATAGCTACAATGGCTGGTGCGTCTGAATTAGCAAGCTCAATTAGCAGTGTCGGCGGATTTTTGTTGGGTTTACTTGTCGCAATTGTGTTTAATAAAAGATTTAAGAAGAAAAAAATGGCAACTTTTGAAATTGTGAGAGTGCTATAAGAAAGGTAAACAATATGATATACAGTATGACGGGCTACGGTGCTTCAAAAATCGCTGTAGACGGAACAGAGCTTTCGATTGAGCTTAAAAGTGTGAACAACCGATATCTTGATGTTTCGGTAAGGCTTCCTCGGAGTTTTATGTTCGCTGAGGAAAGTATTAAATCTCTAGTTCAAAAGCATATCAGCCGAGGAAAAGTCGATGTTTTTGTGACTGTTGATAGTTCAAAGGCGAATGAAGTTGAGATCAATATTAACGAAGCCTTAGCCGAAAGTTACATAAATTCCATGAAAACTATGTGCGAAAAATATGGCATAATTGACGACATTTCCGCAACAGCAATCGCAAGATTTCCAGATGTTTTAACGGCTGAAAAGAAAGAGATTGACCGTGATTCAATGTCGGTCGGCATACAAACTGTGGTTGAAAATGCCCTAGTTGAATTCGACAAAATGCGCCAAGCGGAAGGCGACAAATTATGCCAAGATATCTTAAATAGAGTAGAGTTTTTGGAAGAAATGACTGAAAAAATCGAAAAAATGTCACCTGCAACTGTGAAAGAATACCAATGTAAACTAGAAGCGAGAATGAAAGAAATTTTAGACGGAGCGCAGATTGACGACACAAGAATTTTGACCGAAGCAGCTCTTTTTGCGGACAAGGTTTCTGTGACCGAAGAGGTCGTAAGACTTAAAAGTCACATTTCTCAGTTGCGTGAAATGATTATAGGTGCGTCGCCGATTGGCAGAAAATTGGATTTTTTAATCCAAGAGTTAAACAGAGAAATCAACACAATTGGCTCAAAATGTAATGATATTGAGATATCAAAAGTTGTAGTTGATACAAAGGCAGAGATCGAAAAAATTAGAGAACAAGTACAAAATATCGAGTAAAAGGGGGCGTTTTTATTCTAAAACTTATAAATATCGGATTTGGAAATATGGTCTCATCAGGTAAATTGGTAGCAATTGTAAGTCCTGAATCTGCGCCCATCAAGCGAATTATTCAAGATGCCCGTGATAAAGGTCTGCTAATCGACGCCACCTACGGAAGAAGAACCAGAGCGGTTATGATTATGAACAGTGGGCACGTTGTCCTCTCGCCTATACAACCTGAAACAATCGCTGGAAGAATTGGCGGAAAAATTGTACCGGAGGCTGAAGAAGATGATGATGAATAATGGAAAATTAATTGTACTTTCTGGCCCGTCAGGAGCAGGAAAAAGCACTGTAATTGCTAAACTTTTAGAGTTAAGGCAGGATGTTTGCTTTTCCATTTCTGCAACGACAAGACAAGCAAGAGAGGGAGAAGCCCATGGTGTGAACTACTATTTTATTACAAACGATGAGTTTGAAAACCTTGCAATTAATGGCGGATTGCTAGAATTTGCCACTTATGCAGGAAATAGCTACGGAACACCCAAAGAAGCGGTTGAAAAACAGCTAAATGAGGGTAAAATAGTTTTACTGGACATAGAGGTTCAGGGGGCGCTACAGGTAAAAACTTCCATGCCTGAGGCGATTATGGTGTTTTTAGCACCGCCGAATATGAAAATTCTGGAAGATAGACTCAGAGGTAGAGGTACTGATGAGGAAGAAAAAGTAAAAATTAGGCTAGAAACAGCCAAACACGAGCTTGCAAAAGCTTCAAAATACGACTACATTGTCGTAAATAATGAAGTTAATACTGCAGCAAAAGAATTAGATTCAATAATCACCGCCGAAAAATGTAAGATGGCGGATCGAATAAAAGTAATAACAGAGGAGCTAGAATTATTATGATGCTATACCCACCACTCGCCGACCTAGTAGAAAAAGTTGGAAGTAGATACCTTTTGGTCAACCTTGTTGCACGCCGTGCGCGTGAAATTGCAGAAATTGCAGACGAAAACGGGGATATTATTGACGAAAAAACAGTATCTGAAGCTATCCACGAGGTCTATAACGGAGAACTAATTGTCACAGAACGTGCTGCGGAATTTTCCACAGATGCTACAATCGCAGTTGATCCGATTTTGTCAAACGCATTGTTCCTAGATGACGATGATGAAGAGTTTGCACCTGATGAGCTTGTCGGCGAAGATTTTTAGTAAAAACGTCGAAAATCTTTGTATAATTAAACAATTTTTTTGTAAGGTAACATTGAATGGCGTCTAAAATAGCTAAAATTGCAGTTTCTGCTGCAACATATTGGATAGACAAACCGTATGAATACTTGATTCCGCAAGAGTTAGAAAATGATGTCTTAGCAGGGAAAAGGGTGACCATACCTTTTGGAAAAGGGAATAAAAAAAGTGAAGGAATTGTGCTTTCTGTCGAAGAATTTACAGGTGACAGAAAGCTAAAATTTCTATCAACTGTGCTTGATTCAGAGCCTGTGCTAAGTAGTGACATGATAAAACTTGCGGTCTGGATGCGAGAACGGTTTTTTTGTACTGTTTACGATGCGGTCAAGTCAATGCTTCCGGCTGGAATTTGGTATAATATAGAAATAATTTACCAAATTACAGCAAATTTACATGCAGATGAAGCATTAGAAGCATGTGGAAATTCAGAAAATGAAAAACAAATTATACAAATATTACTACAAAATTCCAAAAAATGCGAGTTAACTAAACTAGAAACTGAATTTACTGGAAAAAACTTGTCAAAATATCTGAAGTCACTTGTGGCAAAAGGCATAATCACAGTAAATTCAAAGGAAATTAGAAGAGTAAAAGACAAAACTATCAGTAACGCCGTTCTTATGGTTGATGCGGATGAGGCTCGTGTCATCGCCCAAACGAAAAAAAGGCGTTCGCCTCAACAGGCGGCTGTACTCGAATTTTTGTCAATTGCATATAAAGCTACAGTTGATGAAATAATTTACTTTACGTCTTGTACAAAACCTACAATTAAACGCTTGGTTGAACAAGGTTTTATTGTACTAGAAGACGAAGAAGTATACAGAAACCCGATAATAATACCAGAAAAAACCACAGAGCTTCCTAGTCTAAACTCTCAACAAAAGGAAGTTTTTGAAAAAATTTTTCAATTAACAAAAGATGAAAAAGCTAAAGCGGCGCTTCTTTTTGGCGTAACTGGAAGTGGTAAAACCACGATTTACCTTAAATTAATAGAAGAAATGCTAAAAATTGGAGCAGGTTCAATTTTATTAGTACCAGAAATTGCCTTGACTCCACAAATGATAGAAAAATTTACCTTACATTTTGGCACTGAAGTCGCAGTTTTACACAGTAGTCTGGCGATTACAGAGCGTTATGACGAATGGAAAAGGGTTAAAAACGGAACTGCAAAGGTAGTTATTGGCACAAGGAGTGCGGTTTTTGCTCCTGTAAAAAATTTGAAACTGATTATAATAGACGAGGAACAGGAAGAAGCTTACAAATCTGAAAATTCCCCTCGTTATCATGCTAGAGATATAGCTAAGTTCAGGTGCTCGACAAGTGATGGGCTTCTGCTACTAGGCTCCGCAACACCCTCGATAGAAAGTATGTATTTTGCGGAAAAAAACAGGTATAATTTTTACACTATGCCTGAAAGATTTAATAAAATGGAACTTCCAATTGTGCAAATTGCTGATTTGAAAAAAGATTTAAAAGAGGGAAATGGAAGCAGCATTGGCTCTGTACTCAGAGCTGAAATTGAACAAAACTTGGAAAAAGACGAGCAAACGATTTTGTTTATTAACCGACGAGGAGCGAGTAAAATTATAAGTTGCTCCGAGTGTGGATTCACATATGAATGCACTAGATGTAGTGCAAATCTAACATATCACAGCGCAAATAATAGGTTAATTTGCCACTATTGTGGCTACTCAAATAAACTTGATATGGAGTGTCCAAAATGCGCAGGGCAACTAAATTTCACGGGAGCTGGAACGCAACAAGTTGTTGCAGACCTTGAAATTTTGTTCCCAGAAATCGAAATTTTACGCATGGACACAGACACTGTCTCGCCAAAAGGCGGGCACGAAGCGATTTTTCAAAAATTTAGAAATGAAAAAATTCCCATTTTGGTCGGAACTCAGATGGTTGCGAAGGGTTTAAACTTTGAAAATGTTACCTTGGTCGGTGTAATTTCTGCTGATCAGAGCCTATATTCTGGAAATTATCGCTCCGCAGAGCGCACATTTTCCTTAATTACCCAAGTTGTGGGAAGAAGTGGAAGAGGCGACAAAAAAGGTAGGGCGGTTATACAAACTATGACCCCAGAAAATCAAGTGATTTTACAAGCTGCGAAACAAGACTATCAAACATTTTATAAATCTGAAATTTACCTCAGAGAAATGCAATGGACGCCTCCGTTTACTGACAATTATTTGATTACAGTTACGGGGCTGAATGAGTTTGCGGTTGTAAAATGTTGTACTTTTATCAGAGATTATTTAAAAAATGAAACAACTTCTGTGACGGATGTCAAAATATTGGGACCAGCACCGCTTCCAATTGTTAAAATTAACAATAGATTTCGCTATTCTGTCACAATCAGTGGCGATGAAAGTACGTATATAAGAAAAATTATTACAAATGTGATTACTATATGTAATACTACGAAGGACTTTAAGGGTGTATCTGTTTCCGCAGACATAAACCCACTTTAGGAAGGAAATTTTATGGCAATAAGAAAAATTATACATGAGGGTGACGAAATACTTGGCAAAAAAAGTAAAAAAGTTACTGAATTTAATGATAGGTTACACTCTTTGCTTGATGACATGGCTGACACCTTGGAAGAAAGTGGTGGTGTCGGTCTGGCGGCGGTTCAAATAAGCGTTTTAAGACGAATTTTCTTGGTATTAGAGACAAATGTAGACGAAGATGAACCTGAAATTTTGTTAGAATGCATAAATCCTGAGATAATTGAAGTTGAAGGAGAACAAGTTGGCCCTGAAGGATGCTTAAGCGTACCTGGAAAATTTGGGATTGTCACCAGACCAGAGAAAGTCAAAATTCGTGCACAGGATAGAGATGGAGACTACTTCGAATACGAAGGTTTTGGGCTAACTGCACGAGCTTTTTGCCATGAAAGTGAGCATTTAGAAGGAAAATTGTTCCTTGAAAAAGTTGAAAGAATGCTTGATCCAGACGAAATTTCCTCAGAAGAGGGCGAGGAGGACTAAGCTTGAAAGTTGTTTTTATGGGCACTCCCGAGATTGCGAAAGCCTCATTAAAGGCGTTACTAGATGCAAATTTTGATGTAATTGCAGTTTTTACACAGCCAGATAAACCCAAAAATCGTGGAATGAAAATGGAAATTCCTCCAGTCAAAGAGCTGGCATTAGAACACAATATTCCTGTTTTTCAACCAGTTTCATTAAAAGACGGGGAGACTGAGAGCATACTAAATGAGCTGGCTCCTGACATTATAGCCGTTGTAGCATATGGGAAATTAATACCTGAATATATTATCAGTATTCCTCCAAAAGGATGCATAAATATTCATGCATCTCTATTGCCGAAATACAGGGGAAGTGCTCCTATTCAGTGGTCAGTTTTAAATGGTGATAAGGTTACTGGCATGACCAGTATGTATATCAAAAAAGAGTTGGATGCTGGTGACATGATATATAAATCCGAACTTGAAATCGGAGACTACGAAACCAGCGGTGAATTATTTGCGAGAATGAGCCCAGTTGGTGGCGAGTTATTGGTAAAAACTTTGAGAGATATAGAGGCTGGAGTTGCACCAAGAGAAGTTCAAAATGAAGCGGAATTCACTCACGCACCAATGCTCTCAAGAGAGATGAGTCCTATAAATTGGGAAAAATCACCGAAGGAAATTGTTAAACATATTTGTGGAATGAACCCTTGGCCTTCAGCAACTACTACAATAAATGAGTTAAATATTAAAGTTCATATGGCTAATTTTACTGAAAATAGGACAAATAAAGCTGCGGGAGAAATTGTGTCGGCTGGTAAAGAAGGAATTGAAATTGCCTGTTTGAATGGCGAAACGGTCATGCTTACTGAAGTTCAAAAATCTGGTGGAAAAAAAATGTCGGCAGCAGATTTTTTAAGAGGAAATCCAATAAATGTATAGATCTAAAAAGGAGGTTGACATATGCCGAAAACGGCACGTGAAGCGGCACTTTCCGCTTTAATTAAATGCAGAGTTAATGGCGCTTGGTCTGATGCGGTTGTTGGCAGTGTCATCGAAAATGCAAAACTTTCGCAAAAAGACGCTTCTTTGTGTACAAAGTTATGCACAGGTGTTTTGCAAAATTATTCACTTTGTGATTTTTATATCAATCAATATTCTACAGTTAAATCAAATAAAATGGAGCCTGTTTTGCTAGATATTTTACGGATTTCTGTTTACCAAATGGTGTTTTTAGATAGAATTCCAAGCCATGCAGCAGTGAATGAAGCAGTTTCCATAATCAAGAAAAAAATTCCAAGAGCTTCTGGACTCTGTAACGCTATTTTGCGTAGAATAAGTGAAAACTTAGAGAATTTACCTGAAATCCCAAACACTGGATCACCCGAATTTTTATCCATTAAATACAGTCACCCACCGAAGTTATGTGAGCTTTTGCTTTCTGAGTTCGGGTTTGAATTTACTGAACAGCTTTTGATAGCGAATAATGCCGAAACGACTGCAACTGCGCAAGTAAATACCAATAAAATTTCTACTGATAATTTGTTAGAAATACTGAAAAACGAGGGGCTTAAGGCTGAAGTTTCATTATTCAAGAATTCTATTGAAATTACAAATCCTGGTGACTTAAGCAGGCTCAAAAGTTTTAATGATGGATTATTTTTCATACAAGATAATGCTGCAAAGCTCGCCGTAGAAACTGCCGACCCAAAAGCTGGCATGAGAGTTTTAGACTGTTGTGCTGCACCTGGTGGGAAGAGTTTTTCGCTAGCAATTCAAATGGAAAATCAAGGCGAAATAATAGCTTGCGACATTGGAAAAAATAAGTTGAAACGTATTGTAGAAAGTTCCAAAAGGCTCGGAATTGACATAATAAAAACTCATCAAATGGATGCAAAAAATCCTAAAGAAGAATATTATAAAAGTTTCGATTTGGTTTTTGCGGATGTCCCTTGCTCGGGCATTGGTGTTATTCGCAAGAAGCCAGATATTAGGCAAAAATGCGTTGAAGATATTGAAAGATTGCCCGAAATTCAACTTGAAATACTGAATGGTATATCAAAATGTGTTAAGCCAAATGGGACTCTTTTATATTCAACTTGCACAGTTTTTAAACGTGAAAATCAAGATGTTATTGGCAAATTCTTGGAAAATAACAAGAATTTTTATATAGATGGAGAAGCTAGGACTTTATTTCCACATATTGATGGGACGGATGGCTTTTTTATTTGCAAATTGAGGGCAAAAAATGAAGCATGATATAAAATCACTTGATTTGGACGAGCTTAAAGTTCAACTTTCTGAAATTGGTGAAAAGCCATTCAGGGCAAAACAAATCTTTGTATGGTTACACAATAGAGCTGTTACAAATTTTTCTGAAATGACTGATTTAAGCACTGGCTTGCGTGAAAAACTGGAAAATATTTTTTATATATCAAAGCCAAAACTGTTGAGAAAACAGGTTTCTGCACAAGATGGAACAATAAAATACTTATGGGAACTCGGCGATGGGAACGCAGTCGAAACGGTTTTGATGCGATATAAACACGGAAATACTGTTTGCATTTCTACCCAAGTTGGGTGTAAAATGGGATGTGCGTTCTGTGCGTCGGCGATTGGCGGTTTGGTGCGAAATTTGTCGCCTGCTGAGATGATTGACGAAGTTTTGTTCACACAGGTGGACTCAGGAGAAAAAATCAGCAACATTGTCCTCATGGGAATAGGCGAGCCTTTGGATAATTATGACAATACTATCAAATTTTTACGTTTAGTAAACTCAGAAAATGGTTTAAATATTGGTATGAGGCACATTTCGCTCAGCACCTGCGGTTTAACCGACAAATTTGCTGAGCTTGAAGATGAAAATTTACAGCTCACACTTTCGGTTTCCTTGCACGCACCTGACGACCAGACACGTAATAAAATCATGCCAGTAAACCGAAAAAAGGGTGTTGATGAATTGTTTTCTTCATGTAGAAAATATTTTACAAAAACTGGTAGGCGGATTTCCTTTGAATATGCCATGATTGACGGTGTGAATGACACAGATTTCCATGCTGAAACCTTAGCCCAAAAGGTCAAAGGCATCAGCTGTCATGTAAATTTAATTCCTCTAAACCATGTTGACGAGCGAGAGTTTAGACCCTCGAAGCCTGAAAATCTCAAAAATTTTGTGAAAATTTTAGAAAAAAAGGGTGTAAATGTGACAGTTCGACGAAAACTTGGTGGAGATATTGATGCTTCTTGCGGTCAGTTGCGACGCAAAAGTCAGAAAGAGAAAAATAACGCAACTTAATTGGAGGGTTTATGAAAACCTTTGGAATAACAGATATTGGAAAAGTGAGAAAAGAAAATCAGGACATGTTTGACATTGGCGTAGCGAATAAAAATGTCATCGGCGTGGTTTGTGACGGCATGGGCGGAGCTCGCTCAGGAAATATTGCCAGCGCCCTTGCTACTGATTGCTTTGTCGCCCATGTACAGCGATGTATTTTGGACGGCGATGAAGTTCCGTTTCCTTCACTGGTCGCCGAGGCGGCGAAATACGCTAATGTGGTAGTTTATGACAGGGCATTTACAGATTTTACCTGTGAAGGCATGGGAACAACGCTAGTTGGTGGAATTTTCGGGCCTGATAGGGTACACCTTGCTCACATTGGCGACAGTCGGGCTTATATGATAAGTCGTGGCGTAATTTGGCAGATAACCACTGACCATTCTTACGTCGAGGAGCTTGTTCAACGGGGAGAAATCACCCGTGAAGAGGCAAAAACTCACCCTCGCCGAAATTATATCACCAAGGCTCTGGGCATTGAGCGAGATGTAAAACCTGATGTTTATACAGTTGAGATTGAAAAAGGGAACATAATTTTGCTCTGTTCTGACGGGCTTACAAACATGGTTGATGAAGAAGAAATGCTCGAAATATCACAAAAACATACAGAACCCGAGAAAATGTGCACAGAATTGTTAAATTTAGCACTTTCTAGGGAGGCAACGGACAATGTTACTGTTGCAATTTTCGCGTATTAATGCGATAATAAAATTCCACGGCAATTGGAGGTAACTATGGAGAATGGAATGGACAGGTATCTGGGAAAGATGCTTGATAATCGATACGAGGTATCGGGAATTATTGGCAAGGGCGGAATGGCTGTTGTCTATAAAGCGGTTGACAAGAGGTTAAACCGCAATGTTGCAGTGAAAGTGCTGAAAGATGACTATGCACTGGACGCTGAATTTAGGAAAAGATTTCAAAATGAATCGCAAGCAGTTGCGATGCTTTCACATACAAATATAGTTTCAGTTTACGACATGAACCGCTCGGGTGATGCTGAATATATTGTCATGGAGCTGATTGAGGGGATTAACCTTAAACAGTATATGACAAGCAAAAATGTCTTAACTT
This sequence comes from uncultured Oscillospiraceae bacterium, assembly GCA_964371875.1. Lineage (GTDB taxonomy): Bacteria > Bacillota > Clostridia > Oscillospirales > Oscillospiraceae > Heteroscillospira. Next base: position 1,265 of record CAYJOS010000043.1, on the reverse strand, counting down.
GGAAAGAAGCTGTACACTTTGCATCTCAAATTTGCAAAGCGCTTAGCCATGCCCATTCAAAGGGTATAGTTCATAGGGATATTAAACCGCACAACATCATGGTCGAGAAAAACGGCAATGTTAAGGTTGCGGATTTTGGAATTGCAAGAATTGCGGATACACAAAACACAACAGCTCAGGAAACTTTGGGCTCTGTTCACTACATTTCGCCTGAGCAAGCTAAAGGCGAACCCGTTGACGCACGTTCGGATTTATACTCTTTGGGAGTAATTTTGTATGAAATGTTGACAGGAAAACTGCCTTGTACTGGTGAAAATGCTGTGGCAGTTGCGATGAAACACATAAATGGTTCGATTTTAAAACCAAGCCAACTGAACTCGGAAATTCCACCAGAGCTTGAAGCGATAATTTTGAAAGCCATGGCAGTTGACAAAACAAAAAGATACAAATCTGCAACCGAAATGCTAACTGCACTGGATAAATTTAGAACTGCAAAAGGCGATTATGTTGCCGTTAAGCAAGCCGAAGACAAAAAAGCTCAAACGGCGGAGAGAGAAAATGCTGAAGTTAAACCTGTCGGAAGTGGCAGAGACATGAGCTATGAAGACTATGACAGACGCAGACGCAGAAGCCGTAAAGTGAGCTTGCTATCGGGATTATTTTGTGTAATCATATTCATTTTCGTATTATTTGTGTTCCTTTGGCAATATTTAATTGAAGATATTTTTAGTGAATCTGAACGAATTAATGTGCCGAATTTTGTCGGAGATATCTATACTGACGTATTAAACAACCCAGAACTTGAAGATGCATTCAACTTCTCTGTTGAAATCAAACCAAATTCTACCATACCAAAAGACATGATAGTTTCTCAAAGCATAGAGGCGCAAAGAAGCATGATGGTGGTTGAAGGCGGAATTGAAATCACGCTCATTGTTTCAAGCGGGCTTGACATGCAAAGTGTTCCAAATGTTATAAATAAAGAGTTTAAAGCGGCAGAACAAGAACTAAAAGCGGTGGGATTACTGGTAGAAATTGAAAGAGTTCCATCAAATACCATCACAAAAGACTATGTAATCAGCTCTAGCCCAGGAGTTGGAGAGCAAGTTTCGGTCGGAGCAACTGTGTATTTGACTGTCAGTGACGGTCCCGAAACCGAAGCAATCGAAGTTCCGACAGTCATCGGTCTCAGCGAAAGTGCAGCAGTTGAAAAAATCGAAAGCTGGGGACTGGAAGTCGGAACGGTCACAGAACAATTTAGCGAC
>CAYJOS010000042.1:0-16600 GCA_964371875.1 uncultured Oscillospiraceae bacterium | reverse complement strand
TTTCTGGGTCTTTAAAATCAATCGCAACCACGTTTCCGACCGACGAAGCCATCTGGTCCATCAATCCGCAGGGTTTGCCGAAATATACATTTTCTGCATATTGTCCGATTTTTGCAATTTCCACCGCCGACAGTTTTTCACTACAATATAAATAGTTAATCGCAGTTCCCAGAAAAACTTCAAAAGCAGCCGACGAACTCAGCCCCGAACCGCCGAGGACATTTGACGAACAATAGATATTCATACCGCTGAGTTCAAAACCCATTTCGCTGATTTTTTTGTACACACCACGAACCAGAGCGTATGTTGTGTTTTCCTCTTCGTTTTTTATAGAAAAATCCGTAATATCGAGCATAATCATGCCATAACCTTCAGAAAAAATTCGGACAATTTTCTCCTCAGTCTTGCAAACCGCACCCAAAACATCAAGGTCGATGCTCGCTGCTAAGACGCAACCACGTTGGTGGTCGGTGTGATTTCCGCCGATTTCAATTCGACCTGGTGCAGAGAAAATTCTGATATTTTCGCTCTCACCGAAGTGTTCAATGAAGCCATTTTTAACACTAGAAATTCTATCATCATAAAATTTCTTGTTCTTCTCATACTGAGGATAAACCTTCAGTATATCCTGATTTTTTTCCAACATTTTAAATATTGCCCCCCATAAATTTGTGTGTTTACATTTGCTTATTTTTCTAAATCATACTGCAAGAAAAATATTTCTTCAATGCTTTTCTTCAAAACAATAAAATATTTAGTATAAATACCTAAATGCAAGCAGTTAAAATTATACAAATAGCACAATGAAATTGTACGCCTTTAAATTTTTTCTGTTGGAATACTGTTTTTTCTAAATTCACGAGGAGTACAATTTACCTCTTTTCTGAAAATTTTTGTGAAGTAATTGTAGTCGAAAATTCCAACTTCCTCTGCGATTTCGTTGATTTTTAAGTTTGAGTTCGATAGTAAAATTTTAGCCTTGTGAATTCTCAACTGCTTAATGTGCTGCATAATTGGCACGCCATAAAGTTTATTTGTCACCTTGTAAAAACTGGTTTTATTAAAACCAAATTCCTCGCAAAGCCTGTTAACCGAGAGGTCGGTGGTGAGGTTTTCGAGGACAAAATTGTCAATTTGAAAAGCTAGAGAACTTTTGTCTACAACCGCAAGAGTTGAGCTGCAAATATGAGCGGAATAAATCTGCATCAAATTTTTTGTAGCCTCGAGTTTATCGGGCTTTGCTGCGCTCAACTGCTCAAATTCATGATTTAGTCTATGCACATCGACGCCATAGCTTGTCAAAGTTTTACTAATTTTTTCAAAGTCTGCACTTCCAAACTCGTCTGCTTTTATTTGCCCAGCCATCAAAAATCCAATCACGGTTTCGTTGATGATTAGCGGAGTGATTACTTCGAAAAGTCCTGCGTGACATGTGTACGATATTCCAGTTTTGTTTACTTTGCACAGTTCAAAGTGCGAAAAGTCGTCATGTTTACATTTTTGTTGGATTGTTTCGTTTTCACGTAAACATTTACAAAACCCTGATAATCTGTCAGGAAATGCGTATAATTCCTGATAATTTCTATCAAAAAGTACTATTCTCGAATTTGTTAGTATATAAAAATCTGTAAGCATCTTTCTTATTTCTGGTAGATTATATATAATATCCATCATTTCACCTCCTGAACAAATTTACTATTTTTTCGAATTTTAGTATCTATTATTATACGTTTTTTTGCAATATAATTCAAGCATAAATTAAATTTTGCAAAGGAGCTTCCCTTATGACCAGAAGAGAACGCGTAATTGCCGCCCTGCAACACAAAAATACAGACTTTGTACCTTTTCACCTTGATTTTACCGAGCAAGCTCTCGAGCAAATGATTGCACATACGGGCGATCCCGACATAGAAAACAAGCTTGGCGCCCACCTTTACTACAAACAATACTGGGGCTGGCCAACTGAAATGGCTGAAAAACCTGGATTTTTTAAAGACGAATTCGGTGTTGAGTGGAATAGAAACGGCGCGGATAAAGACATCGGTTTGCCTGACGAATTCCAAATCGAAGACCTAGAAAATTCTGACTATATCTTCCCTGTTTGCGACGAAGCAAGACTTCGTGCCGAATTCGAAGAGATGACAAGGGACAAGGATAAAGACGACCGTTTCATTATGTACGGTTTCGGATTTATGATGTACGAACGTGCTTGGTCACTATGCGGAATGCAAAATATTTTGATGAGCATGATTAGTTGCCCTGAAGAAACTGAAGCACTTTTCCAAAAAATAGGCGATTACTATTGCCATTTAGTGGATATTGCGTTAGAATATGATTTCGATGGCATATATTTTGGCGACGACTGGGGTCAACAAAGAGGGCTTATCATGGGTGGCTCGCACTGGCGTCATTACATCAAGCCTCAAATGGCAAGACTTTACAAAAAAGTTAAGGACAAAGGACTTTTCATCATGCAACACTCCTGCGGTGATTGCCGTGAAATTTTACCCGACCTTGTCGAAATCGGCTTGGATTGCTACCAAACTTTCCAACCTGAGGTTTACGATATTCAAAAAGTTAAGGCAGAGCTTGGCGACAAACTTGCTTTTTGGGGTGCGATTTCAACCCAACAATGCTTGCCTTACGTCACTCCCGATGAGGTTAAAGCTGAGATTAAGAGAATTTGCGACGTGCTTTACAAAGACGGCGGTTATATCATCGCCCCAACTCACGCACTAACTCATGACATTCCTGTTGAAAATATTTTGGCAATGGTTGAAGTTTGCAACAATCAGGATAAATATTTATAATAAACACAAAAATAAAAAGACAATGTGAAAAAAGCATTGTCTTTTTTACCATATAACAAAGGTGGAAATTATGTATACGATTTTGATAGTGGACGACGAAGAAAATATCAGAAAAGCGTTTGTTAATGCTGTTAATTGGGAAGAAATGGGTTTTGAAATAGTCGGTCAGGCTTCTAACGGAGTCGAGGCGCTAGACTTTATCGAAACTCACGATATTGACCTTTTAATCACAGACATTATGATGCCGATTATGGGCGGAATTGAGCTTGTTCGAGAAGTTCGTGAGCTAAAACCAAATGTGCAGATTGTGTTTTTATCGGGTCATGATGAATTTCAATTTGCAAAACAGGCTATTAGATATAACATTTTGGAGTACATCCTAAAGCCGATTACCACTGACGGAATTTTAGAAGAATTTAGCAGAATTAAAAAGCAAATGGACGCAAAATTTTCTGAAATTCTGGACATAGACATACAAATAGACACCATGAAAGAGCTTGAAAAGGTCAAAAAAGACTTGTTTTTGATAAAATTAATAACAAATGCAATAGCGGAGTGGCAGTTGAGTGAAAGTTTTTCAAACATCAATTTATCCATACCCGAAACCACAAAACCCGAACACGGCTATGCGGTTTATGTGACAAAAGCGAAAGATTTTTCGACCAAAAACGACACGGCAACCTTCAAAAGACTGCTCAATATTGTTGAAATAATTTCCAAAAAATACATCTCCTGCGAGTGCGTTTTATACGGTGACAGAGTTGTGACCATTGCCCACGACAGCGCTGATATTTTGGATAAATTTGTAAGCACACTTTCAAAAGACATAGTTTTAACTGCAAAACGTATTCTAAATGTCGATGTCAGCTTTGCCCAAAGTGACTTATATAGCGAAATTTCAACTACGCATGTTGCCTTTTCCGAAACCAATGATGCGTTGATTTCAATTGAAAAAACCGACGAGCAAATTGTTCACACAAGTGACCTGATTTTAAAAAAGGAAGATGTGGACATTCAAGAATTGCTCAGTGAGTTAGAGTCGGCAATTATTTCGGCGGACAAAGAGGCAGTTACGGTTTCAATTCTGAGCATTTTTGAAAAATTAAACGACAAACAAGTAAATAGCGTGGAATTTAACACGCATATGCTTGAAATTTTGTCCATACTTTTCAAGGCATGTAAGATGCTGGCGGACGATTCTGACGTTAAAACCATAATTTCAAAATTCTTCACATTTAGGGCGACAAAAGAGAAAACCCAAGAGGAAATTTTGAATTTGGGCTTGGGATTGGTGGACGGAATTTCTTTCCAAAGGCAAAAAACCGTTGGGTTTTTGGTCACGCAAGCTAGGGATATTATCTCTGCGGAGTTTGAAAATCCTGAGATGAATTTGCGAAATTTGGCGAAAAGACTGAACTGCTCGCCGAACTATTTGTCCAGCAACATTAAAAAATCTCTGGGCAAAAGTTTCATAGAACTTATTGTCGAAGCTAGAATGAACAAGGCGAAGGAACTGCTTTTGACCACGAATAAGAAAATCCGTGAAATTTCTGACGAATGTGGCTTCACAAATCAGCACTATTTTTCATATTCCTTCAAAAAACATTTTAGCCAATCGCCGAACGCAATAAGAAAAGACGCAACAAGTCCTGTGACTGAGTAAAAAATCTGAAAAGGGTGAACAAAACTATGCTAAAAAAACTAATCGAAAAAATGAAAAATCCGCCGATTAACCTAATTATGCTCACAATAGTTTTATTAAACACAATAATTTTGCTTGCCCTCACTTCCGCAATTTTGCTTTCAAGATACAGCGAAAGCAACACCGAAACCGCCATGCAAAACACCGAGCAGACAACGGAAAATATCGCAAAAAGCATAGAGACCTTCGTTGCGGATAAAATCGAAAACCTAAATTGGGTCAAGGAAAATCACAGTATTGAAGACCTGAAAATGCTTTATGATATCAATTCTGACATTGTTATGGTGGGGATTTTTAGCGAAAAAGGTGAGATTTTGCGTTATGCTTCGCAGTCTGATTTTGAACTAAAACAACAGTCTACATTTGAAAATCTGTCCTTTTCCGTTGAAAATTTTGACGAAAACGAAGATTTTTTCATCTCCCCTCCGCATGTTAACAACATGTTCGAAACCTATTACCCTTGGGTGGTCACCTTCATCAGTCAAACAGAAATCGACAGCGAAAAATACTACATTGTCATGGACATTGAGCTTGGAAAAATTTCACAGTATATTGATAAAATTTACATAGGCGACAGGGGTTATGTTTTCATCGCCGATAACGAGGGCGACATTGTCTACCACCCACAGCAAAGACTGCTTTACACCAATCTGAAAAGTGAAAAAACCGATATTTTGCCACAGGTTTACAGCGGTGGAACTATGACGACCGACCTGAATATTTACTCCTCAGGGCAAATCATGAACACGGATTGGCATGTTATCGGAGTTAGCAATATGGACGAGCTTGTAAACCAAGTTTCGACAGAATTTTCCGAATATGCAGGAATAGTTTTGCTGACGGCTTTGGTGGCTTCGCTGGTTTTGGTGGCGATTATGCTACGTGATTTGACTTTTCCTATGAAGCAACTTGTAAAAGCGATACAAATTTTTGACCAAGATATAAATTCCTATGTTTTCCGTGAAAAGCGTGGAGTTAAGGAAGTTGTGGAGCTTCAAAGTTCCTTTGACCACATGGTGGAGAGGATTAAACTTCTAATCGAGCGAAGCATTACAAACGAAAAAGAACTGCAAAAATTTGAGCTAAAAGCCCTGCAAGCGCAGATAAATCCACATTTTTTGTATAACACATTGGACTCCATTTTCTGGCTATGCAAAGAGGACGGAAACGACGACGCGGCGAATATGGTCGCTGCACTTTCGAACACTTTCCGAATTTCCATAAGCCGTGGCAAGGATGAAATTTCTATCCGTGAAGAGATTAAGCACGTTCAAAGTTACCTGATAATTTTGAACATCAGGTACAAAGACCAGTTTAGTTATAGTTTTGACGTGGATGAGAAAATTTTGGACTATAAATGCCTTAAAATTTTGCTTCAACCCTTTGTTGAAAATGCGATTTACCACGGCTTGAACCGAATGATAGACGAAGGTGAAATCGAAATCAAGGGCTATATTGAAGACGGTGTCGTGATTTTCAAAATAATAGACAACGGAATTGGCATGGATGAAAAGCAAATTTCTAGGCTGTACACCTCAAAAAGCGAAAAAGTTGGCATAGGTGTTAGAAATGTTCACGACAGAATTCGCATTTACTACGGCGAGGAATATGGTGTTTTTGTCAAAAGTGATTTGGATGAGGGCACAGAAATCACCATAAAAATCCCAATTATCGAGGGTGAGGAGGGCGAAATATGAAAAAACTTGCATTAATTACAGCAATTTTGCTTGTACTATTTTCAGCTTGCACTCAATCATACACCCAAGATGATGAACAAAATGAAATACTTTTCATACCAAAATCGCAAATTTCGAGCTTTTGGGAAATCACAATAGACGGTTTTTACACTGCAATCGCCGAATATAACGAAATCGGAACAGTTTTATCCACCGAGGACGAGGAAGACATCGCAGGGCAAATCCAAATTGTTTACGATGCGATTGAATATGGCTATGATGCGATAATAATTTCCGCTTTGAGCTATGAAGAACTCGCCGAAGCGGTTCAAGCAGCGATTGACGAGGGGATTGAAGTCATAGTAATCGACAGCGACGTGAATGTTCCCGATATAAAAATTAGAATTTCCACCGATAACTACAACGCTGGCTATGAAATGGGCGAAAAAATGGCGGAAATGATGGATTATGAGGGAAATGTTGGTGTTCTTGCGATCAAAAGTTTTACGGAAAATCTTGAGCAACGCATGAAAGGCTTTGAAGATGCGGTTAGAAGCTATGAAAATTTGGAAATTGTGCAAATTGAAGAAGCTTTTTCAACACATGTCGAGGCATTAGACGGCACAAATCGCCTGATTAACAGTGATGAGGGCGTCGATGCAATTGCAACTTTCAATGAAATTACCACGGTTGCGATGGGTGAAGCGATTGAAAAATCAGGCAGAGAAGACTTGGTTGCCATAGGTTTTGACAACAACACAACAGTCGTAAACTACTTAGAAACAGGAGTTATAGACGGGATTGTGGTGCAAAATCAGTTCGCCATGGGCTATCTCGGAGCACAGTATGCGATTGAACAACACGAGGGAAAAATCAACTCTTCTGAAAATATCGACACAGGTGTTCACATAGTCACAAGAGAAAATATCTTTGAAGAGGAAATTCAAACCATATTATTTCCTATTGAAATTTATGAAAATTGACAAAAAACAACAATGAAATAAAACGCCATAAGTGCAGAAAGTCATGGTAATTTTTTGCACTTATGGTATTTTTTAATTTTTAAAATGTTAATATTTCTAACAAAATATTAATAAATTGTAAAAACATCGCCAAATCAGATAAGAATATGTAAAATGTAGATAATATATTGTATTGAAAACTTAGTCCTTATTAGATACAATGTACACACGAAAGGCGAAAGCCTAAAACAAAAATTTCTAGGAGGACCAAAAATGAAACAGAAGAAAGTTTTAGCGACACTACTTGCACTATCAATGACAGCGACACTACTCGCAGGCTGCGGTGCTGAAGAAGAAGCAGAAGATGCTCCAGCTCCAGAAGCAGAATCAACTGCTCCTGAAGGCGATGCTGCTACACCTGAAGTTGAAGAAGAAGCTCCCGAAGCAAATGGCGACATCATGCTTGAGCACTTTGTTTACAACTTCTCAGATCCTCAACAAAACGCAGTTATGAACGCAGCTGACCCAATGTATGCTGCAGCAGGAATTGACTACAACTTCAACGACGGCGCTGCAACTCAAGGTACACAAAACGACCAAATCGACAACGCTATCGTTAAAGGCGCAACAATGCTAGTTGTTGGACTAACTGACGTTTCAGCTGGTCAAACAGTTGTTGACAAAGCAAGACAAGCAAACCTTCCTATCCTTTTCTATAACCAACAACCTGCTAAAGAAGTTATCGATTCTTATGAAGATTGCTGGTTCGTAGGTTCAGACGCACGTGGCGGTGGACTTATGCAAGGTGAAATCGCAGCAGCGGTTATCCTTCCAGAATTTGAAAAATATGACAGAAACGGCAACGGAACTATCGAATATGTTATGATTAGATCTGACCTTGCTCACCCAGAAGCAAACGGAAGAACTGAAGCTTCTGTCACAAGAACTAACGAACTATTTGTTGAAGCTGGCTACCCAGAACTAGTTCAACTTGGTACAGACTACCTAGCTGACGACTGGTCAACAAACAAAGGTAAAGATGCTATGGATACATTCCTAACATCAAACCCAATTTCTGACACTGACGGCGTTGAGCTTGTTTTCTGCAACAACGACGGTATCGCAATCGGTGCTATGACATCACTTCAAGCTGCTGGTTGGAACTTAGACGCTTCTAAAGCTGTTCCTATCATCGGTGTTGACGCAACTGCTGAAGCTCAAACATACATAGACGCTGGTCAAATGACAGGTTCAGCTGGTCAAAATCCTGACCTTATCGCTGAATATGTAACAACTGTTGCTCTTAACGTTGCAAACGGCGGAGAGCCACTAGACGGAACTGATTGGTCTTTCGAAGAAGGTTCAAAAGACATCTTCTTCCCATACTCACCATATCCTGCTGACATTCTAGGTTAATCAGTACTTTAAGAGTGGGGCAATTACGCCCCGCTCTTTTTTTAAAATTTTTAATGCTATGCCCATGCGATTGGCGGAAAGGAAAGGTCGTAGATATGAGTGAAAAAACTGCTGTTAAAACAGATGTGCCATTACTTCAAATGCTTGGAATGCACAAGCGTTTTGCGGGTGTTCATGCAATAAACAACGCACAACTCACACTAAAGCACGGAACAGTCCACGCACTGATGGGAGAAAACGGTGCTGGAAAATCCACCTTGATGAAATGCCTTTTCGGAATTTATTTTGAAGATGAAGGCGATATTTTTATTGAAGGTAAAAAAATTAATTTTACCGACCCAAAACAAGCCCTAGAACACGGCGTTGCCATGGTTCATCAAGAGCTAAATCAGGTTACAAAACGAGATGTTATGGATAACCTATGGCTTGGAAGATATCCCCGAAAGGGAATTATGGTATCCCAAGACATTATGTATAATAAAACACTTGAAGTTTTAAAAGACTTAGAAATTGACGTTGACCCACGTGCGATTTTAAGCATGCTAAGTGTTTCAGAACGTCAAATGGTTGAAATTGCGAAAGCGGTTTCATATGACGCAAAAATCCTAGTTTTAGACGAGCCAACTTCTTCACTCTCAGACAAAGAAGTTGAACATTTATTTAGAATTATCAACAAACTACGTGACAGAGGCGTAGGCATGATTTACATATCACATAAAATGGACGAAATTTTGGAAATTTCAGACGAAGTTACCATCATGCGTGACGGTAAATATGTTTCAACAACAGCAGCGGCAGATTTGACCATGAACGACATTATTAAACAAATGGTCGGACGTGAAATCACCAGCCGTTTCCCTGAAAAAACCAACACGGTCGGCGATGTTTATATGACTGTTAATAATTTGACAGGCATGTATGGTGCAACAATTCAAGATGTCAGCTTTGAGCTTAAAAAAGGCGAAGTTTTGGGTGTTGCAGGTCTTGTCGGCTCACGCAGAACAGAGCTTTTAGAAAACATTTTCGGCTATGCAACAGTAAAATCAGGTGAAATTATAGTCGACGGAAAAACTGTTACGAACAAAGACCCAAAGGCATCTATACGCAACGGTTTTGCACTTTTAACTGAAGAACGTCGAAGTACGGGAATTTTGCCGGTTTTGAGCATTGCAGAAAATTCGACTATAGTAACTTTAAGAAAACACAAGAAAAACGGTATGCTAGACAGCAAAAAAATCAAAGACAGCACAGAATGGGTAATTAACTCTATGAAAGTTAAAACTCCCTCTCAAAAAACGCCAATCCGCTCACTTTCAGGCGGAAATCAGCAAAAAGTTATTATAGGAAGATGGTTATTAAAAGACCCTGAAATCCTTCTACTTGACGAGCCGACTCGTGGTATAGACGTCGGTGCAAAATATGAAATTTATCAGCTGATAAATGACCAAGCGACCAAAGGAAAATGCTGTATGGTGGTTTCCTCGGAAATGCCTGAATTAATGGGAATTTGCGATAGAATTTTGGTCATGTCAAACGGAAGACTTGCAGGAATTGTCGATGCAAAAACCACAACGCAAGAAGAAATTATGACTCTTGCGGCAAAATATGTATAAAGATTGCGAACGGAGGGGATTTTTATGACTAACACAAAAAGTAAACAAATTTTTGGTAAATTACTAGATAATGCTCTTTATATCCTTGTTTTATTGTTGATTATTGTTGTTGTTAACCACAACCCAAGATTTATTTCAACTTCATCTATAGTCAATATTTTAACACTAAGCTCAACTCGTTTGGTCATGGCGCTGGGTATCGCCGGTGCAGTTATTTTAACAGGTACAGACCTTTCAGCAGGTCGTATGCTCGGCTTAACAGCATGTATTTCGGCATCAATGCTTCAAGCTCCGACTTATGCGGCGAAAATGTACGCTTCCCTAACTTGGCTACCACAAGACCCACAATCAAGCATCATCGGTCAACTTGTTTGCGTTATGCTTCTTGTTATGCTTGTTGGTGCTGTGATCGGATTTTTCAATGGATTTATGACCGCAAGATTTCAGCTCCACCCATTTATCGTTACCTTGGGTACACAGCTAATTGTCTATGGTCTAACACTAATTTATGCAACATTTGGCACTAACGGCGGTGCTCCTATCGGTGGCATTGACCCTCGTTACACAAGCTTTGTCAGCGGTAACCTTTTCGGTGACTCCTCATTTTATGTTCCAAAAGTTATCCTTTATGCTGTAATCATTTCATTTGTAATGTGGTTTATTTGGAACAAAACAGTTTTCGGAAAAAACATGTTTGCTGTTGGTTGTAACGCAGAAGCGGCAAAGGTTTCAGGTGTTTCGGTTTTCTGGACAACGGTTTTGGTTTTCACACTTGCAGGTGCTCTTTACGGCTTGACAGGCTTCCTAGAGTCAGCTCGTGTTGGTTCAAACACAGCGGCAACAGGTGACGGTTATGAACTAGACGCCATCGCCGCCTGCGTTATCGGTGGTGTATCGTTTACAGGTGGTGTGGGTAAAATCCGTGGCGTTATCATGGGTGTTATCCTGCTTCAAATCATCAATGCAGCGCTAATTTTCCTAGATGTTCCTGGTTCTATTACTTATATAGTCCGTGGTTCGATTATTCTAGTTGCTTGCGCAATTGATATGAGAAAATATTTGACCAAAAAATAATCTTTAAAGGGTAATTAATATGAAAGATAATCACTATGACGAAAACTTGGAAATGCAAGAGGAAAAAGTTGAAATTTCTCGTGAAGAATACGAAAAGCTGAAAAAAATTGAAAACGACACTACTGAACATCGCACAAAGCTATATAGTATTTACGATAAAATTAATATTCCGCTCAAAGTTTTGGATATGATTATCGTAGGTGGAATTATTTTTATAATCGGTGCAGTTATATATGGAATGAACATATAGAAAACAAGCCTTGAAAAACCGACCTCCCAAAAGTTAGAAAAAATCTAATGACGGCGAGGTCGGTATTTTTTGACTAAAACCGTGACAAAGTCGAATTTATACTATATAATGATGTAAAAAATAACAGACTGGGGTTTTGCCTATGATTAGAATTTTTATCGCCGATGACCATATGTCGGTTTTAGAAGCGTTTATCAATTCTGTAAATACCGAAAATGACATGGATATTATTGGCTTTGCGACCACAGGCACAGAGGCGATTAACAAATGCAAAATGTTAATACCTGATGTGGTGCTCACGGATATTTCAATGGAAACAGGCGACAGTGGAATTAAACTTGCTGAGCAAATTAAAACACATTTGCCAGACACAAAGATAATTGTGATGTCGGGTTTTGACGAAATTTCATACATCCCAAGGGCAAAAAAAGCAGGAGCAGACGCTTTTTTATCAAAATCCACACCAATTTCTGAATTTGTGAAAATGATACGAGCGGTGATGCGTGGAGAGAAAAGTTTTCCCGAAGAAGTTACAATCCCGACAGCGCAAGGCGAAGCGCCGTTTACAGAGCGTGAACTGGAAATTATGCGACTGCTTTGCAAGTCACATTCACGCAAAGAAATTGCCGAAATGATGCACATAGCCGAGGGCACAGTTAAAAGGCACATGGAAAATATGTACTTAAAATCTGGGTGCAAAAGCGCCTTGGAACTTGTGGTTTATGTCGTGGGGAATGGGTGGATTTCACCTAGATAAGGAACGGTGAATTATTATACTATATAAAATAGGGTAAAAAAATCACACTATTGAGCTAAAAAACTCAATAGTGTGATTTTTAAATTACGAATTATTCAAACTTAGCTGTATAAATTTATTCTGTTACTAGGTTTAAGTATCTCATAATCATTGCTGAAATTTCGGATCTTGTTGCTGTATCGGTTGGGTTTAGGTTTTTGTTTTCATCGCCTTCGATAATTCCGTTTAAAGTTGCCCAAACCATGCCGTCAAATGCCCAGTCTGAAAGTTCTGCGACGTCTGGATATTCAAGTTGACTTGCTGTGAGTTCTGGGCTTCCTGCATAGCGGTAAAGCATTGTTACAAATTCTTCACGGGTTATCGAGCTGTCAGGATTATCTCCATTTGAAATTCCTTCCGAAATTACCCATTCTTGTGCAATTTCATACCAAACTCCATCAGTTTTTGTGTCAATTCCGTCCATTCTTGCAAGAACTGTCCACATCATAGCCCTTGTCATTTCGCTTTCTGGCTCGAAAGTTAGTTCACTTGTACCCAAGAATAAGCCTTTTTCGACTACAAAGTTTACAGCTTCGAAATACCAATTATCTGTCGAAATATCTGTAAAACTTGCAAGTGGAGTTTCGTCGTCGCCAATGTCGATTTCATCGTCGTCATTATTTGACGAACCACCTCCGCCACCGCTTCCGCCTGTTTGTTCAGGTGTGGCGGTGATGTTTGCTCTGTCGCTAATTCTTATGCGTGCATTAATATCAGCGTAAGTGTTGTCGAATGAAGAAAGACCAATTGCCGTTACTGTTGCACCAACTTCTAGGTTTGCAATTTCTTTATCAGTTGTGATGTAACCATCGATGAAAATTCTTGCTTCTTCTCCGCTTGCATCTCTAAAGTAAATGCTTTCTGGTAGACCATTTGTTTCGACAATTCTTGTGATTTCACCTGAAACTTTTACAAGTGAACCCAAAACGCTCTTGTCGTTAATTTGTTCTGCTGTTGCGTCAATCGGAGCGGGAACTGTGCCCTCGCCGATTTTTGCGATAGCACTTACTTTTAGCTGAATTTCATCTTGATAACTGCTGACTTCACCTGAAACTTCAACCATATCTCCAGCTTTGAACTCGCCTGATACTGGGAATAGGTTAATTCCGCCTGTAGCATCTTGCATGTATGCACTGTCGAAGAAAGCGGTTTCTTTGTCATATCCAGAAGCATTTGTTGTTAAAACACCACGGACTGTAAATTCTTCGCCTGTTGCTCCGTCTTTAACTTCTGAAATGTATGAAAGTTGAACTGGATTAATAAATTTCATGAGATTTTCTACGATAGTGTAGTTTGAATATGCAGGTGTGCCGTAGTTATCGGCTGTGCCCTGAATTTCAAAGTTACTCATGAATACAGAACCAGCCACGATTATTGTCGCTGTGTTTCCGTTGTCGTAAGTGATGGTTTCGCTCGCTGCTGATAGATATTTACCATCATATTTTGGAATGGTTACGCCAGCATAATTATCAGCGTCATCGTCTGCGGAATAGCTTGTTGTGAAACCGTAAACCATTGCACTTGCACTTTCTGGTAATGCACTTGTTGGCATTCCGTCTTGACCAACTGCGTAAATTGTTGAACCACCGTAATTTGAATAGACTTGGCTGTCTACAATTCCTTGCATGAACATATTGCCTTCGTTAATTTCAGTTAGGTACAGTCTTTGAGGCTGACCGCCGTTAGTAGTAACATCGTCTTTTAGTTCATCGTCCGAAATTCTAAGGCTTGCACCTAAAGCTTCTAAAATTTTGTTTTGCTGTGATGCCATGTGGTCTTCGCTTGGGAAGATTGAAGTATCGCTTTCATAGCTTTCGTAGTAATCACCCCAACCAGTGACAATCACTGTTTTGCCTTTTTCTGCAAAATTTGCGATTGCTTCGATTTCAGCGTCTGACCAGTTTTGATAGTCTTCAAAAAGTGAAGAACCATCTCTGCGTGTTGGTGGAGTTAAAATTAGCATTACGAATTTGTCGTTTTCTGTCGCTGCGATTAGGTCTTCCTCTGTTTTTAACTCAACCACACGGACGTCATAGCCAACTGCAAGGTCTGCAAAGTTACCCATGCTGTCTTTGTAGTTACCGTCTACATATTCGTTGTAGTTTGAAGCGTCAATTCCGACGTAAACAAGTTTGTCAGCGTCACGAACATCAAGTTCAACATTTTGTGTGTAGATATTTCCGTCCATCAAAACTTCAACAGTGATAGTAACTTTACCTGCTACTGTTGGAGTATATTCGAAAATATCTTCATATGTTGAGTTTGAAGCCATGGTATCGCCTGTGTGTGTTTCTAAAACGGTTTCGCCCATTTTGTAAGTGATTGAACTTAGAGTTTTTTCTTCACTTTCGCTGTTAAATATTGTAGTTGTTAGAGTTAAAGCTTCGTCTGTAACAGGAAGTTTTGTTGAAACTTCAACATAAGCGGAGCAGAACCAATCCAAACAGGAGCTGTTACAGCGATGTTAAGGTCGGATTGAGTTACACGAAGATAGTAGTAACCCTCTTTAACACTTAGAGAACCGTCCCATATTACATTGTTGTCACTGAAAGTTTTAACATCAGCAACTCTACCGCTACCCGTGATGATTTCGATTTTGCTGATATTATCGCCATTATCAGGGTCATTAACTGAAATTGAGAAATTAATTTCAGTTGGAACTTCTTCGATAATTGAACCCATAATTTGACCGTTAATCTCAAAATCAATTTCAAGGTTTTTATCTTCGGTTGAATACATTGCTCTATCTCTCATGCCTGTTAGCAAATCATGTTCTGAATTGCTTGCTGCGATGATTACAGTACGAGCTGTGTTAGCGTTACCCCAATTACCTTTGTGGTTATCTTGGTTGTTTGTCGGAGCAACGTGCCAGCCCTTGTCCAGTGCAAGTGTATATTGTTCATAGCTTGGGTAGTAACCGCCCGCTCCAACTGCTCCTTCGCCGTTTGCAACTTCAACCATTACCATTTTGTTGTCATATGCTGGTGTGTAATAGCCAAAATCGGCAAAGTTACCAAAAGTTGTTCCTGGGTGGTTAAATTGTGATAGGTTTGCTAGTGGGTCTGCATTTGCAATTAAGGTGTCGTAATATGCTTTCATGCCGTCATTGTCATTTTTGCTGTTTAATGTGCTGTTATTACGGCTGATTACGCCCTCTGAGTTAAATGTATTGATATGACCAGGCCCACCTGACCATGTCATTTCAAAACCTGCAAGTGCAGAAACGCCTGTTGTTTGAGCGTTGAAATCATCAACCGCTTGAGTATATTCAGACCAAATATCCGCAGAAGCTGATGTCATTTTTGTTGGGTCGTTTAGCGCTTCTGCTGGGTTAGCGGCTGATGTTGTGTCAAAATAGTTTGAGTGGTCAGTAAATGACACGAAATCTACATTATCGCTTGCTGGAATGTTTGAAATGTATTTGAATGCATCATCTAAGTCGCCAGAACCGTCTGAATATGTCGTATGTGAGTGGAGCTGACCGAAATATTTGTCGAATTCCAAAGTTCCGACTGTGAAAGACCAGTTTTCAGTTGCGGTTTTGTTGTCAGCTCTTGTGACGGTTACAGAAACTTCGGTTTTTCTGTCAGCTAAATCTTCTGCTGGTGTGTAGCTATAAGTTCCTTCGTTTGCATCAAAAATCATGTCAATCGCTGTGCCTGAACCGATAGTAATTTGAACACTTGGATTTTCGCCTGCGTTTGAAACAGAAACTTCAAATTTTGGAGTTTTGTTGTCGCCAGTTGAGCTGTTTCTCACTGGAGAGATAATTTCGATTTGAGGTTCGTCGACAACTGTGACAGGGATATCGTCAGTTGAAGTGTGGTTTTGTGGCTCGAAATTATCATATGCTGTGATTTTGAAGCTAAAACTGCTTACATCAGCAAACCTATCAGCAGAAACGGTGTATTCATATCTTCCTGTTTCTGCATTATAAGTCATATTTTCTTGGTGTGATGTGTTACCAATACCTACTTGAATAGATACAGCTCTAACACCACTAACATCAAAAATATTTGCTGAAATTATATAATATTCGCCTTTAAATGCATTAGGAATAGTGTCTGGAAGTGTGATTGTTGGCCCTTGTGTGTCGTTTGAAAGCACATAAGCACCTTCGCCCGTTGCAAGTTGAACACTAGTATTATAAGCAGAAACCATAGCATAAAGGTCAACCACATCGCCAGCCTGTATGCCCTCGGGAAGTGGGTACGCTTGATAGATGTTAATTGTGCCTGTGTCGTCAGAAATTGGAGTGTTGTTTCCACTTGCTTCGCCTATGGTCGCATCTTCAATTTTGA
>CAYJOS010000041.1:0-16607 GCA_964371875.1 uncultured Oscillospiraceae bacterium | reverse complement strand
CCTGATGTTTTTTGGTGACTTTTTCACATGAAAAAGTTACCCCAGCGGAGCGCGTTCTCCTCGTTCTCTCGTTCTTTTCGTCGCAACGAAAACTCTCCGCTCTTTTCGCCGAAGCGAAAATCCCTAGTATCTTTTTGCAAAGCAAAACACCCCTAGTAGAAAGTACATCTTTTTGCCCTAAATTATATCAGCAATTTCATCTGCAATATCATCAAGCCAAGGCATATCAAGCTTTTCAATCTCGCCTCTATCGCAATGTTCAGCAATTTTCGGGTCAATCGGAATTTGCTCTACACAGCTAATTCTATATTGGTGTGCAAGCTTCATAACTTTGCTCTCACCAAAAACATTCAATTTTTTATTGCAATCTGGACACTCGAAATATGCCATATTTTCTACAATTCCGAGCACTGGAACTTTCATAATATTTGCAAGCTTCACAGCTTTTTCGACTATCATCGTTACCAGTTCTTGAGGTGAAGTTACTATAATAATTCCGTCCACAGGAAGACTTTGGTAAACGGTCAAAGGCACATCACCTGTTCCTGGGGGCATGTCTATAAACATCACGTCGATGTCGCCCCAAATGACGTCTCCCCAAAACTGTTTTACGGCTTTTGTGATAACATTGCTTCTCCATGCGACAGGGTCGGAATCGCTTTTAAGCAATAGGTTGAGTGACATAAGTGAAATGTCGTTTGTAGTTTTTGCAGGTCGAATTTCGCCTGCATTTCCGCCTGCCTTGCCTGTAATTCCGAAAACTCTGGGCATAGATGGACCTGTAATATCCGCATCTAGAACAGCGGTTTTATATCCTAATTTTTGCATTTTACATGCCATAGAAGCGGTTACAAGACTTTTTCCAACGCCGCCTTTACCGCTTACAACTGCAATAACTTTTTTGACTTTTGAACCCTCGCGTAGGGGGATTTTCGCAGACTCAGGTGCTTTTTTTCCACTACATGAGGAGGAACTGCAAGTGCTGCAACCGTGGGCGTGCTCATGAGAATGGTCATGTGAATGACAACTTGAACTATTACAATTTTCAGACATAATCATTTTCCCCTTCTATTATTAATATTACTTGTCAACACTTCGACTGAAGTGAACTCCGTCTTTATGTAAGAATACATCGAGTTTAACTCTATCTGCACGGATTAAACTTTGAGTAAATTCAAAAACAATTCCAGCGGCGGTTTTCGTGCGTCTTTGTGCAAAAAGAGCACAACTGCCTTGTTTGCAGTTTAAAATCTCGGCTTCACGACGGCTTATCATAACTGCCTCATAAGAGTCAACCGCAGAGTCAGGTGCTATGCCAACTTCATAAAGCAAACTGTAAAAACTGTGGGTTTCAAGCAGTTCACGGGTTAGATTTGGGTAAATGAATTTTGGATAAAAAGAGGTTTCCAAAATTAAAGGCTCGCCGTCTACGGTTCTAATTCTCGTAAATCTATATATTTGAGTGTCGGAAGAGTTTAGTTCCAAAACCTTAACTAAATCAGGTGTTGCATCTACAACTTCAAAATCGAGCAATTTCGACGAAGGTGTCATGCCCATAGAACCGATTTCAGATGTAAATGAATAGACCATTTCGGTTTTTCTTCTCATTTTCGGCTCGGCAACATATGTTCCACGGCCTTGTTTTCTAACCACCAGACCGTCAGACTCCAATGCGCCTATTGCTTGCCTTACTGTGCTTCGGCTTATATCAAAAGTTTTGCATAGCTCTGTTTCAGACGGCAAAAGGTCGCCTGCTGACAAAGTTCCTGCTGAAATATTTCGTTTTACTATGCTCACGAGTTGTGAGTATAAAGGTATATCGCTGTGAGAAGACAATCTACTCATTAAAATTGGGTTTTTTTCCATTTCAAATTCTCCATTTAAGCCACTTCTATTAGTTCAACTATACATTATAATATAATACAATTTATTTTGCAAGTTAAATTAAAATGTTTATCCAAAAATTGACATAATTCTTGAGAAAAATTCACCAATCGCCTTAAACATATTCACAAGTGCTTCCCAAAGCCAAAATGCCTTTTCTTTGTATTCACCGATTTTCTCCAAGGTAGACTGAACTTTTTCTGCACCTTCAACCAATGCAGTTGTGTCGATTTCTCCAAAATCTCGGGCTAGATTTATCAAAATTCCTCGGTGATAGTCTGTTATAGGTATTCCTATATCTTCGGCGATTTCATTAATTTTAACTGTCAATTCCTCATCGGTCATGGCACTGATTTCCTCGGTTGCGAGTTTTAGCTCGGTTATGATAGTCATAATTCCATCAATATCAAGTTCGCCCGACATGCTTAGCGCAGTTATAAATTCTAATACAGAAGCAGATTTTTGCTCGGTTGTTAGGGGAGTGCCGCTCATGTTTTCATAGGCATATAAAATACTCAAAAGTGCAGAAACGCCGTCTGTTTCGCTGTTTGATGTTACAATAACACTAACGCCGTCAATTCCTGCTGTTTGCAAAGCACTTAAAAACATGCCTTCGCTGGCATTAATTTCGCCCTGAACATCAACGGAATTTTCCTTGTCACTAAGCACTGCATAAATTGCGGTGTTATTTTTATTGTCAATTTCAAACTCATCACTGATATTTGCAAGATAGTTTGTGACCGAGCTGTCCGCCAAATATAGCTCTGTGACCTCACCTCGAGAAACTTCGAAAGTTTCATAGGCTGATGATATGTCAGCTTCTGAAAGCTCGCTTCCCAAAACAACCCTATCGTTATCGGCGGCAAAAGTCGGGATAGACAGGGCGAAAAGTAATATTATAGTTATAATCGTAAATTTTCTCACGCAATTCTCCTCGTTTAATTAAATCTATTTTAGCAAACATACCATATATTTTTCAGTATTGCAATATTGCTTTAATTTTATTTAAATTTTATTTTAAGAAAAAACCCTTGCAAATCCTAGGTTTTTTTAGCTGAAAATAAAAATATTAAATTTTTTTATAAATCTATGCAATAAAATGCGTTTCCCGTGCATTACTTATTCGACAGGGCAGTAAGCAGTAAACAAAAAAACTCACAGCCCCTGAAAATCAAAAAACAAAAAATAAAATAATTCATTTGAAAGGAATTAAAAATCATGAAAAACAACATTAAAAAATACGTATCAATCGCAGCGGCGGCTGCAGTAGTAATCGGAGGCATCGGCTTTGGAGTTTCAAAATTCGCTCCAGAGGAAGCACCTGAAATTGCAAGTGTCATTTCTTTTGACGTTAACCCAAGTATTGAACTAAAACTCGGCGCTGACGAAAAAGTCATCGAAGTCCTAGCTCAAAACGAAGACGCTAAAGCAATCATCGCAGGCATGGAACTTGCTGGAACTGACATGGAAACAGCGGTTAACGCTCTAATCGGCTCACTACTCAAAAACGGATACATCGACGAAGTTGCAAACTCAATTCTAATCTCAGTTGAAGACACAGACGCAACTCGTGGTAAGGAACTACAAGAAAAACTTTCAACAGAAGTTAACACAATCCTTGAAGCTTCTTCAGTTAACGCTTCAATCCTAGCTCAATACATTGATGATGAAGTTACAGAAGTTGATGAAATCGCTGAATTTTACAGCATGTCAACAGGTAAAGCAACTCTAATCAACGAAATCATGACAGCAAACCCAACACTAGAGCTTGAAGATCTTGTTGAAAAATCAGTTAACGAACTAAACCTAATCGCAAGCAACCCAAAAAACACTCCAGCCGATGTTACAACAACAGGAACACCAAGCGCAAGCGAATATGCATCAGAAGAAAATGCAATTGCAGCAGCTCTTGCGGCGGCAGGAATTACAGCAGAAGATGTTGTTGGCAACATTGAAGTTGAATTCGACATGGAAAACGGCGTTATGGTTTATGAAGTTGAATTCGACACAGCTACAGGCGAATTTGAATATGACGTTGACGCAACAAGCACAGAAATCGTAAAAGCTGAAACAGATGCAAACGACGATTTAGACGATGACATGGATGACCTTGATGATGACGATGATGATATGGACGACATCGACGACGAAGATGACGATAATGATGACGACGATGATAATGACAACGATGATGTCGTTGCAAGCACACCAAGCGATATCCCAGCTGTTAACAACAACGCAGTTGTAAATGACAACGATGACGATGATGATGACAATGACGACGACATGGATGATGTTGACGATGACATCGACGATATGTACGACGTAGACGACGACATGGATGATCTTTACGATTATATGGACGATATCGACGACCTAGACGACGACATGGATGATCTTGACGATGACATGGACGATATTGACGACCTAGACGACGACATGGATGACCTTGATGATGATTTTGATGACATCGACGACGATGATGACGACAACGACGACGACGATGATGACGATAATGACGATGACAACGACGACTAATTTCTAAATCTGTCCCCCCTTTAAAAAGTTTCCACAGCTAAAATAGTACACACTGAGTGAATACTATCTTGGCTGTGGAAATGTTATTTTTTGGGCAAATTATTCAGTTGTGGCACTTTTGGAAAGAGCTTCCTCAATTCCCTCAATAAGCCCGAGAGAACTCATGGTCGCACCTGTTATGGTATCGACTTTGGTGTTTTGAGTTTGGATAATCACATCAATCAGAGCTTGCGCCCTGCGTAAATAGGGTGTTTCTTCTCTGTGTTTTGTGACCTCAACAGCAGAAATTTTTCCGTCCACCACCGTGACATCTACATATATATAATCATTATATCCCATGCCTTTTCCGCTGAAAATTCCGTCGGAATATGCCACGGGCACTGCCTGAACTTCTTCGGAAGTAATTTCATTTTCTGGAATACCAAAAATTGCAGAACTTAGCGAAACTGCATTTATAATCAAAAACACAGCAAGACCCAATCCCGAAATAAATTTTCTATACACCGCATCATTTTCGCCAAAAGCCTTACCCAATCTCAAAACAGCATAGCCGATAAACACCACGCTATAAACAAAAATCATAATCTGCGATTTCACATCGCCCAAAACTGCCATTGGAATGGTCAAAATCAGCACATGTATATAAATAAGTGCGTAAAAAATATAGGCAGATTTCTGCAAATTTTTCCAAGTTTTAGCATTCATTTTATTTCTGACACTTTTAAACGAGGTTAAAAAAAGCGGTAGCATAATCGCCATCATCACAAGCGAGCAAATAGCGGCAAGCAAAAACCGAGTTTCGAGCTCTGACGGAGCAGTGAAAACCGTGGGAAAATATGTAATTCCGTAGTAAATATTATGCCCCAAGGTTAAAATTGTGGCAATGATTGAAAGTTCCGCCCTAATCGGCATAACAGTTTTCATTATAAAATGCCCTTTGGGCACAGCATTTGCATACATTATATATATGTATAGCGCAGTGCTTAAACCGCTGTTTGAAAAAACTGGCAAAATTTTCGTAGCGACAAAATTCGGCACAGAGCTTTCAAGTCCGAAAATTGAAATAACCACCACCAAAACCGCCACAAGAGCCGAACACGCATAAAAAACTCCGCTGTGAGTTTTGATAACAGATTTTGCGCAAAATATAAATGCAAAACCTAAAATTAGAGAAAAAAATAAAGTCATAATCCATCCTCGTGTTAAAAATTTACTTTCTTTTACAAATTTTTATATTAAGCCTTTAAAACCCACTTGTCAAGTGGTATAATAGAGAATATCAAACCAAAAAACGGAGGAAATCGAAATGTCAGCATTAACCATAAGCCCTGAAGAGGTCAAAAGAGTAAAAGGCATGGGTTTTTTAAGCAACAAGGGCACAGATAATTTTTCAGGCAGAATTATCACAGTCAACGGAAAAATCACCGCAGAGCAACAAAAGGTGATAGGCGAAGCGGCGGAACTTTTCGGCAACGGCTTTGTAACTTTCACCAGCCGTTTGACAATTGAAGTCCAAGGCATACCTTTTGAAAATATCGAAAAATTCCAAGAATACATCGCAAAAGCAGGACTGAAAACAGGTGGAACAGGCTCGAAAGTTCGCCCAGTGGTTTCTTGCAAGGGCACGACTTGCCAATATGGTTTGTGCGACACCTTCAAAATTTCAGAAGAAACTCACAACAGATTTTACGAGGGCTACAGAACATTAAATCTACCACATAAATTCAAAATTGCGGTTGGCGGATGTCCAAACAACTGCGTAAAACCCGACCTAAACGACATTGGCGTAATTGGTCAAAAAATCCCGAATTATGACGAAAGTGCCTGCAAAGCTTGCAAAATCTGTTCGGTGGTGAAGGCATGTCCTATAGGGGCGGCGAAACTTGTCGACGGAATTTTGAAAATTGACGACAGCTGTAATAACTGCGGTTTGTGCATAGGAAAATGCCATTTTAAGGCAATTGAAAGCGGAACAGAAGCATATAAAATCTATATCGGCGGACGTTGGGGCAAAAACATTGCCCGTGGACAAGAGGTCACAAAGCTTTTCAAAACCGAAGAAGAAGCGTTAAATGCAATTGAAAAGTCGATTTTGATATATAAGGAACAGGGCAAAACGGGCGAGCGTTTTTCTCAAACCATAGAAAGACTTGGCTTTGAAGCGATAAACGAGCAAATCATCTCGGACGACATTCTAAACAGAAAACAGGATGTTATAGACGCAAAACTGCACCTAACAGGCGGAGCTACTTGTTAAAATTTACAGAATAAAAGTTGAATATTGTAGAAGTATACAAAAAATGAGCAGAATTAAGCAGCTGCTCATTTTTTTATAAAATTTTTGTTCATAAAAAATTAAAAAAACCCTTGACATTACTAGACAGTATTGGTATAATTTTGAGCAATGGTCAACGCTTCACTTGGAAGTTAGTACCAAAATTTTTAAGGGGGAAATATTTATGACAAACAACACGCAGGGTCGTGGAAGACCCACAAGAAAACTGATCGCATTTCTATTAGTATTTGCGATGACTCTCTCCATGTTCGGTGGAGTTGGAAGTGCCTTCGCGGCGGATGAGGAAGCAGCAAAGGGGACTATTGGGACGCTTGATGAGCTAGATCCCAATAAAATTGAAGCATACTATACAGGGGAAGCAATTAAGATTCCAAACCTAGATACTATTATTAAGGGAAAAATAAATGATAAACTTGTGTACTCTGGTGTGGGGAAGGCGTTGGTTCAACCTGTACTAGATGGAATCAAGGAAAATGTAGAAAATGCAGATTTATCTGGTTTGAACTTAGAAAACCTTCAAACAACAATTAATACCGCACTTGGTATTGAGAGACTAGAAGTGACTATTATTGAACCTGAAGATAAGGTTAATGTTGCAAGTGAACAAACATTTCGAATGAGCTTGATTGTAAATACTGGGGTTGTGGTACCTTACTTTGGCGAGGTAAAGATTACAATTACAACTTTTGATTTGTTCTCTTTCAAAATCCTACCAAAACCTGTTACAATCAGAGTTGATAACAAAAAACTTACTGAAACTAAATCATATACTTCTGATGAAGGTGTAGTAGAGGGCGACGCTACATATGTAATTGATGATGCAAAAAAACAAATTAGAATTGAAGAAATTGGCGAATTGTATATTAAAGATAACAATAAAAACTATACACTTCAAGGTGCAACAGTGCATTATGGAAAACTTTTAGAAGATACAACTTATGGTCCAACTATTGAACTAAGTGAAAAAGTCTATAAAGATAATCTTGATGAAACAGCAATTAAAACAGCTTTTGTTAATGAGGCAAATGCTTTAACTGAATTGCCTGAAAATATTACTATCGCTCTAAGTGATGTAACAAGCAATGAAGCACTTGCAGAAGTTGGAAGAAAAAATCTAACTGCTACACTAAAAGGTGGCAAGATTACAGTTGATGGAACAGAGTATGACAGCTATGAAATTAAGATTACACAAGTTGTTGAAAACACTAAAACTGCGACTATTTACCTAGCAGCTAGAGAAAATGTTACAAACAATGAAGCTGTGTATAATGTTCCTGTTTATGCAAGCGAAGAAGAAGCAAAAGCAGCAGGTGAAGTAGAAGGTAAAGATGACTATGTTATCGTTCCAAATGCGAATGAAGCTGATAAAAGTGCATTTGCAACACTTACACTAAAAACAACTGACGATGGCTTCACAGTAAATACAAATGGTTATACATACTATGATGTAAAAATTGATGGTGGCGAAGTTATCCCAGAAGAAAATGAAATTGAAGAACAAATCAAAGACGAACTTACAAAAGCAATTAACGGTGCTATCGGAACAGCGTTCCCATACGACCTAGGTTCATACAACAAACCATACGACGGCAACCCACTAGCTAACGTTTCAGCTGACGATGCTAAAATCGAAATCGACCTTGCTGAAGTTCTAGGCGAAGTTATGGGTGCTCTAAACCAAGTTCAAGCAGCTATCACAGGTGCAGGACTTGAAGGTGGAATTCAAATTCCTGACAGCGTTACAGTTGGCGGTTATGAACTTTCACTAGATATGCTTGGCGACTATGCAGACGATATCCAAGCAATTATCGACCAAATCAATGGTGTTCTTGGCACTGTAGACAGCGTTACAGGCACAGCAGACGGCACAATTGATAGTGTTCTTAGCACTTTAGAAAATCTTGGCGGTGCAAACATTGCAATCCAAGTTATCGAAGATAAAGGCGAACTAGACGAAACTACTAACGTAGGTGACGAAGTTACACTAAAAGTTCAACTTCTATTGACAGTTGATACAGAAGAAATTATTAATAGTTTTGTTGGCGATTTAGCTTCTGTTTCTGGTTTTATAGCAGGTTTACTTGGTGAGAAAATTACAGTTGAAATCGACCTTGCTGAAATCACATTCGGAATCGACCAACTACCAGTAACAGTTTACTATGATGAAGATGCTACAGACTTCACAAACAACGGCGGCCTATTTACAGAAGTCGACCCTCGTATCATTGAAGCTGGTCTAAACGCAGACCACTTCGTAACTGTAAACCCAGTTAGCTACCTAATTATGTCTGATGATGTTAAAGCTGAACTAACAGCTGATGTACTTGATAGTGAAACAAAACACACACTAGGTGATAACTATGATGTAACTATCAAAAAAATGAGCGAAGTAAAAGTCGGTATTTATGGCGACGCTACTGAATTCATCACAGAAGCTCTTGACTTCATCAGCGAAGGCAAACTAAATGCTGAAACTATTGCAAAAGAAATTGAAGATCTATACAATAAATTCGATGCAATGTCACCACAAGAAAAAGCAGAAGCTCTTCTTGAAATTTCTGGTAAACTAGAAGAAATTACAAAACTTTACGAAGATGTCAATGGCAAAATCAACAGCGTTGTTGAAGATGTTGCACCTATCATTGAAAAACTTACTGGTATCACACTTGACGACGTAAAATTAATGCTTGAACAAGCGGCAGAAGAAGCTTTCAAAGCAGCTTATAAAGAACTAGCTCCAGTTGTTGAAACTTTCATCAAAGGCGAAATCGAAAAAGCTGAAGATATTCTAAAAGCTAAATACGAAGAACTAGAAGCTAAATTTGAAGCGCTAAAAGAAATCGGCACAGCTGATGTTAATGCTCTAATCGAAGAAATCAGCAAAATTATCGGCGAAATCAACGACGCTAAAGCTCAAGCTGAAGCAATCATCAAACAAGCAGAAGGCATCTACAACACAGTTAAACCTTTTGTCGAAAGCATGTTGAATGTTAACCTTGATGATTTGTTAAACAAAGCTCTAACAGAAATTGGCAAAGAAGTAACAGAATATCTAAATTCTGCTGAAGTTCAAGGCTATATCGACGCTATCGAAAAAGCAGCTTGGGATGCTCTAGATGAAGAACTTGCTAAACTTCCTGGTGAACTTGCAAAATTAGTAGAAGCGCTAAAAGGTGCTACACCAGAGCAAGCTGAAGCACTAATCAAACAAATCGTTGAAATTGTTAACACTATCAAAGAAAACGAAGATACAATCAAAAATGTTATCAAAGAAGTTCTTGAAACTTACGAAGATGTAACAGACGCGATTGACAGCCTTCTAGGAACAGATATCAAAGGCGAACTTGAAGATGCTCTAGGAAAACTTGCTGATAAAATTATCGCTGAAGCTGAAACAGCAATCAGAACTTTCATAGCTAAAGAAATCGCAAAAATTGACCCAGCTTTTGAAAAACTAGAAGATCTTCTAATTCAAACAGGAAAAGACATTTCAGAAATGTCACCTGAAAAACTAGCAGAACTAATCAAAGAAATTGCTAGCGTTATCGAAACAATCAAATCTTATGAAGATGAAGTCGCTGATGCACTTGCAAAAGTAATGGAAGCTTACAAAGATATCGAACCAATTATCAGCTCAATCATCGGCGAAGACATCGACGGATTTATCAACGGACTTATTGGCGATGCTGAAACAGCTCTAAATGAATGCATTGACGCTCTTGAAGAAAAAGCAATGACAGCACTACAAGGTGAAGTTGATAAACTTTGGGATCTAATTGATGATTTAGATAACGACATTTCATCAATGGGTGCTGAAGATATCAAAAATACTATTGATGAAATCGCTAAAATTGTTAATGCAATCATTGATAACAAAGACGAAATTGTTGAAATCGCAGGCGAAGTTATCGACGCGGTTAAATATGTAAATGAAGTTATTTTCCATCTAACAGGTAGAGATTTAATCGACGAACTCGAAACAGCTCTAATTGACGCAGCTAATGACCTAGCTGATAAAGCTCAAGAAGAACTTGAAAGAGTTTGGGGATTGATTAAAGCAAATGCAGAGGAACTTCTACTTAAAACACTTAGCAATCCAGAAGTTCGTGATGTACTTGTAAATTTTTATGCAACTATTGTAAAAGAAGTTGTAGCTGAACTAGTAGCTTTTGAAACTATTGACCTAGGCTCTGACACATACGAAAAACCAGAAGATGGGACAGCTTTCACAATCGCAAATACAACTTTAGTTGCGGATATCACAGATATCCTAAAGAAAGCGACAGAGCAAGTTGATGCTTTTGACATTCAAGTTCTAACTGATGATCAAATCGCACAACTTCTAACAATGATTTCAAATGAAATTCCATCAGAAGTTGAAAACTACTACAACTCAGCAAAAGAAATTTTTGCACAACTTGGTGTAAATGTTGGAAGTTATAATAATGTTCTTAATTCAGCTATTAACGCACTAGCCGTTGAACTAGTTGACCCAGCAAATACTGGTATTACAGCACTAAATGACGAAATCGACAAATTACATGGCGAAATCGCAAAAGTTCAAGAACTACTTGGTAATGTTGACCAAAGCGCAACAGTTCAATCAGTAATAGACCAAATTGATGCTCTAAACCTAGCTGGTGTTCTAAAAGTAGAAGTCACAGGTGATGCAAAAGCTACAGTAGTTAAAGACCAACCTGTTAAATTAACTCTAACTGCAAATATTGGTGGAACAACTAAAGACCTAGTAACAGGTACATTAAACTTTAATATCAAACCAGTTGAAACATACACAATTACATTCAATGTAAATGATGGCGTAACAGCAGAACAAAAAATTGAAACAGGTAATGATGGCAAGCTTCTATCACAACCAGCAGTACCAACAAGAGCTGGTTACGCATTCGCTGGTTGGTTCACACAAGCTACAAACGGAGCAATAGTAGATACTACTACTGTATTCACAGCTAACACTACTGTTTACGCTCAATGGACAGCAGAAGTTCCTGGAAAAACAACACACACAATTACATTCGATGCAAACGGTGGTTCAACAACTGCAATAACTGTTGAAACAGAAGCAGACGGAACACTTGACACACTACCAACTGCAACAAGAAGCGGTTACACATTTGATGGCTGGTTCACAACTGCATCAGGCGGAACACAAATAACTGTTGATACAGTATTTACAGCAGCTACAACAATCTATGCACAATGGACAGCTAACAGCACCGGCGGTGGCGGCGGTGGCGGCGGCGGAAACGACGACGAAATCGACATCCTTGACGAAGACGTTGCATTGTCAGATATGTGGGTTAACCCATTTATCGACGTGTTCAACTCAGACTGGTTCTATGATTCAGTTGCATTCGTTGCAAGCAGAGGTATCATGAACGGCACAAGCGACAACACATTCTCACCAAACGACAACACAACAAGAGCTATGATGGCTACTATCATTTGGCGTTTAGCTGGTTCACCAGTTGTTGAAGATGTTATGACATTTGAAGATGTTGAAGCAGATATGTGGTACACAGAAGCAATCCGTTGGGCGGCTTCAGTTGGCGTTGTAACTGGTTACAGCGATACAGAATTCGGTCCTAACGACCTTGTAACTCGTGAACAATTCGCGGCTATGCTTTACAGATACAACGGTAGCCCTGAAAACAATGTTTCACAAATCGAATTTGATGATGCAGCTGATGTTTCTGATTGGGCATTTGATTCAGTCCTTTGGGCGATCAACACTGGAATCATCAACGGTAGAACTGCTACAACTATTGTTCCTGCAGACTTCGCAACACGTGCAGAAGTAGCTACAATGGTTATGCGCTACGTTGAAATGATTACTCCAGCTACTGAAGAAACACCTGCAACAGAAGAAACTCCTGCTGAATAGTTTTTAGAAACTATAGCAAGACAAATAACAACAAAACGACTTCCTTTTACAGGGAGTCGTTTTTTTGTATATATTGACTTAAATATATAAAAAATGAGGCTGCGAAAAACACAGCCTCGGGTTCGATATTAATAGTTTTCAGCTTTAATTTGATAGTAAGCCATAGGATGAGAACATACTGGGCAAATTTTTTCTGCTGATGTTCCAACATGCTCATGACCACAGTTTGCGCATTGCCACAAAACAGGCTCGTCTTTTTCAAAAACTTTATTATTTTCAATGTTAGCAGCAAGTTTTCTATATCTTTCTTCGTGCTCTTTTTCGATTTTTCCAACGCCGTCAAACATGTCAGCGATTTTGTCAAAACCTTCAGCTCTTGCGGTTTCAGCAAAGCCTTTATACATGTCTGTCCACTCGTAATTTTCGCCCTCTGCGGCGTCTTTTAAGTTTTGGATAGTAGATGGTACTGAACCGCCGTGCAAAAGCTTAAACCATAGTTTTGCGTGCTCTCTCTCGTTTGCAGATGTTTCTTCAAAAATTTTTGAAATTTGAACATAGCCATCTTTCTTTGCTTGAGATGCATAATATTGGTATTTGTTTGTTGCTTGTGATTCGCCAGCAAATGCTGCCATCAAATTAGCCTCGGTTTTGCTACCTTTCAGTTCTTTCATGTTCTAACCTCCTGATGTTATTTTAAATATCTACTTGTTAGTATTATACAGAAAATTCCAAAATTATGCAATAGAGATTTTGTTTTTATCAAAATAATTTTTTATATAGTCTTAATTTACCATATTCTGCATATAAATGGTAGGGATAAAAAATGTGGGAGTGGTGTTTTTGAAAACCAATATCGAAGAACGAGCGTGCGAGCTTGCAGAATACATTATCGAAAACGGCGCTACCGTCCGAACTGCCGCTAAGGAGTTTGGTGTTAGTAAAAGTACTGTACATAAAGATTTAACCGAAAGATTACGCCTAGTCGACCGCAGTTTATATCAGCGAGTCAAGCAGGTTTTAGAGCAAAACAAGGCAGAGCGTCACATACGTGGTGGTTTGGCGACAAGAAGAAAGTATAAAGGCAACTAAAAATCGGAGAGTATCTCGACTCAAACTTCCCAAAATTGCTTTCCGAATATGAAAAATTCCGCCCTTACGGACGGAATTTTTTGTTTATTTATTATACTTCGTATAGTGTTTTAAGCTTCATGAGGTGGTCATAACGCTCTTTTGCAAGCTCCTCATTCTTGACGAACAATTCTTTTGCTCTGTCTGGGAACTCACGTGTTAGACGGCTGTAACGAGCTTCGTTCATTAGGAACTCTTGATAGCCACCTTTTGGTGCTTTGCTGTCGATAACAAGTGGGTTTTTGCCCTCTTCTTTTAGAGCTGGGTTAAATCTGAATAGGTTCCAGTAACCGCAGTCAACAGCAGCTTTCATCTCTGCTTGGCAGTTAGCCATACCACCCTTAATGCTGTGCATTTCGCATGGAGCATAACCGATGATTAGAGATGGGCCGTTATAAGCTTCAGCCTCGTTAATAGCTTTTAGAGTTTGGTTCATATCAGCACCCATAGCGATGTGTGCAACATAAACATAACCGTAAGCCATAGCGATTTCAGCAAGACCTTTTTTCTTGATTGGTTTACCGTTAGCGGCAAATTGAGCAACTTGACCTACGTTTGTAGATTTTGAAGCTTGTCCGCCTGTATTTGAGTAAACTTCTGTATCGAATACGAAGATATTTACGTTTTCGCCAGAAGCGATAACGTGGTCAAGACCGCCGTAACCGATATCGTAAGCCCAACCGTCACCACCGAAAATCCAAACAGATTTTTGGTTTAGGTAAGCTTTGTCAGTAAGAATTTTCTTAGACATTGGGCAACCATTAGCAGCTGCACCTTCAAGCATTGGGATAAGTGCTTTTGTAGCTTCAGAGTTTGCACGGCTGTTTCCGTCTGTTTCAAAGTAAGCTTTGATAAGCTCTTTTGCATCAGCAGGAGTTTTTTCGTGTTGAGCCATTTCGCAGAGGTAGCCTTTTAGTCTGTCACGAACAGCGTCTTGACCGACAAGCATACCAAGACCGTGCTCAGCATTGTCTTCAAATAGTGAGTTCGCCCAAGCTGGACCTTTACCTTCAGCAGTTACGCAGTAAGGAGAAGCGGCAGCTGGTCCACCCCAGATTGAAGAACAACCTGTTGCGTTTGAAATATACATTCTGTCACCGAATAGTTGTGTGACAAGTCTTGAATAAGCTGTTTCAGCACAACCTGCGCAAGCGCCAGAGAACTCAAGTAGTGGCTTGTTAAATTGTGTGCCTTTAACAGATGTGAAGTCAGTAACTTCTGGTTTTGCTTCGATATTTTCAACCATGTAGCCGAAAATTTCTTGTTCGCCTAGTTGGCTTTCTTGTGATTTCATAACAAGAGCCTTGTTTTTAGATGGGCAAACGTTTGCACAAACACCGCAACCCATGCAGTCTAGTGGAGAAACAGCAAGTGCAAATTCGTAAACGCCTTTGCCTTTACCAGCTTTAAATGCACAGCTCTTAGTGCCTTCAGGAGCATTTTTAACTTCAGCTTCTGTTAGCGCATAAGGTCTGATTGTAGCATGTGGGCAGACATAAGCACATTGGTTACATTGGATGCAGTTTTCAGGAATCCATTCAGGAGCCATAGAAGCAACACCACGTTTTTCGTAAGCCGCTGCACCGATTTCGAATTGACCGTCAGCGTGGTCAACGAAAGCAGAAACAGGAAGGCTGTCACCTGCGTTTTTCGCAACTGGTTCAAGAATGTTTGTAACCATTGTTTCAAGAGCAGAAGCAGTTCCACAAGCTTTATCGCATTTTGAGCAGTCGCAAGCAGTTGCGTTAGCCCATTCAGCAGGAATGTCGATTTTTACGAAAGAAGTCGCACCGACATCGATAGCCTTGTGGTTCATTTCAACAACTTCTGGACCTTTTTTTGAGTATGAAGCTGTTGCAGCGTCTTTCATGTATTTAATAGCTTCTTCTTGTGGAATTACGTTTGCAAGTGTGAAGAAAGCACTTTGTAGAATTGTATTTGTACGTTTACCCATGCCAACTTTTGCAGCAAGGTCAATCGCATTGATTGTGTAAACATTAATGTTGTTTTTAGCAATATAAGCCTTAGCTTCAGGAGGTAGTTGACGTGCAAGTTCTTCTGCATCCCATTGGCAGTTTACAAGGAAAACGCCGTTAGGTTTAACGTCACGAACCATTTTGAAGCCTTTTGTGATGTAGCTTGGGTTGTGGCAAGCAACAAAGTCAGCTTTATTTATATAGTATGGGCTTTTGATTTTCTTATCGCCGAAACGAAGGTGAGAAACAGTAACACCACCGGTTTTCTTTGAGTCATATTGGAAATATGCTTGAACATATTTATCAGTATGGTCACCGATGATTTTTGTTGAGTTTTTGTTAGCACCAACAGTACCGTCACCGCCAAGACCCCAGAATTTGCACTCAACTGTGCCTTCAGCAGCAGTGTTTGGAGCTTCTTCTTCAGGGATGCTTAGGTGAGTAACGTCATCGTTGATACCAACTGTGAAGATACGGTTTGGTGTTTCTTTTTCAAGTTCTTTATAAACTGCGAAAACGCTTGAAGGAGGTGTATCTTTTGAGCTTAGGCCATAACGTCCGCCGACGATTTTGATGTCAGTTTTGCCAGCATTTGCAAGAGCAGTAACAACATCAAGGTATAGAGGCTCGCCGATAGCACCTGGTTCTTTTGTACGGTCAAGAACTGCGATTTTCTTAACTGAAGCAGGGATAGCTTCTAAGAAACGGTCAGTTGCGAAAGGGCGGTATAGGCGAACTTTTAGAAGTCCAACTTTTTGTCCGTTAGCGTTTAGATAGTCGATAACTTCTTCAGTAACATCGCAGAATGAACCCATAGCGATGATCATGCGGTCAGCATCTGGTGCGCCGTAGTAGTTGAATAGTTTGTAGTCTGTGCCAAGTT
>CAYJOS010000040.1:0-16714 GCA_964371875.1 uncultured Oscillospiraceae bacterium | reverse complement strand
ACAGTTTTAAATAGACCCTCCTACTCGCAGTTCTTGCCAGTGGGTAGTCAACGGGATTAAATCAGGCGTTAGCCGTGACTACGCTCTATCTTAATACGATGGTAACTGGTTCGAGTCTTGCCTGTTAATTATTTTTGTATATTCAGCACCCTCAAACCGTTCCCGTCGCTCAGGGGGCGAAACCCCTGATGTTTTTTGGTGACTTTTTCACACGAAAAAGTTACCCCAGCGGAGCGCGTTTTCTTCCCCCCCGAGGGGCGTATCCTTTTCGTCGCAACGAAAACTCCCCAGCGGAGAGCATTTCTCATCTTTCAATCATAAAATCATACGCTATGCTTGAAACCATTGAAATTCCTTCCATTGCATTTAGGTCATTTTCAGGAAAATTCGAAATTGCGCAGATGATATAATCCCCATTTTCTGTAAAAACAATTCCTACATCTCCGAAAGCATTCCCCGATAAACTGCCTGTTTTATGGGCAATTTTTGCACCTTCAGGGAGATTTACAGGTAGCATATTTTTCACAGTTTGAGCGTTTAAAATCTCTAACATTTCGATTGAATACTGCTCAGAAACACAAGTTCCCTCATAAATTTGACGTAAAATCAAGGCACAATCCTCAGCGGTGACATAGTTTTGAAGTCCGTTTGCGTCAAGCATAATTCGATTTAATTCGACATTTGAACAGCCAATTTCCCTCGCAAATTCGTTTACAACAGCCATTCCAGTAGCGTCATCACCATTCCCAAGCTTGTTAATCAGCCTGTTTGTGGCATAGTTATCGCTGTAAATTATCATATTCACAAGGTCTTCACTGACATCAGTTTTTTCAATTATACCGTCGTTTATTTGGTCGTAAACTGCCGCCATAACGAAGATTTTTATAATACTTGCAGATATCATTTTTTCGTCATCTTCGGTGTTTACTGTGTGGTGAACAGAAAAATTATCCTCAAGACTTTCAACAAGCACATCCCATTTTTCGACAGCAGAAGTCGAAGGAACACTCAACTCTATTTCGTGGAGTAAAGCCTGCTCATCTGCGTTTTCGGTGGCGACAACTTCTGTTTCTTCTGTGGTTTCATATGTCGTAACTCCTGTTAGGGAGAAAGAAAAAATCAGCGAAATTATCAAAACCGCTATATTCATATCAATAATAAGAACCTCCGTAAACGGCATTTTCATAGTCCATAATGGTGTCTATATTTGCCCTCTCATAACTGTTTAAAACGGATGAATTAAAGTTTGCAGAAGAAGTTGTTCCTGTGTACCAAGTCATAGACTCGAAATGCTCTCTCACCTCCCTGACATTGAAAATATAGCCATGTCGGGCATAAATTTCATTTCTGGCGAAGCATAATTGCTCCCAAGTTAAGTAGTTTAATTCGTCATTACTCACATAACGTGAGTCGCTTCCGCTTATCATATAATAACTTTGTGTACCAACATTTGGATTTACAACCAACTCGGGTAAAGGAGTGGGGGTTATAGTTGGTGTGGGTGTGGGAGTTGGTGTTGGGGTCGGTGTAGGAGTTGGAGTAGGTTCGGGAGTTGGCTCTGGTGTTTCTTCAACATCTGCGATTGCAGGGCGAACTTCCTCTCGTTCCTCTCTTGGGTCTTCTCTGTCCTCTCGGGCTTCGACTTGCTCGTCGGGGGCTGAGGCTTCATTGTCGTCATTGTCGGACACTAAAAGATAGATGACGACTACCAAGAGCATACACATGATGGTGACAGCGACTTTTAGAAAACTGCCATTGTTTGGGTTTTTGTTCGGGTTTGGGTATTGGTTTTGGTCATTGTTCGAGTTATATTGTGACATATACTACTTCCTTCCGTTTGAAAATCATATTTATGTCATATTATAGCATAAAATGTCAAATAAATCAACGTTTTGCTTTAACACTTCATTTGACAA
Organism: uncultured Oscillospiraceae bacterium; assembly: GCA_964371875.1. Classification (GTDB taxonomy): domain Bacteria; phylum Bacillota; class Clostridia; order Oscillospirales; family Oscillospiraceae; genus Heteroscillospira. The sequence continues at coordinate 14,798 of CAYJOS010000040.1, read as the reverse complement.
AACCCTTGCTTTTTGGTAGTATTTAGGTATATTTATTTTTGAACACTTAATATGAAGGGGAGGTCATTTTTATGTATAATGAAAACGAAAATAATAGACAAAATTACAACCCACAAAATGGTAATAATGAGCAAAATTATTATAATTCAGAACAATATAATCAAAATCAATACAATGACCAGCAAAACTATGACCAAAATTTTAACCAACAAAACTACAATTATGACGACAGCTACAATCAGCAAAATTATAATTCAGGGCAAACTCCTCCGCCCCAACCTCCTAAAAAGAAGGTTAGCGTCTTAACCGCTTTGGCAATCGCCGCTGTGATTGTCGGGGTATATCTTTTGTACCAAAACACGCAAAACAATGATGACGAAGCCGAAATTCCTGACGCAGCGCCCATCACTTTAATCCAAGAAATCGAAGTTTCTGCAAGACCCGAAAGGGAAGAAGTTGTTCAAGAAGAGGAAAGCGAAAGACCCGAGCGTGAGGAAACTCCTCAACCTATCGAAACGGCTAAACCCGTTGAAATTAACCATGCACTGGAAGAAAGTGTTTCTGCAATTTCTGATTATGTAACGGCGGTTGGTTCTGACATAGGGTCAGCAAATTTGGACGCTTATAATCCACAAGATGATGTCACTTCTTACTTTGACGGAAATGCGCTTGTGGCAATTTTTGTCAAAGATGGCGTGGACGGAATTTGGTATAACAGAGAGTATTATTATTACGATAACTCACTCATATATGCTCATTTTGAAAATGGCCCAGAACATAAGTTTTATTTTGACAGTGGCGATATGGTCAGATGGAGTTATAAAGAAGATGGCAAAAACACTTGGATAAACCTTGATTCTGAGCCAACTGAAGAATATTTCGACTGGGCTGAGGCTGTTTTGAGCGAAAGCAGTCAATTGAAAAATTTACCTATAGTTAAAGCAGACCCGATTACAATGGGTAATATTTCAAACGTCTCCGCAAGCTCCACTTTAGACGAGCCAGCAGCCGGAATTACCCACTATGTCAGTCGATTGGTTGACGGCGACCTCGGCACAGCTTGGGTTGAAGGTGTTTACGGAAACGGCAAAGGCGAAACTATCACCTTCACACTAAACAAGGAATGCCTGATTTCAGGCATTAATATCTGGGCTGGATATCATAGAACTTCGTCTATTTATTATAAAAATTCCAGACCCTCGGACATAACCGTAAGTTTTTCTGACGGCACAAGCCAATACATAGAACTTAGGGACACCATCTCGGTTCAGACATTTTATTTTGATAGCCCCGTTCAAGCGTCCTCCATTAAAATCACGCTTGGAGCGGCATACGGTGGCACAATTTATGAGGACAACTGCATAACAGAGGTTTCATTTTTCTGATTAAGGAGACAAAATGAAAAAAATAATTCTCTCCCTATTTATACTTTTAATATTTTCTGCAACAGCCTGTGAAAACAGCGACATTGCCGAAACAGAAGTAATTTTAGATGAAAAAATTGAAATTGAAAGCACCGCAACACCCCTTGGCCCTCCGCCTGAAATGCTCGAAAATGCTAATTTTACGACAACACCTGAGTTTTCAGAGGAGCTTCCACCCGAAACAGAATTGGAATTTGTTCCGCCTGCGCCTGTTGCCAAGGATGTTTTCGTGAAGGTTTCGGATTATATTCCAAATATTGTCACTGACCTCAAATATGCCACCGAGGATAATTTCACAGGTCAAGTGATTTATGACTTTGAAGAGGCATATTTGCGTTATGGGACAGTTGAAAAGTTGATAGGTGTGCAGTCCGATTTAAACGAATTGGGAGTTTCTGTCAAAATCTGGGACGCTTTTAGGCCTGTTTCCGCTCAATGGAGGCTTTGGGAGGTCTATCCCGACGCTACTTTCGTCGCAAATCCGAACACAGGTGGCTCTTTGCACAGTTGCGGAAATGCAATCGACCTCACTTTGGTCTGGCTTGAAAACGGTGAAGAACTGGAAATGCCGACAGGTTTTGATGATTTTTCTGCACTTGCGGATAAAAATTATAGCGATAACAGCTCGCTGGCAGGGGAAAATTCCAAACTTTTGGATAAAGTTATGACAGATAATGGGTTTATTGGCTACTATAACGAGTGGTGGCATTATAATGACTCGGACTGGTATGCAACGGAAACAGTTTTTTCGCCCTAAACAGAGAATTTTCGCTTCGGCGAAAAGAGAGGTCAGTCACGGCTGTCGCCTGCAAAAAGCCCGTTGGCTACTCACTTGCAAAATAAAATAGTAGGAGGGTCTATTCAAGCCTGTAAAATGCGAACTCTGCACGACGTTCGTATCTAACAGTTTTAAATAGACCCTCCTACTCGCAGTTCTTGCCAGTGGGTAGCCAACGGGAAGAAATCAGGCGTCAGCCGTTACTATCCTCTAACCTAGTGCGATAGTAACTGGTGAAAATTATGCCAGCTAATTATTCTTGTATACTCCGCACCCAATATCGTCACTCGTGGTTCGGAGACGAGACTCCGACAAGTTTTTGGTGACTTTTTTCTTGTTAAAAAAGTTACCCCAGCGGAGCGCGTTTTCTCCGTTCTTTTCGTCGCAACGAAAAATCTCTCGGTCTCTCGTGCTTTTCGCCTCAGCGAAAATCCCCAACAGCTCAAAATCTAAATATTTATCGCAGAAACTATTAGCTCCACAGCCTTCTTCACTCCAAATGCTGAGGTATCAACACAGAGATTATACCCTGTCATCTCTCCCCATTTTTGCCCTGTGATGTAGTCATAATAAACTGCACGTTCTTTGTCAACATTCAAAATTTCTTTCCTCATAGCATTTTCGCCTTTCGCCCTGTCCTCGGGCACTTTATCGAAGCAACGCTGAATTCTGAAATCCATATCAGAGGAATAAACAAAAACTTTAAATGGCTTGTGCTTTCTCAAAAGATAGTCCGCCCCACGTCCAACAATAACACAATTGCCAGATTGTGCAAACTCTTCAAGTAGCTTAAATTGCTCTAAATGCACCTGTTCGCTAGGGCTTTGAATTGCCATGCTGAAAGTTCTGCTGAAGGTAAACGGAAAGTTTCTAGTAAAATTTCTTTCGCTGTATTTTTCGACAAATTCCTTGCAAAGCCCTGTTTTTTGGGCAACTGCGTCTATAAATTCTCCGTCATAATAGGCATAGTCAAGCACATCTGCCAAACGTTTCGCAACCTCACGACCTCCGCTTCCGAATTGTCTGCTGATTGTTATAATTTTTGACATACAAAATTCCCCCTTACGTGCATAATATGATATTATTGTGTTAAATATTATCTTACCATTATTTTACACTATTTTGAACTTTTAGTCAACAATGTACTTTTTTACTGGACATTTTTGTAAATTGCATTTATACTGTAGTAAAATTATTTTTGGAGGATTAACTATGAGTAAATATAAATTCGAAACCCTACAACTACACGCAGGTCAAGAAAACCCTGACCCAGCCACAGGCGCTCGTGCTGTTCCCATCTATGCATCGGCGGCTTATGTTTTCCCAAGCAGTGAATCTGCGGCGGCGAGATTTGACCTCAAAGAAGCTGGAAATATCTATTCAAGACTTGGCGACCCAACTGCGGCTGTTCTCGAACAAAGAATGGCTGCTCTTGAAGGCGGTGCGGCGGCAGTTGTGACAGCAAGCGGAACAGCGGCGACAACAGCGGCAATTCAAAATATCTGCTCTGTCGGCGACCATATCGTTTCCGCAAATTCACTTTACGGCGGAACTTTTAACTATTTTTCAAATTCTCTACCCGAAATGGGAATAACAACAACTTTTGTTGACATAAACGACCTTGACGGTTTTAGAAATGCAATTAAACCAAACACAAAACTGCTTTTCATCGAAGCAATGGGCAACCCAAACTGCGACATCGGTGACGTTGAAAAAATTGCCGAAATCGCACATGAAAACGGCATCCCCCTCTTCGTTGACAACACTTTTGGAACACCTTACCTTTTCCGTCCGATTGAACACGGAGCGGATATTGTCCTTCACTCAGCGACAAAATTCATCGGTGGACACGGCGCAGTTTTGGGCGGAGTTGTTGTCGACGGAGGTAAATTTGACTGGGCGAAATCAGGAAAATTCAAAGGTTTAAGCGAGCCAAATCCAAACTATCACGGCACAGTTTTCACAGAAATTGCAGGAAATGTCGCTTTTGCAGTCAAAATGCGTACAACAATTTTGCGTGATTTTGGCGCATGCCTCAGTCCGTTCAACTCATGGGCATTGCTTTTGGGTCTTGAAACTTTATCACTTCGTGTGGAGCGTCATGTGGAAAACTCAATCAAAGTTATTGACTTTTTAACTCAACACAAAGCCGTCGTGAAGGTAAATCACCCTAGCCTTAAAGAGCATCCAAACCACGATTTATATAATAAATATTTCCCTAAAGGTGGCGGTTCTATTTTCACAATTGAGCTTGAAACCAAGGAAAAAGCGAAAACTTTCTGCGAAAAATTGAAACTTTTCTCACTTCTTGCCAACGTCGCCGATCAAAAAAGCCTTGTAATTCACCCTGCAACCACCACTCATTCTCAGCTTGATGAAGAGCAATTAAAAGCTTGCGGAATTTCAGGCGGAACTGTTAGACTTTCAATCGGAACTGAAAATATTGACGATATTTTGAGTGATTTAACACAAGCACTGGAGTTTTAATTTATGAAAATTTTCAAAAATGCGATTGACCTAATCGGAAGAACTCCACTAGTCGAACTCAACACTTTTGCGCCCGAAAGCAAGGCGAAAATTGTCGCAAAACTTGAGTTTTTCAACCCAGCCGGAAGCGTTAAAGACAGGGTCGGAAAAGCCATGATTTGTGACGCTGAAGAGCGTGGATTAATAAAAAAAGGCGACACGATAATCGAGCCGACTTCTGGAAATACAGGCATAGGACTTGCGCAAACTTGTGCGGTTAAGGGCTATAAATTAATTTTAACCATGCCCGAGAGCATGTCCATCGAAAGACGAAAACTGCTATCAGTTTATGGTGCGGAAATTGTCCTCACGCCAGCGGCAAAAGGCATGAACGGCGCTATAGAAGAAGCTAGAAAACTTGCCTCCGAGGGTGAGGGTAAATTCATGCCCATGCAGTTTGAAAACATGGCAAATGCTAATGCTCACTACGAAACAACAGGCCCTGAAATTTGGGCAGATACTGACGGAAAAGTTGATATTTTCGTCGCAGGAGTGGGCACAGGCGGAACAATCTCTGGTGTTGGAAAATACCTAAAAGAGCAAAATCCAAACGTGAAAATTGTCGCTGTAGAGCCTGAAAACTCCCCTGTTTTGTCTGGCGGCAGTGCCTCTCCGCATAAAATCCAAGGCATAGGAGCTGGCTTTATTCCAAAAATTTTGGATACAAATTTACTAGACGAAGTAATAAAAATTGCTGACGAAACCGCAATTGAAACAGCGAAGAAATTTGTCAAATCCGAGGGTTTATTTGTCGGAATTTCTTCAGGTGCAACGCTTGCGGCGGCGGCAAAACTCGCTTCAAGAAGTGAAAACGAGGGCAAAATTATAGTCGCACTTTTACCCGATACTGGCGAAAGATATCTGTCCACAGCGTTGGTTGATTAATAAGAAAATCCGCTCAGATTTTGAGCGGATTTTCTACATTATTTTGAAAATTCTTGTGATATTTCGAAATATTTACTAGTTGAATATCTTGCGATATCAAATTCCATATGTTCGTTATTTATATCACGAACGCTCCAGTCGATTGTTCCCATTTCAGGCAAGAAAACAGCTTCTTTCACTGCTTCGTTCAAAAACATCAACGATTTCGAGTATTTTGAAAAAAGTGCGCCTTGAAGTACAATTCGCTCAGGGTTTAGTATGCAGATGCATTGGGTAATTGCCCGTGCAATTTTCCCTAAACAATAGCTCAATATTTCAACAGCTTGAAAATCGCCCTCTTCCGCCATGGCGCAGAGTTCGACTAAGCTTTTATTTTCGCCAGTTTTCTCGTGATAAATTTTCTCTATGGATTTGGGCGCTGCGTAAGCCTCTAAATGTCCAAGCTTTCCGCAACTGCAAGCTCGTCCGCCCTCTTCAACAAGCATATGTCCGATTTTACCAGTCATGTGTTTTGCGCCTTTAACCATTTGTCCGCCGTCGATTGCACACGCTCCAACGCCTTCATCTGCGTATAAATAAAACAAATTTAGGCTGTGGTCGCCTGTTTTTTGAACATATTCATATTCAACGCTAAAGAATAAATTGTTCTCCAAATAGACATGGCTATCGTATTTTTCACGCAAAATTTTCCCGATTTCTATGTTTGCAATACCCTCACGATATCGAACAATAATTTCATTTTCGCTGTCAATAGCTCCACGACAAGCAATTCCAACAGACAAAATTTGCTCTGTTTCAATCCTGCTCATCTCAACAGCCTCGTCTATGCTTGTGCATATTTGCGCAATAAATTCTGACGCTGTTTCAATGTGCGACATATCGGTTTTTGAAGAAAAAACCACATCGCCGGAGATGCTTAAAATGCACAATCTGATACTGTCATTTCTCACGTGCAAACCCACTGTGAAAAGGTTGCATTTGTTTATTGCGAGGAGTGTTGGCTTGCGTCCTACCAAGGTGTCTTGCGTGGTCACTTCAACTATAAGCCCATCACGCATTAGTTCTTCAACTACCCTTGTGATTGTTGACGCCGATATGTTAAGCCTATCCTTGAGGTCGGTTCTGCTGATTTCATGAGATATAAACAATTCGTGTAGTATTTTAAATTTATTACTTTGGCGAATTTGACTTAAGCCACCACGTGCAATCTGTAACATTCAAAAACCACCTTTTATATTTCATTCGTTATAATTATCTAATTTTACACTATATTCTAAATATAAACAAGTGCAATACCAGTAAAATAATAATAGTTTTACACGTCATTCTTCATGAATTTTTAACAAAAAAATCGAAAAATTAGCTAATTATCTGTATTTTTTATAAAATCAGACCTATTAACTTTAGAGAAACATAAAGCTAATAGGTCTATTATTTTTGATTATTAAGCGAGTTTATTATATGCTTCCATGACTTTTTCAAGCACAGTTTTGTCTGTTACGCCTGAAATTTCAGCAAAGGCAGTTTGCACACCTTTTTCGGCAATTTTCGCTTGAAGTTCAACACTTTGAGGGTCAGTAGCGTTGTCGTAGTGAAGAGCTGCGCCAATACCACAAATTATATTGTCGGTTTCAAAACCAAAACCACGAGCAGTCATCATAGGCTTAATCAAGCGGTCTGTCGCCGAAAGCTTACGAAGTGGCTCACGACCAACACGTGCAACATCGTCTTCAAGGTAAGTGTTGCGGAAGCGGTTTATGATTTTGTCTATATATTTTGCATGAGCTTCAGCGTCAAAACCATATTTTTTGATAAGACCATTTCCACTTTCTGTCATAGCAGATTTTACGATAGTGTAAATTTTCTCATCATTTATGCTATCTGCAACAGTCTTTTTACCGCTGATATAGCCAAGGTATGAGCAAATAGCATGTCCAGTATTTAATGTGAAAAGTTTTCTTTCAATATACGCCATGAGATTATCTGCAAGGTTCATGCCCTCGATTTTTGGAATTTCACCACAAAATCCTGCAAACTCAACATTCCACTCATAGTAGTTTTCAACAACTACGTCGATAATGTTTTCGCATTTAACAGGTGGGACAATTCTGTCAACAGAGCAGTTTGGAAAACCAACAAATTCGTCAGCGAATTTAGCTGTTTCAGCGTCTAATTTTTCATAAACTGCATTTTTAAGAGTTGTGCTACCGTTAACCGCATTTTCGCAAGCGATGATATTAAGCGGAGTTTTGTTTCCGTTTGCCATTCTTTTGCAAATTCCCTCTGCGATTGTGCCTGCAATTCTTGGTAAAATTGTAAGTCCAACAGCAGTTGTGATTATCTCAGCTGTTTCGATTTCGTCTATGATTTCGGGCTTATTTGACAAAACACCGCTGATATTTGAAACTGTTTGCTTGTCGCAAACTTCGTCCATAACATGGACAGTGAAAGTTTTGTCAGCGTTAATTTTTCCGATGATTTCTTCATTTACATCTGCAAAAACTACGTGATATCCAGCTTTTTCAAGCAATAAACCAATAAATCCACGCCCAATATTTCCTGCACCTATTTGTATAGCTTTTTTCATATAAGCCTCCATTTTTAATTTATCGGAGTACTTGAAAAAGCACTCCGATTAAGTTTGTTGAATTTAACCTAGAAGTTTTAGAACTTCGTCTACTGATGATGTTGTTGAAAGTGTTTTTAGGCTTTCTTCGTCGTCAACTGTTTCTGAAATTTTTGATAGAAGGTCTAGGTGTTCGTCGTTAACGCCTGCAATACCGAAGATTACATATGCTTTTTCGTCGCCGAAATCAACGCCGTTTGGATATTGAAGCATTACAATACCAGTGTTTTTAACTTCTTTTTTCGCATCGCCAGTTCCGTGAGGAATTGCAACGCCAAGACCCATGTAAGTTGTGACAAGTTTTTCACGCTCAAGCATAGCGTCAACATAGCCAGCGTTAACATAGCCAAGTGAGTTTAGAAGTTTACCAGCTCTTGTGATAGCTGCTTCTTTGTCTTCCGAAGGAAGTCCGACTAGGATGTTTTTAGCAGAAATTATGTCCATTTTCGCTGTAGCATCGCCTGTGTTTTTGTTTGCAAGTGAAGCATATAGGCTGTCTAAAGCAGCATCTGCTAGGAAGTTTCCGATTGTGACAAGTTGAGCTTGTGGAGCACTTTTTCTTGCTCTGTCTGCCAAAATTTCTTGGCAAACTACGATGTCAGCATCTGCTGGAACGTTGTCAACTGAAGTGTTTGTAACTGTAATTCCAAGTTTTAAATCAGCAATTCTGTTGCGGAATTTTGTTGCACCCATAGCTGATGAACCCATACCAGCATCGCAAGCGAAAACGATTTTACTGATTGTTCCGTCATTTTTAACAGCAATGCCTTTTGACTCAGCTTTCATAGCCTTCATTTGAGCACTAGCATCTTCAAGGCTTTTTGAACCGCTCATTTTGATAATTGGCGCTGCAACTAGGAAAGAAACCGCAGCAGCGATTAGAACACCTGCAAGGATAATTAGTGTTTCACCTTTTGGTGCAACAGCAAGGAAAGCGATGATAGAACCAGGAGCAGCAGGGCCAACAAGACCAGCGCCTGTGATTAGATAGAAGAAGATTGCCGCTGCAGAACCAGCCATTGGAGCTAGGATAACTACAGGATTCATAAGAACATAGGGGAAGTAAATTTCGTGGATACCACCAAAGAAGTGGATGATAACAGCACCGGGAGCTGAAGATTTTGTTGATTTGTCTTTAGAGAACATCCAGTAAGCAAGTAGAACACCAAGACCTGGGCCTGGGTTTGCTTCTAGTGTGTACATGATGGATTTTCCAAGTTCGTCAACTTGAGCAGTTCCAAGTGGTGTGAAAATACCGTGGTTTATAGCGTTGTTTAGGAACAAAACTTTAGCAGGTTCGATGAAAATTGAAGTGATTGGAAGTAGGCTGTTTTCGATTAAAACTTCAACACCCGCTGATAGAACAGCAAGAACAGCAGTCATGAATGGTCCGATTAGGTAGTAACCAACGATAGCAAGAATTAGACCTAAAATACCAACCGAGAAGTTGTTAACAAGCATTTCAAAGCCAGCTTTGACTTTGTTTTCAATGCCTTTATCAAAAGCTTTGATAACCGCACCGCCGACAGGTCCCATAATCATAGCACCCATAAGCATTGGTTGGTCGGGCGCACCGACAATAACACCCATAGTAGCGATAGCACCAGTGACCGCACCACGGTCGCCGCCGACAACTTTACCACCTGTATAACCGATAAGTACTGGGAGTAGATAACTTAAAATTGGTCCAACCATAGAAGCTAGATCTTCATTTGGAAACCAACCTGCGGGGATAAATAAAGCAGTTAGAAAGCCCCATGCGATGAATGAGCCGATGTTTGGCATAACCATTGCACTTAGAAATTTACCAAATTTTTGAATACTGTTTTTCATTCTTTTCTCTCCATTTCTTAAATATCATTTTTTACCATTCTAAACGTTTTAGGATGGATAGTTTATAAAATTTACCGAGTATTAAATCGAGCTCTGATAAAATATCCGATATATTTTCATATTTTACTAAGTCAACCAAGTTTGGATTTTCAATAAATGCTCCACTTATTTGACTCAATATATCTGCATATGCCCTCTCATTTTTTCCTGAAAGTAACATAACAACAGCGCCGTCAATGGTTTTTTCCTCTTCTTTAAAAGCCGTTTCTAGTCTTATATATCCAAATCTGCAAGTGTCAACGACTTCTGTTTTGCAGTGTAAAAATAGCATATTAAGCTCATTTATATAGGTTTCTCCTAGTTTTTCTCTCTGTTCAAGCGAAGTTAAAACAAAGTTTGCCTCGGTTTCTTTTTCGGAAAATAAGCTTGAGGCGATTTTTAGCAGTTCCAGCTTATTTGCAACTTTAGTGGCTGTGGTCAATGCAAAATTCTCGCTGACATCCAGTATGCCTTTTCCCAGCTCGCTTATATAATTTATCTCATTTTTGAGTATGAATTTATGTTCTCTCGCCCTATTTACTTCCCGTTTTTCTCTGTTAGTGTCAAGATTTTTAATTTTATTTTTAATCAAAATCTTATCTTGTTCCAACAAAATTGGATTTACAGTTACATAAGGAAAGTCGATTTTAAGTTCAACAGTAGAAATTAAAAGGTCAATATTTCTGTCTTTAAGCTGTCCCACGTCTAGTGTGATTGCTGAAAGTGTACCGCTTACTAATATTTCCGGAAAGTCTTTTTTTATGCTCGCCACCAACATCCTAGAGGTACTAATTCCTGTCGGGCAAACCACAGCAACTCTAATTTTTTTGGTTGCGCTGATTTTTCTTTCAATCGCTGCGCAAAAGTGCATTGCTATAAATGCAACTTCAGATTCTGAGATTTCTGTAGCATTTGTAATCGGTTTTAATATTTCACAAGCATTTTCACAAGCTAAGAAGACATCAGGATAGGTTTGCTTAATTTCTTTAATTTGGTAGTTTTTGATTTTAATACCCACCGACAATCTTGAAATTACGCTGTCCATATGATTGCACAAATCTTCTGCGAGTAGTTTATCGTCCTCTAAATTTATTGAAAGCTCTTTTTCAACATTTGAAATGAGCGTTAGCGCAAGCATACGCATGTTTATATTTTTAAAATCTAGTTTATCATCACTTGCCTTAATTCCGATGTTTTGGCTCATAAGATACATGGTGATGAATGCCGTTTCATTTTCTGAAATTTTAATTCCAAACATTTCGGCTAATCTATCCGAAATATATTCTGCAATAGCAAATTCATCATAAGAACGCAAGGTTATAAGCTTTTCTCTGTCAATTTCCGCAAAGTGCAAAAGCCTAATTCTTTTAACTGCTAGCGCAATATTAACTGCAAGAAACATATAAGCATTGTCTGCGTATTTGATGCTGAATTTGTGTTGAGCTTGGTTTAAGATGTTAGAAACAGTTTTAAACTCTTCAAGGTCTATAAATCCGAAAAACAGGTTTTTGTCTACTGTTTTGTCGTCTTTTAATATATGTAAAATATCATCTTCACGAGTGAATTCAAAAACAGCATGAGAGGTAGCTTGTCTAAATCCGACTTCGTTTCCCTCTAAATAAATTCCAACACCTTGGCGTCTGATTAAGTTTAGCCCATAATTTGAAAGCCATATTGAAATATATTCCAAATCTGTTTGCAGTGTGGTTTCTGAAATTTTAAATTCAATTGTGAATGCATATGATTTAACAGGTTCTGTATTTTGCAAAAGTTCACTTAAAATTTTTGCTCGCCTGTGTTCTTTTGTGAACTCATTATGGTGTTCTTCATTTTCAAGTAAACCGAGCAGTCTTTCACTTTCAGTTTCGCTGTTATGCAAAATCAGCCCAACGCCTGGTTTTCTCTCGAAATTAAATTCATTGTCAGTAAGCCATTTTTCAACTTGCGCCATCTCACGAAGCACAGTTCTGGAACTTAGCGAAAGCTTTTCCGATATTGCCGAAATGGTGATTGGCTTGCCAACTGTGAATTTTGTTAAAATATTTATTATTAATTTTTGCCGATAGGTAAGAGAATTGATATTTTTATTCTTTTCATTTATTGGTACCATAATAAATCAACCTTTCGTGATTCCATTATATTGCATTGTTAACCATTTAGCAACTCAAACATAAAGCTTTTTTGTCACTAATTGATTATGACATTTACCATAATAAAACTATGCCCTCGTAAATATATACACTTTCAGATAAAAAAAATCAATAAGAGTCCTAAACAGCTCATTGACTATAACAAAATTCTATAGTATACTTACAATGGATATTAATATTATATTACATATTAGTTTTTAAGCTAATTTTTGAAATGGAGCAAGAATATGATAAAATACAAAAACAAAAAAGTGAATATTATCATAATTTTGCTGATTATTGTTGTTTTAAACCTCGTTGCGATGATTTGGTTTAATAACCTAGTATTCAACGAACTTGAAACTTCCGCAAAGTCATCGCTTGAAGAAATGGCAGAAGAGCAAAGCCGTGCAATTGCCCTAATTATAGAAAACAAGCAAGATAATGTCAAGGGAATTGTTGACGTTATCACTTATATAGGCAATAACCCCGGCACTCTCGACAGAACAATGGAAATTTGGACTAAAGAATTTGAAATCGAAACAATAATAATAACCGATATTTACGGTAAAGGTATCACATCAACCGGAGAAATTGCCGATATTTCTAAGGAAGAATTTTTTTCTAAGGCAGCTCTTGGTGAAATTAGCATGACAAATGTATACGATTCTAAGTATACAGGAAACTCTGTCCTTGGACTTAGCGCGCCTATTTACTATGGCGGACATGTACAAGGTGTTATTGTTACTGAATATAATGTTATTGAACTTGCGTCGCTACTGATGAATGCGACTGACAGTCGTGGCTCGTCTATGATAGTCAATTCCGAAGGAGAAATTTTAATCCACACCTACCCTTTCCCCATTTCATTTGAAAATTTCCAAACCGCAACATTTGAAGAGGGGAAAACTTATGAATCCATATTAAATGATTTTGCAAATTCTGTCTCTGGAGATGTCACTTTCACAATCATGGGTGACAGAAAACTTGGTGAATACATTCCCTTGGGAATTGAAGACTGGACTTTGTTTTTTGAAATTTCCGAAAGTGCCATGTCTGAAAGTGCAGACACTATCACAACAGGTATGATTGTTATTAGTGTTTGTTTGCTCTTGGCTTTTTCGGCTCTCATATTTTATATTCTTTGGGCAAGAAAAAAATCTGTCGAAGAAATTGAAAAAGTTGCATATTATGACGAGTTGACAGGTGTTTCAAATCTTATAAAGTTCAAACTAGACATGAACGAGATTATAAGCCGAAGTGATTTCAATGCAAGCAAATATGTATTAATCAAAGGCGATATAGACAATTTTAAAGTCATAAATGAGGTTTATGGCATTGATGTTGGCGATAGAGTCATAAAACAAGTTGTTAAAATCGCACATGCGCTTGATGGCGAATTTTTCCAAATCGCAAGAACAGGCTCGGATGAAATGCTTGTTTTCGCCGAGAGAGACAAGGTTGATGCATTTTTTAAAGTTAGACACGGATTTATTGACGCGCTAAAAACTGAAATCCCTGAAGTTGAAAAGCACTTTTTTAACTTCAGATACGGAAGATATTTCTTAGAGCCTGACGAAAAAGACATTGATGAAATGATAATCAAAGTAAGCATAGCCCACAGTTATGCCCGTGCAAAAACAGGCTGGGCGGTTTGGGATTATGACGAAAAATTCAAACTCCATATGCTCCGCATGACGGAACTGACCAATAAAATGGAAGACTCTCTACATCATGAAGAGTTTAAAATGTTCTTACAACCAAAATATTGCCCACGAAAGAATGAAATTGTCGGCGCTGAGGCTCTTGTTCGTTGGATTGAAGACGATGGCAAGATGATTTATCCAAACGAGTTTATACCCTTGTTTGAAAAAAATGAGTTTATTACAACTATTGATAAATATATTTTCGAGTCGGCGTGTAAACTAATTTCAAAAAGACTTGAACAAGGCTTGCCCTGCGTGCCGATTTCTGCGAACTTCTCTAGACGACACCTTCAAAACCCAAAATTTGTTAATAGTTTATCAACTATTGCAAAAAAGCACAATACACCTACAAAATATCTTGAAATTGAGCTGACTGAAACTGCAATTATTGACAATGTTGACATCTTACACCAAGTGTTAAGCGAGCTTCACGAGGCTGGTTTTAGTGTGTCTATTGACGACTTTGGCTCGGGATATTCTTCTTTGGGTATGCTTAAAAGCTTCAATTTTGATGTTGTCAAGTTGGACAGGAGCTTTTTTGTCACCGAGGAAGAAGAAAGAGATACTGCAAAAACTGTTTTGGAAGGAATTATTCAGCTGATAAGCAGTATTGGTTCGAAAATCGTTGCCGAAGGCATTGAGTATGATGACCAAGTTGAATTTTTGCGTACGGTTGAATGCTATGCAATTCAGGGTTATTATTACGCAAAACCTATGTCCTCTGATGATTTTGAGAAATTAATGGATAGTTAGTATTATAGTATATTTAAACAGAAAAATCCGCTCGTTGAGCGGATTTCAGCTTGAAGACAAAAAGGCTCGCGAGCCTTTTTGTCCCCAAGCTTCGCTCCA
>CAYJOS010000039.1:0-16812 GCA_964371875.1 uncultured Oscillospiraceae bacterium | reverse complement strand
AAAAATCGAAAGCTGGGGACTGGAAGTCGGAACGGTCACAGAACAATTTAGCGACTTGCCTGTAGGAATTGTAATTTGGCAAAGTCCACCACAGGGCGATGAGGTCAGTGCGGATACTCCCATTTATTTGCAGATATCCAAAGGTCCTGAACCAGATACAACAACAGAGCCTGAGGAGTGATAGTCGATGAGTAGGGGGGTAATTTCAAAAGCACTGAGTGGCTTTTACTATGTGAGCTGTGACAAGGAAATATATGAATGTCACGCAAGAGGGAAATTTAGGCTGGAAGGCATCAGTCCGCTTGTTGGCGATGATGTTGAGATTGTTACCGACGGAAAAGTCGGCACAATCACCAAAATATATGACAGAAGAAATTCATTTATTAGGCCTGCTGTTGCAAATGTTGACGTGCTTATCATTATGGCGTCGGGGGTTATTCCCATAACTGACCCATTTTTAATAGACAGAGTTGCGGCGATTGCGGAGAGGGCAGGCTGTGAAGTGCTAATTTGCATCAATAAAACTGACCTTGACCCTGGAAATAAATTGTTTGATATTTACAGCAAAACAGGATACAAGGTCATCAGAACCAGCGCTGAAACTGGCGAGGGTAAAGATGAATTGATGGAAATTATTCGTGGAAAAACCTGTGCGTTTACAGGAAATTCGGGTGTTGGAAAATCCAGTATTTTGAATGTAATCGCACCTGAATTCAATTTAAAAGTCGGAGATGTAAGTAAAAAACTGGGAAGAGGAAAGCATACAACAAGGCATGTGGAGCTGTTTTGCCTTGGCTCTTGTACATATATTGCGGACACACCAGGCTTTGCATCTTTTGAATTTAGCAAAAAAGACCCAATTTTACACGAAGAAATGCAGTATTTATTCAGAGAATTTAGACCATTTATTGGAAAATGTCGGTTTAACGACTGCGCTCACGTCAAAGAGCCAGGCTGTGCTGTCCTCGAAGCGGTTAATGATGATGTCATTGATAAGTCAAGACACGCAAGCTATGTAAGGCTTTTTGAGCAAGCTAAAGAGATAAAGGAATGGGAAATTCCCAATAAGTAACAAAAAATATAATCAAAAACACCGCCTTTTGCATATAATGTAGCAATGCATTGTGAAAAGGGCGGTATTTTTATGCGAAAACCATGTAGAAAACCTAGGTCGACTAACGGTAGACCACGTTCGATAGGTTGTTTTTCAATGTTAGCAGGTGTGTTTATTTTGCTTGCGATGGTGTTGCCGGTGGGATTTTGGTGGTTCATGCTGGCAATACTTCTAATTGCGACAGGAATTTGGCTTAACAGATGTTGACAGGGGGTGTAAATTTGAAAATTATAGTAATTAAGTTTCCAAAATGGGTTTCAAAATTGATTTGCAAGATAAGCGGAAAAACTAGTGAATAAATTGAACATGCCTTTCATAAGCTTAGATATCAAACACAACAATAATTTGCTGTGCAAAACAGCTAAAACAAGGAGAAAGCTTATGGAAATTATGACTGAAAAAACGAAAATTACTTTAAAACGTGAAAATTTTAACGCATGTGCAAGTGTTGAGGAGATGTGCGATTATGTTGTGCCGGACACATACCCAGACATTGAGAGAGTTGTTTACTCTTGTGGCGAGATATTAATAGGTGGAAAAACGGTAAATGATGGAAAAATTACTGTAGAAGGTGTTGTGAAATGCACAGTTTTGTATGTCAGTGATGGCGAAATGGAAGAGTTAGTAAAAATATGTAATGATATCCCTTACATTATAAATTTTGAAGCAGAAAATGTAAATTCAATGACTGATATTGTTGCAAAAATCAAACTTATTGCACTAGAAGTGAAGGTGTTAAATCCAAGAAAAGTTTTATTGAAAAGTGAAGTGGGGGCGACAGTTCGCTGTTTTAATGAGGAAGAAATAGAAATTACAAGCAATATTCCACAAGTGAAAGGTTTACATGTAAAGAAATCTTATGAAGAATGTGCAATATTCACAGAAGTAAAAGAAAAAATATTTTCGCTATCAGAGGAAATTTCGCCACCGCCATCGCCTGAAGGCTACGAGCAAATTCTGTGTGCGGACAGTGTTGCTAAAGTCGATGATTTCAAATTTGTGGGGAACAAGTTGATTTTCAAAGGCGAAATCCAAATGCACATTATGGCAAGACCACGAGGAACGAGATTGCCGATTAGCTTCACAACCTCTCACAATTTTTCCCAAATTATAGAAATATCCAAATATGAAGAAAAAATTTGTCCCGAAATTGTGCTTTGTATGACTGGAAGTGAATTTAAAATTGAAGAACACGAAACAGGAAAACAGGTAATTACGACTGAAATTAACCTTCTAGCGCAAGTGATAATTAGTGAAAATGTTGAAGTGTCATATGTGGAAGATGCGTATTGCAATCGCGAAAGCTACTCTATTATAGATGAAAAAATCACATTAGCTAAAAGCAGAGAGAGCGAAACTTTGCGAGATACGTTCAGGTGTACTTTGCAGGTTGAAAGACAGGTTTCGGAGATAATATGCGTTAAAGCCATGTCGAAAACTACGGTTTCAGATATAGGTGCAATAAATGCGAATATTGTTTTAAGTATGATTTATATGAGTGCGGATGGCAAAATTTACAGTCTAGAAGAAGAGCAAAAATTCTTTATTGATACAGAGATTTGTGCAGAAAACTATGTGATTGAATTTTGTTTAGGAGAAATTTATGCAGTGGCGGCAGGGGAAGGAATTGACCTCAGAATACCATATGAGGCGGAAATTATTAAGTCAGATTTTGTGGAAATTTCCATGGTTAAGTCCTTAGAGTTAGAGGAAAGTGAGTGTAGGTGCGACAAACCATCTATAGTTGTTATACCTAAAATTGATGACATAAATTTATGGAAATTAGCAAAAAAATATGCATCAACAACAGAACTAATTGAGAAATATAATTCTGAAAATTGTGATGTAATTATAATTCCAGTCGAAAATATGTAATAGAAAACCGCAAAATTTAAACAAAAATGTTTAGATTTTGCGGTTTTTTAAACTATTTCGGTTCTAAATCAATAACTACCAATTCAGGTCTATTAAAAATTCTGGGCACAAATGTTGTTTCCCTTGCAAGACCTCTGCTGACTATCATGGTTTTGTCCTCGGTGTCATATCTTCCGCCTGCATATTCGGGAAAAAGTCCTTGGTTTGGCGCTAAAACACCGTTCAAAATTCCAGGAATTCGCCATTGTCCACCGTGGGCATGTCCTGCCAAAATCAAATCAAAATCATAGTTCAAATAGCTTTCAAAAAGTTCAGGTCTATGCGACAAAAGCACAGTAAAAAGTTCCTTGTCAGTCGAGTCCGAAGCGGTTTTCAACTGCTCACTAAAGGCTTCAGCGCTGAGGTAAGTAGGGTCATCTACACCGCTAATGTTAATAGAAACATCGCCAACTGTAAAAATTTGACTCTCTCCCTCAAGCACTGTAACACCCAATTCTTCAATTTTACTTTTAATTTCTCCGATTTCTCCAGACCAATATTCATGATTACCCGAAACATAGTAACTAGGATAAATTTTGGCTAATTCTTCTAAAACAATTAAGCCATTTTCGTAAGAAATGTCATCATCTAAGATGTCGCCCGAGTATAGAACAACATCTGGTTTTTGCTCCACAACAGCATTTATTAAGCTTTTTTGCTCGTCGCCATATTTGCATGAATGTAAATCGGTAATCAAAGCAATTCGCAAAGATGCTTGAATTTTTTCATTGGAAACTGTATAAAAAACCGTTTTCATCATTGGATTAAGTGCAACAGCAGATACGAGAGCGAGCGACAAAATGGCACCTGTAAGCACGATTTTTTTTCGATTTGTTATTTTTTTCACATTAAAATCCTATCTATTTAACTAAATTTGTCCCTATTATTTTAGCATATATCCTAAAATTAAACAAGTTAGATAAAAAAGCTTTACAAATTCTTAAAATACTGGTAGCTATTGTGTTTGACTTTTGAGCATTTTCTATTTATAATGTATAAGTGAAAAAATATTGTGGGGTGTCATATGAACAGGGAGCTATTTATTGAAAAAATTTCTGAATTACCTCTTTACCAGTTTGAATTTTTCAAAACGGACGAGCTGATTTTTGCTGATAGAATACGAACAATTTGCGAAAGTGAATGTCCAATGTATGGAAAAACTTGGGCATGTCCTCCAGGTGTTGGAAGCATGGAAGAATGTCAGTCGAAGTGCCTAAAATTTAAAGATGGCGTTTTAATTTCGACTATCGTTGAGGTCAGTGACATTGCAAATATCGATGAAACCCTTGCGACTCGTGGTGACCACGAAGATATCACAAGGGAAGTTAAGGGCATAATGACGGAAATGGGGATAGAAACTTATGTACTTTCCACAGAAGCATGTGCCTATTGCGAGAAATGTACATACCCAGACGAACCATGTCGCTACCCTGAACACATGTTCCCTTGCATAGAAAGCCACTGCATTTTGGTGACTGATATTGCTGAAAAATTTGGAATTGAGTTTATTTACGGCTCAAATATGGTCATGTGGTTTTCACTTTTGTTGTATAATGACTAGTTTTATTGTTTAAATTTAAGGAAATTTTATGAAAATTAACGGAATTACAAATAGAGAATACCTTTATCTTGGGATTGACATCGGCTCAACGACCGCAAAAGCTGTATTAGTTGACGGCGATGAAATAATTTTTGAGTGCTATGAACGACATATGTCGCAAGTCCGTCAGAAAACATTAGAAATTTTACAGCGATTGGAAAATTTAATGGACGGTCGCCTGATTAAAATGGCGATTTCTGGTTCTGCTGGCTTTGGAATGGCAAAAAGTGCCAATATTCCCTTTGTTCAGGAAGTTTTTGCGACTGGCGAAGCAGTTAGAGCGATTGAACCAAGCACCGATGCGGTCATAGAACTTGGTGGCGAAGATGCAAAAGTTTTGTTCCTCACTGGCGGAACAGAAGAGCGGATGAATGGCTCTTGCGCTGGCGGAACAGGCGCTTTTATAGATCAAATGGCGACGTTAATGAACATTTCAAATGAAGAAATGGATGAATTATCATTAAAAGCTGAACGTTTATATCCTATAGCATCACGTTGTGGAGTTTTTGCAAAAACTGACATTCAACCCTTGCTAAATCAAGGTGCAGGCAAAGCCGATATCGCCGCCAGTATTTACAAAGCGGTTGTTAATCAGACGATTGCAGGGCTCGCTCAGGGCAGACAAATCGGCGGAAAAGTTATGTTTTTGGGTGGTCCACTTCACTACTGTAAAGGGCTGAGGAAAAGTTTTGCCGAAAGCTTAAATCTAGCCCCTGAGAACACTATTTTTCCAGAATATGGTCGATTTGCAGTTGCATTAGGTGCTGTATTTTATGCTGCAAAACAGGCAAATGAAGTTGAATATTCTGAACTTATTTCGGCAATTGAACGCTCTGCAAACGAAAAAAGTGAGACGGCGACTTTGCCTCCGCTTTTCAAAAATGAGAGTGAATATGTGGAATTTAAAAAACGTCATTCCTCACATGCAGTTCCACAAATTGACATTGATACTTATACAGGAAACGCATTTTTGGGCATAGATTGTGGTTCAACAACCACAAAATTGGTACTTTTGACTGAAAAATGTGAACTTCTTTATTCATTTTATAGCTCAAATAAGGGCAATCCTGTTGAAATAGTCTTAGAACAACTTAAGCATTTAAGAGAAATTTGTTCTGACAAAATTATCCTGAGAGGGAGCGCAATCACGGGCTACGGCGAAGAACTGGTGAAACATGCGTTCCACATCGACCATGGATTGGTCGAAACCATGGCGCATTACACAGCTGCGTCGCACTTTAGTCCGAATGTCGAGTTTATTCTTGACATTGGCGGTCAAGATATTAAATGTTTTAAAATTCGCAACAACGCAATTGACAATATTATGCTTAACGAGGCGTGTTCATCGGGTTGTGGGTCGTTTATAGAGACCTTTGCGAAGTCCATGGGTCATGAAATTGAAGAGTTTTCCACAAAGGCACTTTTTGCAAAAAATCCTGTTGATCTTGGTTCACGTTGCACAGTTTTTATGAACTCTTCTGTGAAACAAGCACAAAAAGATGGGGCTGGAGTTGAAGATATTTCAGCTGGTTTGTCAGTCAGTATTGTAAAAAATGCCCTTTATAAGGTAATTCGTGCCAATTCTGCCAGCGAGCTTGGTGAAGAAATAGTCGTTCAAGGCGGAACGTTTTATAACGATGCGGTCTTGAGAAGTTTTGAAATGGAAATCGGCAGAGATGTCGTCAGACCAACACTAGCTGGGCTGATGGGTGCTTTCGGAGCGGCGTTGTACGCAAGGAAAAATTTGACTGAAAAATCGACGGTTTTGACAGCCTTGGAATTGGAAAAATTCAGCCACACAACCAAGGCTTCGTCTTGTAATGCATGTACCAATAATTGTCGTTTGACAATAAATACCTTTTCAGATGGGGCAAAATACATATCTGGAAATAAGTGTGAAAAAGGTGCTGGAATTAAGAAAAATACCCCAGTTTTGCCTAATATATATGAATTTAAGCGTAAAAAAATTGAAGAAATTTCTGACAATAAAAAGAATGCAAAGACAATCGGCATACCGCTTGCGCTAGGAATGTATGAACTTGCGCCGCTATGGCAGAGTATTTTTGACAGTTTAGGCTTCCATGTAGTCTTGTCAGGATTTTCCACAAGGGAACTATATTCGGCGGGGCAATACTCCATCCCGAGCGACACCGCTTGCTATCCGGCGAAGCTCATGCACGGGCATATTGAAGAGCTGATTGCACGTGAGGTTGACGCAATTTTCTACCCTTGCTTGACGTATAATATTGATGAGGGAGCTTCGGATAACTGCTACAATTGCCCTGTTGTCGCATATTATTCAGAGCTTTTATACCATAATATTGATAACTTGAAGCGTACAAAATTCTTATATCCCTACCTCGACATAAACAGTGAAAAAGCGCTTGCAAAAGAACTACATAAGCTTATAAATTCCACTTTTTCTATGAATATATCTCGAAAAACTGTACAAAATGCAGTAAAAAGTGGATTTTTAGCTTACAAATTATGGATGGAAGATATTAGAAGTGAAGGCGAAAAAACCTTGAAATTAGCTGATGAGAATGACCAAAAAGTAATGATGCTAATTGGAAGACCATACCATATCGACCCCGAAATCTGTCACGGAATTGATAAATTAATAACAACACTTGGCTTTGCAGTTGTGAGTGAGGATAGTATTCCATTAAATGGTAAAACTGACATTGCCGTCATGAACCAGTGGACATATCACGCTAGATTATATGCTGCTGCTGAGTATATTTCACAAAAAACTAATGTAGAATTAGTGCAATTAGTATCATTTGGTTGTGGAGTTGACGCAGTAACAACCGATGAAGTTCGTTCAATTTTGGAAAAAAATGATAGATTATACACACAAATAAAGATAGACGAAATTACAAATTTAGGTGCCGTAACAATCAGATTAAGAAGTTTGTTGGGTGCTATCGACGCGGAAAAGGTGGTTTAGAGTGCAAAATATTGCAGTTTTTACAAAAGAAATGAAAAGTGAATATACAATATTTATGCCAACTATGTTGCCAATTCATTTTAAATTTTTGGAAACTTTACTAAAAGCGAATGGGTACAAGGTTTTGCTTTTAGACAATTCTTCTAATAGTGTAAAAGAATGTGGCTTGAAATATGTGCATAATGACACGTGTTATCCTGCTCTTTTGGTCATTGGACAATTGATAGATGCGATCAACAATAGTGGGCTCGACCCCAAAAAAGTTGCACTTTTGCTATCACAGACGGGTGGAGGTTGCCGTGCTTCAAACTACATCGCATTACTTAGAAAAGCTCTGCAAAAAGCAGGCTTTGAAGATGTTCCGGTGCTCTCATTCAATGTTAGCGGTTTGGAAAAACAACCTGGTTTCAAAATCACAAAACCAATGATGCATTCCATGCTATACTCGGTTTTATGCGGAGATTTATTGATGATGCTACGAAATCAGTGCAAACCTTACGAAATTCATGAAGGCGATACTGAAAAAATGGTGTCATATTGGACGGAAAAATTGAGTAATCAATTGGCAAATAAAAGAATTAGTTATATTGAAATTCGACGAAATTACAATAGAATTCTTGATGATTTTGCACAAATTCCTATGTTAAAAACTGACAAAGTTAGAGTGGGCATAGTGGGCGAGATTTTTGTAAAATTCTCACCGCTAGGCAACAACGACCTCGAAGAATTTTTGCATAATGAGGGTGCGGAAGTCGTAATGGCTGGACTTTTTGACTTCTGCATGTACTGCGTTTATAATAATGTGGTTGATGGAAAGTTGTACGACAGATTTAAGAAAAAGTCAATAATCTCCAAAATTATTTATAATTTTATGGAAAGCAAACAATTGGATTTAATAAATGCTGTTAAAAATCACGGATTTTTCCGACCACCTGCACCATTTGCGCACACAGTTTCACTCACTAAAGGGTATGTTAGCACAGGTGCGAAGATGGGCGAAGGCTGGTTGTTGACAGCCGAAATGCTTGAACTTATTGAGCAAAATGTACAAAATATTGTCTGCACACAGCCTTTTGGTTGTCTGCCTAACCATATTGTTGGCAAGGGGATGATGAAGCCGATTAAAGAAAATCATCCTAATGTAAATATTGTTGCGGTTGATTATGACCCTGGTGCTACCAAAATTAACCAAGAAAACAGACTGAAATTGATGCTTTCAAATGCAGTTGCAGCAAAAATGTCAGAGTCTGCTTGCTAAAAAATGCCCATCAATTTTTATTGGTGGGCTTGATTTTTGTTGAAATCTTATAAAAAATGTGGTATTCTATAATTTAGGAGCGTGAAACTATGAGAATGAGAAAAAAACCAAATCTTGAGCCAAGAATGGAACGCTGTGCAGCAGTTCATACAAAAAATCCCATGGATAAAAAAGGGAAATGGCTTGATGATGAGAATAAATATAAAGAACTTCATCTTGAAATTGGATGCGGAAAGGGCAGATTTACCGTTGGAACTGCCAGAGAAAATGAGGACGCACTGCTTGTCGCAATTGAAAAAGTTGCCGACGCATTGGTAATCGCCATGGAACGAACTGTCGACGAAAAGTTAGAAAATGTACAATATATTTGCGGAGATGCAACAAATCTAACAGACATGTTTGAGCAGGGTGAAATTTCCAGAATTTATATAAATTTTTGCGATCCATGGCCTAAAACTCGTGATGCAAAACGTCGTTTAACATCGCCAAATTTCTTGGAGATTTATACAAAAGTGCTTAAGTCTGATGGTGAAATTCACTTCAAAACCGACAACTCCCCGTTGTTTGAATATTCAGTAAAATCGTTCGAAAAAAGTGGGTGGATTTTGTCGGAAGTGACAAGAGATTTGCATGAAAACGGCGAGTGCGGAGTTATGACTGATTACGAAACAAAATTCCATAATTTAGGCGTAAAAATAAACCGATGTGTTGCTGTTTTTGGAGGTAATAAAGAATGAAAATGATTTCATGGAATGTTAATGGTTTACGTGCAGTGGTCAAAAAAGGCTTTGAAGAGTCATTTTTTAACCTAAATGCCGATATTTTCTGTGTTCAAGAAACAAAACTACAAGAAGGTCAAATTGATATAAATTTTGAAGGATACGAACAGTTTTGGTGCTATGCCGAGAAAAAAGGTTACTCCGGAACTGCGGTTTTTACTAGAAAAACTCCACTTAGCGTGCAGAGGAATTTAGGCATTGCAGAGCACGACACGGAAGGGCGTGTTTTGACCCTTGAATTTGATGATTTCTACTTTGTAGGAGTCTACACACCCAACGCTCAGGACGGGCTGAAGAGAATTGATTATCGTATGAGCTGGGAAGATGCATTCCGCAGCCATTTAATGGAATTGGACAAGAAAAAACCTGTAATTATTTGTGGTGATTTGAACGTTGCACACAATGAAATTGACCTTAAAAATCCAAAAACTAACAGGGGAAGCGCTGGTTTTTCCGATGAAGAACGTGGAAAATTTGGCGAACTTTTGGAGAGCGGTTTCACAGATACATTTAGAAAACTCTATCCTGACACCGTCGGCGCATACTCATGGTGGAGCTATCGCGGAAACGCCCGTACGAACAACTCGGGCTGGCGTATTGACTACTTTTTGTGCTCAAATCGCATCGCTGACAAGATTGAAAACGCCTTCATTTGCCCTGAAATTATGGGTTCTGACCACTGCCCTGTAGGACTTGAAATTACAATATGATTAAAATTGGAAACATAGAAATAAATGGCAATTTTGCCCTTGCACCAATGGCTGGATTTACAGATGTTGGATTTAGAAAAGTGTGTAGCGATCAAGGTGCGGCTTATACAGTGACCGAAATGGTTAGTGCAAAAGCACTATGCTATGGTGACCAAAAGACTCCAGCTTTGTTGAAATTATATGAAAATGAAAACCCTGTTGCAGCTCAAATTTTTGGTTCTGACCCAGAATTTATGGGCAAAGGTGCTAAAATAGCTCTGGATATTTCTGGAGCACAAATGATAGATATTAACATGGGTTGTCCTGTGGGAAAAATTGTAAATAACGGCGAAGGTTCTGCTCTCATGAAGGATTTACCACGAGCTTTTGATGTAATTTCAGCTGTGAAAGAAGCTGTGAATGTTCCAGTTACCGTCAAATTCCGCAAAGGATGGGACAAAGGCAATGTTAATGCTGTTGAATTTGCACAAAATGCAGAAAAGGCTGGGGCGTCTGCCATTGCTGTGCACGGCAGAACTAGAGTTCAAATGTACACTGGAGTTGCCGATTGGGACATCATTCGAGAGGTCAAAAAGGCTGTGAAAATTCCTGTTATTGCCAATGGGGACGTCTTTGAACCCGAAGATGGAAAGCGGATTTTGGACTATACAGGCTGTGATTTGGCAATGATTGGAAGAGGTGCGTTTGGAAATCCCTTTCTTTTTCATAGAGCGAACACATTTTTAGAAACGGGAATTGTCCCCGAACTTCCGCCCCTGAGAGAGAGAATTGACATCGCTTTACAGCAATTTGAGCTATCATGTGAACTGAAAGGCGAGCGTGTGACCTGTTTAGAATCAAGAAAACAATTCGGTTGGTATTTAAAGGGAGTTCCACATTCTGGATATTTCAGGAAAGAAATAGTAAAAATTGAAACAATTGAGGATATAAGACGAATTGCCGAGGGGATAAAGCGGGAATTGAGGTGAAAAAATGGAACAAATCGAAGAAAAAAACATAATAAAAAGTGTTCTGGGCGGTAACTCTAACGATTTTGAAAAATTAGTAATTGCACACCAGCGTACGGTGTACAATTTGGCATATAGAATGGTGGGGAACGAAGAGGATGCCGAAGATTTGACGCAGGAAGCTTTTGTGAAAGCTTATAAATCACTTGCAAGTTTTCGTTTTGACAGCAAATTTTCGGTTTGGCTTTATAGACTTACTACAAATATTTGTTTGGATTTTTTGCGTTCTCGACGAAATAAAAAGACGATTTCATTGAACTATTTTGTTAATGATGAAGATGAAGAGGTCGCCACGGAGATTGCCGATGAGCGATTTTCGCCTGAAAATGAACTTGAAAAAAAAGAACTCAAACAAGCAATTCAGCGTGGAATTTCACGACTTCCTGACGAAATGCGTGAAATTTTGCTATTACGTGAGCTGGGAGATATGAGCTACGATGAAATTTCAAGCGAGCTTGGAGTTGAAGTTGGGACTGTAAAGTCGAGAATTTTCAGGGCAAGAAAAAAATTATGTAATATTTTAAGCGAAGATAGGAACTTTTCCTATTCAAAATCGTCAAAAGAGTAAAGGAGGTGTGGGACATGGAAAATTGTGAAAAATTTATTGACATGATAAGTCGAAAAATCGATGGAGACCTTAGTGCTTCTGAAACTTTTGAACTTCAAAATCACCTTGAAATTTGCCCGTCCTGCGCTTCGGTGCAAAGTGCTTTTGAGGCAATTTCAACTGATTTAAGCGCACAACTAGCTGTGCCTGAAGGTTTAAGCAAGAAAATTATGTCAAATATTTCAAAACCTAAGAAAATAATACCATTTAAAGTCATTTCCTTAGGTGGTTTAGCGGCATCAATTGCTATTATTATGGCATTGCATTTGCCAAATATGGGAAATGAAGAAAGTCAAGTGACGGCGACGTATGGGCACACTAGCGACGCACCCATGGAAATCATGGAAGAGGGCGGAGCAAGCGGTGGCGAGATTGCACTTTATGCTGCCGCACCAGAAGAAAAAGCTGGCATGGATCGGAGTGTTGATGGCATGATGCAAGACGACGCAGCTATGGTTATTGAAGAAACCGAAGCTGAAACCGACAAAGCTGCTGTTACTGTTAACGAAATGCAAGAAATTGCACCTGCCGCCGTTCCAGCTGAGGAGGGTGACGATTCCCTTTATGTGGATAATTTCTTAACAACCGCGAAGGATATTTTGGAGTTGAAAATATTTATTGCATCAAAAAATGAAACCCAAAATATTACAGATGCAGAGACAATAAAACTGGTTTTAACATCACTTTCATACATTGGAAAGGGAAATTTGCCACCTGACACTGCTCCTGACTACAGCGTGGAAGTGCCTGACAGGGGAGTGGTCGATATCTGGGTGGACTCTGATGGCTTGATTTGTAGCTTAGATGGGGTGATTTTTACTCCTGTTACGACAAGGGCTGAGTTGGAAGAAATAATAATGGGTATATAATAGCCAGTATTGTTATCTGTTTTTAGACAATTTAGATGAAATTACACAAAAATCCGTCCGAATTTGGACGGATTTTTTATTTAATTTTATTAATTTTCTAATATCAAACCATCTGTAGATATTGTGACAACTTGCCATGGTAAAAATTTTCCGCTGGCTTTTAGTGCGTTAACAGTTGCGTTTTCAATACCGCCGCAACATGGAACTTCCATGCGTGCAACTGTGACACTTTTTATATTGTTATTAGCGATAATTTTTGTGAGTTTTTCGGTGTAATCACCCATATCGAGTTTTGGGCAACCGATTAAAGTAACTTTATTTCTCATGAACTCATTATGGAAATTTGCATAGGCATAAGCTGTGCAATCTGCTGCAATTAATAGGTGAGAATTGTTGAAATATGCTGCATTTTCAGGCACAAGTTTGATTTGTACAGGCCATTGTCGAAGCTCGGAATTTACTTTTTCTACGACATTTTTCTCGGCTACGACCTCTCTTTTCAGTTCTTTTGAATTGGTACTTGGGCAACCACATGGTAGAGTTTTTTCGACCTTTTCCGCAACTTTTTTGTCAGAAAAACTAATTGCATTTACAGGACATACGGGCAAGCAATTTCCAATTCCGTCGCAATAATCTTCACGTGTTACCTTGGCTTTCCCGTCCACCATTTCAATGGCACTTTGCTTGCACGCGTTGGCACATAGACCACATCCTATGCATTTTTCTTCGTCTATAATTATTGATTTTTTGTTCATTTTTTCTCCATTCTAGGTGTTAGTATGTTACACCATGTCTATAAAAATTGTTTTTAGTTTACTTGACTACTTTTATTATATTATAGTATAATGAAAGCAAATAATCCGTTGTCTAGACAACAAAAGGGGTTTTTCATGAAAAATAATTATGACAATATTTCCGATAATAAACTATTTACTGGAATAACTGCCGAAAATTTATCTGCTATGTTCTCTTGTATGGGCTCATACGAGAAAAAATATAGCAAAAATGAGAATATTTTATACGAGGGGGACACCGTGAATTTCGTTGGAATTGTTCTCAAAGGTGCTGTGAAAATTATTAACTCAGATTATGATGGAAATGAAGTTGTGATTGCTGAAGTCACCGAGGGCGATATGTTTGCCGAGGTTTTTGCCTGTGCCGAAATTTTTCGCAGTCCTGTAAATATTGTGTCGGCAAGCGAAAGCGTGGTTTTGTTCATTGACTATAGAAAAATTGTTACGACTTGTAGTTCATCCTGTGCTTTTCACCATAAATTAATTTCCAATATGCTCAAAATTATAGCAAGGAAAAGCCTGTATTTAAATCGCAGAATTGATATAATTTCAAAACGCACCTTGCGTGACAAAATTTTGACTTATTTTCATTATGAAAGCATGGGGCGCAAACATTTTACCATAAGCATGAACAGAGAAGAGCTTGCAAATTTTTTGTGTGCAGATAGAAGTGCCTTGTCAAATGAGTTGTCAAAAATGAAAAAAGACGGTTTGATTGATTACAATAAAAATGATTTTAAACTATATGATTGACAGAGAAAATAGCTGTAAGTAATATGAAAAAATTTTCCCCAAGTAGAATTTTCCTACTTGGGGATTAATTTATGCCAATATTTCAAGCATTTTTTAGGGCTTAATTGCTATTTGCTCGCACAGAAACAACTTTTCGGTGCTTTTTATTACTTTTTTTGATTTCATACATACGTGTGTCGGCGATGGCAATTAGCTCGTCCGAAGAAATAGTTTCGTGCAAGTGTTTAAACGCCGAACCATAACTGATTGAGGTCGAATAGTTCTTTTTATGCTTTGTTGAAATGTCCAAAACGGCTTTGTAACACCAAACAAGTTTTTTGGTAACTTCATCCTCGGTGTTGTATTTACCAATAACTAGCATTTCATCACCACCATAACGGCAAACTGATTCGTCTCTAAAATAATTTTTCAAAATATCAGCAACAGATTTTATATAAAAATCGCCTTCTTCATGACCATATATATCGTTAACAGTTTTTAAGCCGTCGAGGTCGATGAATGCTACGAAAGCGGAACTACTTTCTTCGACGATTTTCTTTGCGGTTGTGTCCGCAAAATCTCTTGTGTAAAGCCCTGTTAGGTTGTCTTTTATGGCTTCTTGCTCTAAGTCCTTCAATCTTTCCAAGTCTTCAGAATTTTTTTGGCTGAGTTTTTTGTACGTTTCGGTTGAAATTCTAAGCTCTGCTAGGTTATGTGCAAACACTATGAAAATTGCAAATGCTGTTATAGAAACAAAGCCTAAAACCACATAATGATATAGCAATTCGTTGCCACCAATGTCAATACCGATTGTGAGCAAAAATGTAAATAATGTAAAGAAAACAATGGAAAATGCTGTCGTTAAAAATGTGAGATTTTTATTGTCCGCCAAAATTGTATCAAGTGAATTTCTTGAAATTTTTGTTCTTGCAAAAGTGATGGTTGAGATCGAAACCGTAAAACATGCTATGGATGCAATAAGTGAAAGCTCTGTCGATGCAACAGCGTCTACGATTGTTGCTTCATGCGTAAACAATGCAATTGTTGCCAGCACTGCTATTCTCTTTGCAAATAGGTTGATTGTAAAGGTTACAGCGGTGAAAAGCGTTTGAATTATGTCGGTTTTAAACACAATTTTTGTTTCAATAACTAGAATGATTGCACACACTATAAGCATGACAGGTTCGAGCTGAATTGGCACGAAAAACACATAAATTGCCCAACCGCAAAGGTTAACCGCACCACATATTATTCCGTGGTAAATCGGTAGTTTATTTGTGTTGAATATGTACGCACAATAGGAAAAAAATGTATAGTGATAACCTATAAATGACACAACAAATAAAACAGATAACAAAGTCATCATAAAACATTCCCCTCCATTTTTTTGTAAAATTCTTCTTTATTTTTTCTCATATTCATGTCAGCGACAGAAAGAATGTAGCTAACTCCCAGTTTTTTCACCTCGTTATCAACAGAAACAAAGCCTATACTTGAAGAAACTAAAAATTCTTCGCTTTGGTCTTGGATTTTAATATTTTCCATAATTCTATCAATAACACTGCAACAGTCTTCGCCTTGAACATCGGTGAGAATAACTAAAAATTCATCGCCGCCAATCCTCGCAACTATATCATCTTCACGAACAGAATCTAAAATCGCTTGGGCTATTTTCAATATCAGCCTATCACCGGCTTTATGCCCAAAAGTATCGTTGGTATATTTTAGGGCATTTATATCAACAAAAAGAACATGGAAAATATCCCCACTTTGGTCCTCGCATAAATTCTCGAGGGCAGACATGGCATATCTGCGATTAAACACACCGGTGAGGTCGTCTTTTTCGATTTTGGTAACAAGGCTGTCTTTTTTGTGCAATATTTTTTCTTGCTCGCTCTTAACTTGGTCGGAATATCTCTTGTAAAGGCTTGCATCTATAAGGTTGATTGAATATAAAAAGAACAGGTAGAAAATAAACAGTGAAGTTAGAGATATCACCAGTGAAAGATATATTTGAGCTGTATACAATTGATCAGTGAGCATTAAACTTATATTGGTAAGTTGTAAGCTAACGACAGGGAAAATCGAAATAAGTAGTATTATTGAATGTCGACTTTTAACAGTAACCCTTTGTATAGAGGTGCTGTCAATATATTTTCTAACAACCTGATGGGCGAAAATCAGCACAATACATGAAATTATAATTATAATATTGTCGTAATTTGTCATATTGGTAAGGTCTTTGGGTGGCATTTGAACCACATTGCTTGTAATGGCAATAATTGGTGTAATTAATGCGGCAATATGTAGTACAAATATAGACGCTCCGCAAAAAACTTGCACGAAATCAGTTTTCGAAACTAACTTGAATTCAAAAGTTAGCATGAACAAAAATATCAGCATGATAAAATGGAATTGCAAATCATAAATCTGGGCTAGACAAAAAATGCCCGTGTTTAGAATTGATAATACCATGTA
>CAYJOS010000038.1:0-16819 GCA_964371875.1 uncultured Oscillospiraceae bacterium | reverse complement strand
CCCAGCGGAGCGCGTTTTCTTTTTTGTCGCAACAAAAAATTCTCCGTTCTTTTCGCCGAAGCGAAAATCCCCCCTGAGGGGCGTTTCTTTTCGCCGTAACGAAAATCTTCCCCCGAAGGGCGCTTTATGAGTTAAGCAAATACACAATTAACAGGCACAATAAATAAATCCAGACAGAACGCAACTCCCATTTAAAATGCCTTAAAATTTTAGCGATTTTATCAAAGTTCATTTCATTTTCACCTTTTTATAAAGAGTTTTAGTTTAGATTTATAATAATTTTAGCATAATAAAAAAATAAAGTAAATAGCTTTTATGCCTGTTGAGGGCGGAATGAAACAAAAATTTACAAAGTTAGCATTGACAAACTATAAAATACAATCTATAATTTAGTTTACTCATTAACAACAAGGAGAACATATGAAAAGATCAATTTTTGGAGCAATTACACTTTCAAGCGTGCTGTTATTAGCAGCTTGTGGAACAGCAGAAGAGGCAACAGAACAAGAAAAAAACCCCGACGATACAGGTAAAACGAGCATAGTTGCCACAGCTTTTCCTGAATATGATTGGCTTATGAATATATTAGGCGACGAAGCCGATAATTTTGAAATTACCTTGCTTATGGACAATGGTGTTGACCTGCACAGCTATGAGCCAAGTGTTGAGGACATTATAACTATAGGCGAAGCTGATTTACTTATATACAATGGTGGGCCGTCACAAGACTGGATGGCTGATGCAATTTCGACAAGCACAAATGAAAATTTCAGAGCGATTAATATTATGGAAAGTTTGGGCGATGTAGTGCAAAGTGAAGTTGCGGTTGAAGGTATGCAAATTGATACAGAACATGCCCACGACCATGATGAACACGACCACGACCACGACCACGATCACGACCATGACGACCACGATCACGACCATGACGACCATGACCACGACCATGACGACCATGCTCATGAGGAAGAAACTCACGCTGCTCACGATGACGAACATGTTTGGTTGTCGCTGAATAACGCAATCGAATCTTGTGAAATTATAAGCGATACACTTTCAGAAATAGACCCTGAAAATGCCGAAACTTTTTCCGCAAACACTGAGGCTTACACAGCGACCTTAGAGGCATTGGACGTCGAATTTGAAGCGGTGATTGCCGTAGCGGAAAGAGATACTCTAGTCTTTGCAGATAGATTTCCATTCTTATACATGATGATGGACTATGATATAAACTACTACGCAGCCTTCCAAGGTTGCTCTGCTGAAACTGAGGCATCGTTTGAAACCATCACTTTCCTAACCGAAAAAGTGAATGAACTTGAAGTGAATACTTTGCTAATCACCGACAATGGTTTGACTGAACTTGCAGAAACTATAAACAGCAATTCAGATGGCAAAGATGCTGAAACCTTGGTTTTAAACTCCATGCAATCTATAACTCAAGCGGATATAGACGCTGGTGCTTCATACTATGACTACATGAGCGAAAATTTAGAAACTTTAAAGCTTGCACTTGTGAAATAATTAAAGATTTTCCAAATGTTGCGAAAGGATATTTAATGGAAATTATCTGTAAAAATCTCTCCGTGGGATATAATAATATTCCCCTGCACAAAGACATTAATTTAACCATTCCAGAGGGTGCTTATGTCTGTGTTGTTGGGGAAAACGGAGCTGGAAAAAGCACCCTGATTAAAACTATATTAGGACTTCTTCCCCCTGTCGAGGGTACTATAAGCATGGGTGAAAATTTGTCCCCTGTAGATGTTGGATATCTGCCACAGCAAACTCAGGTGCAGAAAGATTTCCCTGCATCTGTTTATGAAATTGTGATTTCGGGGTGCTTGAATAAAATAGGTTTAAGACCGTTTTATAATAAAGCCGAGAAAAAACTCGCCCTTGAAATGCTTGAAAAGCTTAATATTTCAAATCTTAGAAAAAGAAGTTACAGCGAGTTGTCAGGCGGTCAACAGCAAAGAGTTTTACTAGCAAGGGCATTATGCGCCACAAGCAAAGTCTTGCTACTTGATGAACCCACGGCTGGTCTTGATGTTTCAACTACAGCAGATTTTTATAAACTTATAAAAAACCTAAACAACGAGGGTGTTACTATAATTATGATAACTCATGAACTAAGCGAAGTGATTTCTGATTCTAGCTATATTTTGAGTTTAAACAATGGTGCTGTAAACTTTACAACCACACAAGCATATGCGAAAGGACAGGATGAATGTTAGACACACTTTTACAATATCTGGCTTACCCTTTTGTGATATATGCTTTTATTGTCGGAATTTTAATCGCCTTTTGTTCGTCACTACTCGGCGCAACCTTGGTTTTGAAAAGACTTTCATACATAGGCGACGGGCTTTCCCATATCGCTTTCGGAGCAATTGCAATAGCTTCGGTTTTGGATTTAACAAATCACGAAATTTTAGTTTTTCCAGTAACTGCGCTCAGTGCGGTTTTATTGCTCAGAATTGGGCAAAATGCAAAAATCAACGGTGACGCTGCTATTGCCATGATGTCTGTTGGCTCGCTTGCGGTTGGCTATTTGCTTATGAATGTCTTCTCTGTTTCGTCAAACTTAGCAGGGGATGTCTGCGTGACCTTGTTTGGCTCGACGTCAATCTTAACGCTAACACCGATAGATGTCATAACAAGCTTGATTTTGTCGGCTCTTGTAATTATAATTTTCCTTTTGTTTTATAATAAGATTTTTTCGGTCACATTCGACGAATCTTTCGCCAAGGCAACAGGCATAAAAGCTGATTTATATAATTTGATTATTGCAATCACGATTTCAGCCGTTATAGTCGTAGCGATGAACTTAGTTGGTTCACTGCTAATAAGTGCGCTTGTCATATTTCCGGCGCTTTCTTCTATGCGGATTTTTAAAAGCTTTAAGGCTGTGATTATTTCATCTTCTGCAATCTCTGTTTTTTGTGCATTTATGGGAATAGTACTCTCGATTTTGTACGGAACACCTGTGGGAAGCACGATAGTGACAATCAATTTGATTATGTTTTTAGTAGCTTTGTTGGTATCTAAATTCAAATAATAGCAATGATACGATATAATAATAGGCAAGGTTTTTTCATTTACGTGCAATACTTATAAAAAAATAGGTGTTAATTAGTGCTTATTGTGCAATAACACGATTGACATTTAGGTGAAGTACACGTAAAATTACTGTATATATCCAAATTTGATACAGTAGGATGGTTTTTCACTTATGAACTATCAGCCTTTTTGTATAAATTAAATTTAAGGAGAAACAAAATGAAAAAAAGAACACTTGCTCTATTTCTTGCTAGTGCAATGATGATGGGTGCTTTTGCTGGCTGCGGTTCAACCGGCGACACAGCTGAATCAGCAGCTCCATCAGAAGAAACAACAGCTCCTGCTGAAGGCGAAGAAGGCGAAACACCTGCGGCTGACGGCGCTTTCACACTAAAAATCGGCGGTATCGGACCTACAACAGGTGGTGCTGCGGTTTATGGTCAAGCGGTTAAAAACGGTGCTGAAATTGCTGTTGAAGAAATCAACGCTATGGGCGGAATGCAAATCGAACTAAACTTCCAAGACGACGAGCACGATGCTGAAAAATCAGGTAATGCTTACAACGCACTTAAAGACTGGGACATGGACGTTCTAATGGGAACTGTTACAACTGCTCCTGCTCTTGCAGTTGCTCCTATGACTTTTGAAGATCGTATCTTCACACTTTCACCATCAGCTTCTTCAACTCTAGTTGTTGAAGGAAATGACAATGTTTTCCAAATCTGCTTCACAGATCCTAACCAAGGTGCGGCTTCTGCTCAATTTATCAATGACAACGAAGTTGCAACTAAAGTTGCTGTTATCTATAACAACTCAGACGCTTACTCAACAGGTATCTATGAGAGCTTTGTTGCTGGTGCTGAAGGAACAAATATCGAAATCGTTGCTACTTCAACATTCACAAACGACTCAGCTAGTGACTTCTCAGTTCAACTAAACGACGCTAAAAGCGCAGGCGCAGAGCTAATTTTCCTACCAATCTATGCTGAACCTGCTTCTCTAATCATGAGCCAAGCTAACGCTATGGACTTTGCTCCAATCTTCTTTGGTTGCGACGGACTTGACGGTATCCTAACTCTTGAAGGCTTCGACACAACTCTTGCAGAAGGCACAATGCTTCTAACACCATTTGCTGCTGACGCAACTGATGACGCTACCGTTTCTTTCGTTACAAAATACACAGAAGCATACGGCGACACACCAAACCAATTTGCAGCTGACGGTTATGACTGCATCTATGCTCTATACCAAGCAGCAGAAGCAGCTGGCGTTACAGAAGAAATGACAGCTGAAGAAATCTGCACACTTATGATTGAGCAATTCACAACTATGTCATTCGACGGACTAACAGGCGCTGGCATGACATGGAACACAACTGGTGAAGTTTCAAAAGCTCCACAAGCTATTGTTATCCAAGACGGCGTTTACGTTGGCATGTAATTTTAAATTAAATTTGCAAGGATTCTCGGGATTTTTCCCGAGAGTCCTTGTGTACATAATTCAGGATAAAGAGAGTTAAAAAATACGGCAAGTTTTACGCATTTTTTGCCACTCTTTGTCCTGAATAGAATAAGTGGGAGTGTTAATATGATACAAATATTAGGCAATATTATCAGTGGACTCAGCCTTGGCAGTGTTTACGCTATCATCGCTCTGGGTTATACCATGGTTTATGGTATTGCAAAAATGCTTAACTTCGCTCATGGTGATGTTATCATGGTCGGTGGTTATATTAGTTTTATCGCAATTTCAAATTTAGGTCTTGGAATTCCTACATCTATCATTTTAGGTGTAGTAGTATGTACTGCTTTGGGCATAATAATCGAAAGACTTGCCTACAAACCTCTAAGACAAGCAACTTCACTAGCGGTTTTGATAACTGCTATCGGTGTCAGCTATTTACTGCAAAATATGGCACTTTTAATCTGGGGTTCAAGCTCAAAATTCTACCCAACAGTTATCGACATTCCACCAATCTCACTGCTTGATGGTCAACTTGTAATTTCCTCGGCTTCAATTGTAACTATGGTAAGCTGTGTTATTATCATGCTAGTTTTGACATTTTTCACACAAAAAACAAAACTCGGCAAGGCTATGCGTGCGGTTTCTGAGGACAAAAGTGCCGCTCAATTGATGGGAATTGACGCAAATTTCACAATCTCAATGACCTTCGCAATCGGCGCAGCCCTTGCGGCAGTCGCTGGTGTGCTTTTGCTTTCAGCTTATCCACTGCTAACGCCAACTCTTGGCTCAATGCCTGGTATTAAGGCATTTACAGCGGCGGTTTTTGGCGGAATTGGTTCTATCCCAGGTGCGTTAATCGGCGGACTTCTTTTGGGAGTTATCGAAATTTTCAGCCGTGCATATATTTCAACCCAACTTTCAGACGCTATAGTTTTTGCAGTTTTGATAGTTGTTTTGCTTGTTCGTCCAACTGGACTTTTAGGCAAGCAAATCCGTGAGAAAGTGTAGGTTTTATATGAAAATTAATACAATGAGTAAAACCACAAGAAAAAATATAATCACCTATGCAATGGTGACTATCGCTTTCATAATAATGACAGTTTTAAATTCTTCAGGCTCACTTTCAAACTCACTTGCAGGGCAATTAGTTCCAATTTGCGCTTATGTAGTTATGGCGATTTCGCTAAACCTAACCGTCGGAATTATGGGTGAACTTTCACTCGGACACGCAGGTTTTATGAGCGTCGGCGCATTCGTCGGAATTATCGCTTCAACAGCGCTTTCA
The DNA here is from genome assembly GCA_964371875.1 of uncultured Oscillospiraceae bacterium. Lineage (GTDB taxonomy): Bacteria > Bacillota > Clostridia > Oscillospirales > Oscillospiraceae > Heteroscillospira. Next base: position 11,007 of record CAYJOS010000038.1, on the reverse strand, counting down.
AACGTAATTCCACAAGATATGATAAGACTTTTTGTGGCTATGATTATCGGCGCAATTGCAGCAGGTATAGTTGGCGTTGCAGTTGTTTTCCCTGTTTTAAGACTTAGGGGCGACTATTTAGCTATCGTCACACTTGCTTTCGGGCAAATTATTAAAAACATCGTTGATATCTTATATGTAGGCATTGACTCAAACGGAATTCACTTTGCTATGGGTTCAGCGACAAATATCGAACTTGCCGAAGGCGGAAAAATGGTGCTTCAAGGCGCTATGGGTGCAGTTGGCTATGAAAAAACTTCGACATTTTTAGCAGGATTTATACTTGTAATTTTCTCACTTTTTGTGGCACTAAACTTTATAAACAGCCGTTCAGGTCGTGCAGTTATGGCACTTCGTGACAACAGAATTGCGGCGGAATCTGTCGGAATTTCTCCCTCACGCTATAAGACAAGTGCTTTCATCATCTCGGCTATGCTTGCAGGTATGGCTGGTGTTCTATTCGCACTGAACTACACAACTGTTGTTGCGAAAAAGTTCGATTTCAACACCTCAATTTTAGTTTTGATGTTCGTTGTTCTCGGCGGAATTGGAAACATGCGTGGCTCTATAATCGCTGCGGCACTTCTAACTGTTTTGCCTGAAATGCTTCGTGGTGAACTAAGTGACTATCGTATGCTAATTTACGCATTAATCCTAATTTTGGTTATGATTGCGACAAATAACGCAAAATTCAACAGTAAAATAATGAGCATAAAATCTATTTTCAAATCTCAAAAGGAGGGTGGAGCGAATGTCTAAAAAACTTAATCCCATACCACCAACAGGCTTTTTAACCGACAGAGATATTGGAAAACCTCCTATTTTGGAGTGCATAAACCTTGGAATTAAATTCGGCGGACTATCTGCTGTTGACGGCGTCAACCTGAGCATAGGACGAACTGAAATCACAGGACTTATCGGTCCTAACGGCGCAGGAAAAACCACAGTTTTCAACCTTTTGACTAAGGTTTATCAGCCCACAAGCGGAACAATTTTGCTTGACGGAAAAGACACTCACAGCATGAACACTGTTTCGGTTAACCGTGCAGGAATTGCAAGAACTTTCCAAAATATTCGCCTATTCCACAATTTAAGCGTTGAGGACAACGTAAAAGTTGCCATGGACGCACAGATTAAATATAATCTTGCCAGCGGAATTTTTAGAATTGGTAAGTATTGGCACGAGGAAAAAGTCGCAAAAGAGCGTGCTTACGAGCTTTTGAGCATTTTCGACATGCAAGATTTGGGCAAGAAAAAGGCGGCAAGTCTTCCTTATGGCGCTCAACGCAGACTGGAAATTGTCCGTGCGCTTGCAACAAATCCTTCACTTTTGCTATTGGACGAACCGGCGGCGGGCATGAACCCCTCCGAAACAGCGGAGCTTATGGCAAATATTAGAAAAATTCGTGACACTTTCGGCATTGCGGTTATGTTGATTGAACACGATATGAGCCTTGTTATGAACATTTGCGAGGGCATCGCCGTGCTAAACTACGGCAAACTTATCGCAAAAGGCACACCTGACGAAATTCAAGCAAACCCAGCTGTTATCGAAGCATATCTGGGCAAGCAAAAGGAGGCATAAGATTATGTCTGAAATTTTAAAAGTTGATGATATTCATGTGTTTTATGGCAGTATTCACGCTATAAAAGGTGTTTCTTTCTCGGTTTCCGAGGGTGAAATCGTAACACTAATCGGCGCAAACGGCGCTGGAAAATCCACGATTTTGAACACAATTGCAAGACTTTTGCCCACAAAAAGCGGAAGCGTAAGTTTCATGGGCGAGAATTTTGAAAAAATTCCACCACATAAAATCGTCTCAAAAGGGCTTGCTTTAGTGCCAGAGGGAAGAAGAATTTTCCAACAAATGACTGTTTTGGAAAATCTTGAAATGGGTGCATATACTCAGAAAAAAGAAGGAATTGACACGGATTTGGACATGGTTTTCGAACTTTTTCCAAGGCTTAAAGAGCGTATAAAGCAAGTCGCAGGAACGCTTTCGGGCGGTGAGCAACAAATGCTTGCCATGGGTCGTGCGATGATGAGCCACCCAAAAGTTTTGATGCTTGACGAGCCCTCTATGGGTCTTGCGCCGATTTTGGTTGAGCAAATTTTTGAAATTGTTGTAAACCTAAACAAAGCTGGAACTACGATTTTGCTAGTCGAGCAAAATGCTCAAATGGCACTTTCTGTTGCCCACAAAGGCTATGTTTTGGAGACAGGGAAAATCGTCACAACAGGCACAGGTAAAGAACTTTTAACCAGTGATGCTATCAAAAAAGCGTATTTAGGTGGCTAAAATTTAGTTAAAATAAGGAGTTAAACCATGTCGAAAATTGTCACTCCAAGCGAAGCTAAGGAAATTTTCCTTAAATATAATACCGACACTTTCCACATTCAACACAGCGAAACTGTCGGAAAAGTCATGGGATATTTTGCAAATGAATACGGCGAAGATGTTGAATATTGGACTGCGATTGGAATTTTGCACGATATAGATTTTGGCATGTATCCCGAGGAACACTGCAAAAAATGTTTTGAGATTATGCGAAATGAGGGCATAGACGAAGGCATGATTAAGTCTGTGGCTAGCCATGCTTTTGGAATTTGCTCTGATGTTGAGCCTGTACATAAAATGGAAAAAATTCTTTTTGCCATTGACGAACTCACAGGCTTAATCGGTGCGGCGGCGCTTATGCGACCATCGAAAAGCGTGTCGGACATGGAGCTGAAATCTCTTAAGAAAAAGTTTAAAGACAAAAGGTTTGCCGCAGGTTGCGATAGAGAAATTATTCAAAAAGGTGCGGAAAATTTAGGCTTTGAACTTGACGAATTGCTTGAAAAAACTTTAGATGCGATGAAAGCGACAGAAAATTAGGCACAGTGCAGAATTTGTCGAAACTTTTATTATCTAAATCACAAAAAAACCTTGCAATACTTATATAAATATGCTATAATAACAGCGTAAGTTAAGTAGTAAATCATCGGAGTGGGTTTTACCCACTCTTTTTCTTGATTATTTTTAGATGTATAAAACTGGGAGCTATTACTAAAATGAGTAAATTAACAGACAAAATTTGGGAAATCTCAGCCCCTGTAGCCGAAAAAAATGGCTGCCAAATTTGGGATATTGAATATGTAAAAGAAGCAGGCCAATGGTTTCTCAGACTTTATATTGATAAGCAAGACGGCGGAGTTAATATTTCAGACTGTGAAGCTATAAGCCGTGAACTCGATGAAATTTTAGATGAGCATGACCTAATCGCTCAAAGCTACACTTTTGAAGTTTCATCAGCAGGAGCGGAACGACAACTGAAAAGACCCTCAGATTTCGAAAGATTTATGGGTACTAAAGTTGAAGTTAAACTATACACACCACTAGACGGCACAAAATCTTACTCAGGTGAGCTTTTGGCTTATGAAGGCGGAGAAGTTACAATCAAGACGAGCGAAGAAGAAGAGCGTAAATTTACAAAAGCTCAGGTAGCGCAAGTTCGTCTTTGCATTTTTTAATTGGAGGGACTAGAAAAATGAGTGCAGATTTTTTTGCAGCTATAGAAGACATAGAGCGTGAAAAAGGTATTCCCCGTGAATATATGTACGACAAAATAAACCAAGCAATGCTTGCTGCGTTTAAAAAAGATAACCCCGAAGCGGCGGAAAATGTTTTCGTTGAAATGAACGAAACAAAGAAAAAAATCAGCATGTATGTGCGTATGACTGTTGTTGAATCAGTTGAAAATCCATCTATCGAAATCTTGCTTGAAGCGGCGAAACGCTACAGCAAAAGAGCGATGATAGGCAACACATTAGACGTTCCAGTTGAAACCAAAAAATTCGGACGTATTGCGGCTCAAGCGGCAAAACAGGTTATAATTCAAGGTATACGTGAAGCTGAACGTGGAATTATTTATGATGAATTTACATCAAAAGAACACGAAATTTTGACAGGTGTTGTCAGCAAAATCGAGCCTGCAACAGGCACAGCTTCTATTAAAATCAGCTCTAACAGCGAATTTACAGAAGCTATGCTCTCTGCAAACGAACAAATAAAAACCGAAGTTTTAACCGAAGGCGACCGCATAAAAGTTTATGTTGTTGAGGTTAGAAAATCCACAAGAGGCCCACAAGTTTTGATTTCAAGAACTCACCCAGGGCTTGTTAAAAGACTGTTTGAACTTGAAGTTCCAGAAATTTTCGACGGCACAGTTGAAATTCGCTCTATCGCCCGTGAAGCAGGTAGCAGAACTAAAATGGCTGTTTGGTCACAAGACTCAGAAGTCGATCCAATCGGCGCATGTGTCGGACCAAAAGGCGGACGTGTTGCGACTATTGTTGACGAACTCGGCGGAGAAAAAATCGACATTATTAAATATAGTGAAGACCCAACCGAATACATCGCAGCAGCACTTGCTCCATCTGACGTAGTGAGCGTTACAATTTTGGACGATCCAAAAACTTGCAGAGTTGTCGTTCCTGACAGCCAACTTTCACTCGCTATCGGTAAAGAAGGTCAAAACGCAAGACTAGCGGCGAAAATGACAGGATTTAAAATAGATATTAAGCCCGAATCAGAAGCTTAATTTTTAAAAAAGGAGGCAGTTTCAGTGCCCAAAAAGATACCCATGAGGCAGTGTACTGGCTGCCGAGAAATGAAAGCCAAGCGTGAACTTATACGAGTTGTAAGGTCGCCCGAGGGAGAAGTTTCCCTCGATTTTAAAGGAAAAGCACCGGGACGTGGCGCTTATGTGTGCCACTGCTCCGACTGTTTGAAAAAAGCGATTAAATCCAAGGCACTTGAAAGAGCTTTTAGCGTTTCAATTCCGCCTGAAATTTATGATAGCCTCACAGAACAAATGGAGGCAGAAAATGAGTAAAATACAAGGCTGGCTAGGTCTTGCAAAAAAAGCAGGACTACTCGAAACAGGCGAGGAAAACACAGGGAATATTGTTAGAAACGGCGGTGCGGTGCTTGTGATTTTGGCGAGTGACGCATCGGATAACGCCAAACGTCGAGCCGAAGGCTTTGTATACGGAAGAAACACACCGCTTGTGCGAATTCCGCTGACAAAAGATGACATTTCTTTTGCGACAGGCAGAAACGGTTGCTCTATGGCAGTTTTTAAAGACCTTGGTTTTGCGGCAAACTTTTTAAAATCACTGGCTGCAGAACGTGAGGGTTTTTCTGAAATTTCAAATGAATTTTCAGAAAAACACGAGCGAGCACTGCTTAGACTCCGTGAAAAGAAGAAGCACAAAAGCACAAATAAATTAGGCAAGAGGAGGAAGAAAGTATGAATAAATACAGAGTCCACGAGGTGGGTAAGGATTTTAAAATGACCTCCAAGGCAATCACACAGATATTAACAGATTATGCAACCACCCCGAAAAACCACATGCAAGTCCTTGAAGATGGTGAATTAGACGTAATCTTTGAATATTTAACTCAAAATAATCAGGTGGAAGATATGGCAAAAACTTTAGCTGACACAGGCAAAATTGCTGAAAAACCAGCAAAAAAACCTACAGAAACAAAAACTGAAAACAAACCCGAGGCTGCAAAAGCTCCTGCCCCTACAGCCGAAACAAAGCCCCAATCAGAGGCTTCTAAAACTGCGCCAAAACCTCAACAGGATCAGGCGAAAAAGCCAGAAACTGCAACAGCTCCAGCGCAGAAAAAAGTGCCTGAAAAGCGCATAATCGACACTAGAGGTTCAGCGGCAACAAACCTTGAAAAATATGATGAACGTTTCGACAACATGGCAGGCGACCGTGCTCAAAAAATGAAAGCCGGTAAGGAAAAGTTCACAAACAAGGGTAAAAAAGGCAGTCCTCAACAAAATTCAAGCCTTAAAAAGCGTCAGGAAGAGCGTGAACGTCAACAGCGTTTGCAGTTTGAGCTTGCAAAAAAAGTTCAAGTTAAAGTAATGATTCCTGAGGAAATTGCTGTTGGTGAACTTGCTTCACGCATGAAAAAGAGTGCTGTTGAAGTTATCAAACAACTAATGAAACTTGGCGTTATGGCTTCAGTTTCTGAAATTATCGACTACGATACAGCGGCACTTGTCGCCTTAGAACTTGGCTGTAAAGTTGAGCGTGAAATCGTCATCACAGTCGAAGAGCGCCTAATCGACGACACAGAAGATAAGGCAGAAGACCTTGAAAGCCGTGCTCCTGTTGTCGTTGTTATGGGTCACGTTGACCACGGTAAAACAAGCCTTCTCGACCGCATCAGACGTGCAAATGTCGCATCGGGCGAAGCTGGCGGAATTACTCAACACATCGGTGCTTACCGTGTGAGCGTCAACGGAAGTCCTATAACTTTCCTCGATACACCAGGACATGAAGCCTTTACTTCAATGCGTGCTCGTGGTGCGTTTGTAACCGACATTGCTATCCTTGTTGTTGCGGCGGACGACGGAATTATGCCTCAAACAATTGAGTCAATCAACCACGCAAAAGCGGCAAATATTCCAATTGTTGTTGCTATCAACAAAATGGATTCAGTTGGCGCAAATCCCGATAAAATCAAACAACAATTAACCGAATACGAACTCGTCAGCGAAGAGTGGGGCGGCGAAACAATCATCTGCCCAATTTCTGCAAAAACAGGTATGGGTATAGAAGAATTGCTTGAAAACCTTGTTCTTGTTGCTGAAATGCAAGAGCTAAATGCTAACCCAAATCGTGCCGCTAAGGGTACTGTTATCGAGGCAAAACTTGACAAAGGCCGTGGCCCTGTCATGACTGTTCTTGTTCAAAATGGTACACTAAACCAAGGCGATATCATCATTGCAGGTACTGCTGTCGGTCGTGTCAGAGTTATGACAAGCGACAAAGGCGAAAAAGTCGAAACTGCTGGCCCATCTGTCCCTGTTGAAATCACAGGTATGTCAGAAGTTCCTTGCGCTGGCGACATTTTCAATGCTGTTGCCGATGAACGCATGGCTCGTGAGCTTGTTGAAGAGCGTAAACAAGACAAGAAAAATGAAATTTTCGGTGCAACTAAAAAAGTTTCACTTGAAGATCTATTCGCAAGAATTGAACAAGGCGAGATTAAAGACCTAAATGTCATTGTCAAAGCCGACGTTCAAGGTTCAGCCGAAGCAATTAAAGCAAGCCTTGAGAAAATATCAAACGCAGAAGTTCGTGTCAAAGTCATACACTCAGGTGTTGGTGCTATCAGCGAATCTGACGTTATGCTTGCGGCAACTTCAGGTGCGATTATTGTCGGATTTAACGTCCGCCCAGACAATGCCGCTCGAGACAGCGCTATCCGCTCGAATGTTGACATGCGTATGTATAGAGTCATTTACGACTGCATTAACGAAATCGAATCAGCGATGAAAGGTATGCTTGCTCCTAAATTTAAGGAAGTCATCATCGGTCACGCTGAAGTTCGTGAAGTTTATAAGGTTTCAAAAGTCGGAACAGTTTGCGGTTGCTATGTTCAAGACGGAAAAATTATGCGTAACTGCCAAGTGCGTATCAATCGTGACAATATCGTTATTCATGAAGGCATGCTCGCTTCACTTCGTAGATTTAAAGACGACGTTAAAGAAGTCGCAACTAACTATGAGTGCGGTATGCAAGTCGAGAAGTTTAACGACATCAAAGAAGGCGATATTATTGAGTGCTTCGTGATGGAAGAAATTAAACAGTAAGATTTTGATTTTACGGGCACACTAATTTTAGTGTGCCTGTTTTTACAAAGAAAGGAAATTTTTAATTATGGCTTCAAACAAAACGGCTAGAATTAATGACGATATTCAAAGAGTTATGAGCGACATTTTGCGCTCGATTAAAGACCCCAGAATTAACCAAGGAATGATAACCGTAACACGTGTCGAAACCACAGGAGATTTGGGTTTTGTTAAGGTTTACCTCAGTGTTTTGGGTGAAAATTTTAACGAAAAAGAGTTCATGAAAGGCATAAAATCTGCCTCTGGATTTATTCGCCGTGAGCTTTCAAACTCGATAAAACTAAGACATACCCCAGTTCCAACATTTGTCATTGACAACTCGATTGCATACGGCAGCCACATCAATCAACTCATCAGCAATTTGGACATCGGAGGGGATGAAAATGAGGATTAATGTTTCTGAATGTGCTGAATTTTTAAAATCCCATGACAAATATTTACTGGTAACGCATAGACGCCCTGACGGCGATACACTAGGCAGTGCGGGCGCACTTTGCCTTGCTTTGCGTTCGATAGGGAAGACTGCGTTTTTGTATAAAAATACAGAAACTATAAATAAATATGCAAGCTATGTTGAAGATTTAGAAGCAAATGAAGACTATAAAGCAGATGTTATTGTCACAGTGGACATGGCGGCGGATACTATGTATCCTAAAGATTTTGACGCAGAAACTATACATTTATGCATAGATCACCACGGTTCTAACACATTTTACGCTGAAAAGACATTGCTAAATGAAAATAAAGCCGCTTGCGGCGAAGTGGTTTTAGAGGTTTGTGAAGCTTTAGGTGCTGAAATTGATGTCCGCTGTGCTGAATTAATATACATTGCGATTACAACCGACACTGGCTGTTTCCAATACCTAAACACCACGCCTGAAACTATGAGATCGGCGGCGAAACTAATGGAAATTGGTGTCGATTTTGGTACTATTATCAGCAAATTTTTCCGCAAAATTTCAAGGGCGAGAATGAAACTTGAAAGTGCGATTTATAACAACATAAAGTCCTATAAAGACGGCGAAGTGAACATAATTATCATCACAAAAGCGATGATTGCCGAGGCTGGGGCGAGTGACGACGACTGCGATGATTTGGCAGGAATTGCAAGCCGAGTCGAGGGTTCAAAGTGCTCTGTAACCATCAAAGAAATTGACGAAAACTCTTGTAAAGTGTCCGTTAGAAGCGGAAAAGAGCTAAATTCCAGCAAGGTTTGCGCAAGATTTGGCGGCGGTGGTCACCCTATGGCGGCTGGCTGTAAAATGGAATTTTCATGCGAAAAAAGCCGTGAACTTTTAGTGGAGGCTATACTCGAAGAATGGAATTAAATGGTATAATTTTAATAGACAAACAGCAGGAATGGACAAGCCATGACGTGGTCGCAAAGCTCCGTGGAATTTTGAAAGAACGCAGAATTGGACATGCCGGAACGCTCGACCCAATGGCGACAGGATTGCTCACGGTTTTTGTCGGAAAATCTACAAAAGGCGTGGAATTTGCAACAGCTCACGACAAGGAATATCACGCAAGATTAAGGCTTGGTATTTCCACAGATACCCAAGATATTACAGGAAATGTAATTAAAACTTCCCCTGTAAATTTCGATAAAGCACAATTTGAAGCAGTTTTAGAAAAATTTAAGGGTGAAATTGAACAGATACCGCCTATGTACTCTGCCGTGAAAGTTGGCGGTCAAAGGCTTTATAAAATCGCAAGACGTGGCGACGAAATTGAGCGCGAAGCACGCAAAATTACTGTATCAGAAATATGCTATGAAGGCGAAATTGACGGCGATATTTGCCTAAAAATTGTCTGCTCCAAGGGTACATATATCCGCACGATTTGCCACGATATTGGCGAAGCTTTGGGCTGTGGCGGAACTATGAGCTACCTGAGGAGGACTCGTTCGGGCGCATATTTGGTCGAAAATGCACTCACTTTAGATGAGGTTCAAGCCTTGGTTGAGAGCGGTGAAATTCAGTCTAAAATCATGCCTTTGGAGAGTGTTTTTTCTGAATTTGAGCAGTATGTTTGCACTGATTTTGAGGAGAAAAAATGCCGTTGCGGTGTTGGTTTTAAAACTACAATTTCTGATGGAACATACAGAATTTCAGCTCAAAACGGCGATTTTTTAATGCTTGGAAAAGCCAAAAATGGCTTTGTAAAATCTATAAAAAACTTTTTTTAAGGAAGAAAAATGAAAAGAACAGCTATTGCTCTGGGCTTTTTTGACGGAATTCATTTAGGCCACGCAGAGCTGATAAAACGAACTCAAATGCGAGCGAAAGAGTTAAATGCCGAAGCTACAGTTTTGACATTCGACCAAGTTCCGCAGAAATTTTTGAGCGGAAAACCGGTTGAACTTTTGACAGATAGCGAGGTTCGCGCCTCTCTAATTCGCAAACTTTTCGACAACACTTCGGTGCTATTTTTAAACTTCACACCCGAAGTTATGCGCATGAGTTGGGAAGATTTTTTAGACTCGATACGTGTCGAACTCATGGCGGTTCACCTTGTTATCGGGACGGATTTTCGCTTTGGTTTTAAGGGTGAAGGCACTGCCGAAAAACTGAAAAATTACTGCGAAATTCACGGAATTGGTTGCGATATTATTCAGCCGATTATGTTTGAAAATGAAAAAATCAGCTCTACGAAAATCCGTGAACTGATTAGAAATGGTGAAATTGAGAGCGCAAACACGCTTCTCGGTCACCCTCATGAGATTAATGATGTCGTACGTTCGGGCTATAAACTCGGCAGAAAAATCGGTGCTCCGACCATTAATATGCGAATACCTGAAAATGTTGTCACTCCAAAATTTGGAGTTTATGCCGCTAAAGTCAGTTTTAATGACGAGGAATATATAGCGGTGACAAATATTGGAAGAAGACCAACGGTTGACAACGACGACAAAGTCACTGTCGAAAGCTATATTTTAGACTATTCGGGCGACCTTTACGGCAGAAATGTCTGCGTTTCACTGCACTCTTTTTTACGTGCCGAGAAGAAATTTTCTGACATGAATGAGCTGAGAGAACAGATTGCGAGAGATGAATTTTCTACTCGAAAATTTTTCGGAGTTTAAATCTAATAAATGCAAAACAGGCGTATCCTTGGTTGGATACACCTGTTTTTTTATATTAAATGGTAATTATACGTTGAAAGAACCGTTTCCTAGGTATTGAGCAACGTCGAATAGTTCTTCTTCGATGCGTAGAAGTTGGTTGTATTTAGCAACACGGTCAGAACGGCTAGGAGCACCAG
>CAYJOS010000037.1:8517-16838 GCA_964371875.1 uncultured Oscillospiraceae bacterium | reverse complement strand
CTTGTCGGGGAAACACCCCCGAACGGTGGGAACGGTTAAAGGTGCTGAATATACAGGCTATCATGACTGGCAAGCCCCGAATCAGTTACCATCGCACCAAAAGAGAGCAAAGTCACGGCTGTCGCCTACTAAAAGCCCGTTGGCTACTCACCAGCAAATCCACGAGTAGGAGGGTCTATTTAAAACTGTTAGATACGAACCGTTCTTCAGAGTTCGCATTTTACAGGTCTAAATAGACCCTCCTACTATTAATTTTTTCAGATGAGTAGCCAACGGGCAACCCGAAGGGCGATTAGCCCTTGTTCGTTTAGTTCTCTTTTGGTGCGATTGCTCCTACTCAACTAATGCAAGCTAATTATTCTTGTATACTCCGCACCCGCTTTCGTCACTCGTGTTCGGAGACGAGACTCCGACGTTTTTTGGTGACTTTTTCACGTGAAAAAGTTACCCCAGCGGAGCGCGTTTTCTTCGTTCTTTTCGTCGCAACGAAAATTCTTTCGTTTTCTCGTTCTTTTCGCCGAGGCGAAAAATCCCCTTTCATTTCGCCAAAACAAAATCAGTTCCTATACGTACCCTTAATAGTACAACTTTCAAGCACATGCCCATCCATTTTTTTATACAAATTATTATACAAAAATCCGTTTTCTAAATCCAACACAGTATCCAGCGCATACACATGAGTTTCATAAACATGCGGCGCTTCAGGAGGAGCCATTCCGCCGTAAAAAGAGGAAAGTTCCGCACTTTGCTGTCCGCCTTGCATACTAATCCAGCTGTTAACACCTTGAACAAAATCCGCCGCAGTTTGGCTTTCGTTTTCTAAAATTTCAGTTTTTGTGATGTTCGCCGCTGTCCAGTGTATCCAAGAAAATCCACCACTAATTGGAAAAGCATCTTTATCTTCCATCACAATTGCAAAAGATTTTGTGCCCTCGGGGGCATTTTCGATTTTGATTGGAAGCGAATATGTGGGCATACCGTGAGAGTTGAAATGAGTTCCGTGTTTACCATATTTGTCATCAATGATACCGTTTACAATTCCTGAGCTTGTTACTATCATTTTATTACACTCCTTGATTATAAATTCGCCAATTAAGAGGCTGTTTATTGCAGTATAATACAATTAATGGTACTTGTAAACAAAATTTTAATAATCACACAACCTCTCTTGACAATCACGTGACCGTGTAATATAATCAAAGTATAAAAGGTGGTGATTGAAGTGCTGAGATTGCCGGGTACTATAATTGAAACTAAGGAAAATAATGCAAGGCAAGTTTTCAGTTCCATTTTTTCAACAGGCGGAGTAACTCTTTCACAGGTTTGCAACATTACAGAGCTTGAAAATTACATAATTCAAAATTGGGTGAAAAGAGGATATATTTCTGCTCCGATTAGCAAAAAATACGATGAAAATCAACTTTGTAGAATAATTATTATTAACGTGCTAAAAGATGTTTTTTCAATTGAACAGGTGTGCGCCATGCTCGACTTCACCGGAAATGTGATTAAAATCGAGGACAGTGCCTTGTATCATCTGTTTTGTGAAGTGTCCTTTTTTGCAAAGTCAAGTGTTACCAATTTTAACGAAGCTATGAGCGAATTGAAACCTAGGCTAAACTGCCCAAACAAAACAACTGAGAAAAATTTAATCTCAATTTTAGAAATTATGTTCACAGCTTATGTTTCAAAATTACACAAACAATCCGCTTTAATGCGGTTTAAAACCCTTAATATTTAAGAAAGGTGGGGATTTGTCATGGTAGAATGGTGGGAAAGTTTAAGTTATACGGGACAGATTTTGGCAATGATTGCCATACCAGCTACTGTAATTTTAATACTGCAAACGATAATTATTGCTGTAGCGGGCTTTGACGGTGACGGCGACATTGACGCTGTTGACTTTGATGATATTGATGACATTGCAAGTTTCGACGCTAGCGGTGTGCAAATTTTTACAGTTCGTGGTTTTATAACATTTTTCTGCATTTTTGGCTGGTCGGGAATTTGGCTTTTAACCACAGAATTATCAACGACTTTATCGCTAATAGTAGCAGCATTTTTGGGACTTTGTGCCATGATGGGAACTGCTTATATCATCAAATTTTTCATGACATTACAAGACAAAGGCAATCAGGATATCAAAGATGCACCAGGTGGAAGCGGAACTGTATACATAAATATTCCAAAAAATCGTGAAGGAATTGGAAAGGTAAACGCTATAGTTTCAGGTAGATTTTCTGAATTTGAAGCCATGACAGACGATGATGAAGAAATCAAAACAGGCGAACATGTTACTATAATTTCGGTTTCAGAACCTAATATTTTAATAGTAACAAAAAAATAACTGCAATATTTTTACCTTATATAATAGGTATTAAATATATTTAATTTAAAAGGAGTGTTTCTTATGCCATTCAGACTCGAAATTTTAATCCTCGTAGTTGTGTGTGTCGTGCTGGTATTCTCTCTGCTCATTGTTTTGTTAACAAGATACAGAAAATGCCCCTCAGACAAAATCTTGGTAATTTACGGTAAAGTCGGACAAAACAAAGACGGCTCGACAAGAAGTGCTAAATGTATTCACGGTGGTGCTTCCTTCATCGTTCCAGTCATTCAGTCGTATGAATACTTAGACCTAACCCCAATTTCTATTCAAGTTGACCTCAGAAACGCACTATCTAGACAAAACATCAGAATTGACGTACCCAGTAGATTTACAGTTGGTATTTCAACCGAAAACGGCATTATGCAAAACGCCGCTGAAAGACTTTTAGGACTTAAACTATCCGAAATTCAAGAGCTTGCAAAAGACATAATTTTCGGTCAATTAAGACTTATCATCGCAACTATGGACATCGAGGAAATTAACACAGACCGTGATAAATTCCTTGCCGCTGTTTCAAATAATGTTGAAACTGAACTCAAAAAAATCGGTTTACGACTAATCAACGTTAACGTAACCGACATCACAGACGAGTCTGGCTATATTTTAGCCCTTGGTAAAGAAGCCGCTGCAAAAGCTATAAACGATGCGAAAAAATCTGTTGCTGAAAAAGAACGTGACGGTGCTATCGGTCAAGCAATTGCCGAAACCGACCAACGTGTTAAAGTTGCAGAGTCTGAAGCTACAGCGATTAGCGGTGAAAACGACTCTCAAGTTGCAATTTCACTCAGCCATGCACAAAGACGTGAAAAAGAAGCGGAAGCTCTTAAAATCGCAACCAGTGCTGAAAAAATCCAAGCCGCTAAAGCTCTTGAAGATGCTTACGCAGCTGAAAAAGAAGCCGAAGCTGCACGTTTCGCAAGAGAGCAAGCGACACTTGAAGCTGACGTTATCGTTAAAGCTGAAATCGCAAAACGCAAACTAGAACTCGAAGCAGAAGCAGTTGCGGAGCAAACTCGCCGTCATGCGAAGGGTGAAGCGGACGCTATTTACATGAAAATGGAAGCGGAAGCTCGAGGTATTGAAGAAATTTTGACAAAACAGGCGAAAGGTCTTGCAGAAATTGTCAAAGCCGCTGGTGGCAGTGCAGACGATGCCCTAAAACTAATGCTTACAGACAAAATGGAAGAGCTACTTCGTATTCAAGTTGACTCAATCAAAAACATCAAATTTGATAAAATCACTGTCTGGGACGGCGGAAACGGTTCTGCTGATGGCAAAACTTCGACAGCGAATTTTTTGTCAGGCATGATGAAAAGCATACCCCCGATAAATGACATGTTTGACATGGCGGGCATGAAATTACCAGAATATTTAGGCAAAAATGCAGGCGAAATTCCAGAGGAAAAAGTTGAGGTTTTCACTCCATTACAAGCACCCACTGAACTCGAAATTGAGAGCGACGAAGCTGAATAATTGAAACAAAACCTGAGCAAATGAAAGTTTGCTCAGGTTTTTTCCATCATTATACAATTTAGACAATTTATAGTCTTTTATTCTGCTAAAAGTGGAATAAATCATTGCATTTTCTATCAAAATATGATATCTTAAATGTATAAACGTATACAATTATAATAGATTTCTACACAAATTTCTGAGGAGCGTTATGGATAAAATTAGAAAACAAAAAGTCATGGTCATTGATGATAATGTAACCAATCTAAATATTGCTAGAAAAGCTCTTGAAGCCGATTATGAAGTGATGCTCATTCCAAGCGGTGAAAAAGCTTTAAAAGTGTTGGAGCGCAATGTTCCCGACCTCATTTTACTCGACGTAGAAATGCCTGGCATGTCAGGCTTTGAATTTATAACAATCATTAAAAAAATAGGTGCTCCGCTTTCAGAAATACCTATAATATTTGTCACCGCAAAAGACGACTCAAACAGCGAGTTTGAGGGACTTGACCTTGGTGCGGTCGACTACATAACAAAGCCCTTTTCGTTCCCACTTTTGCTAAAAAGGGTTGAATTGCATCTAAAACTGACAAATCAGCAACAAGAACTTCAAAATTACAGCTCAAATTTAGAAGTAATGGTGCGTGAAAAAACAAAGGTCATTCAGCAACTTCAATATGCAGTTGTACAAGCAATGTCTGACATGGTTGAGCGACGTGATGGCTCTACAGGTGGGCATATCATAAGAACCAAGCACTATCTTCAAGTGCTTATGGACAACGCAAAACAAGACAGTGCGTATAGCGAACAGTTAAAAAATCTTGATTCTGAACTATATTCCCACGCCTCCCAGCTACATGATGTGGGAAAAATTTCAATTCCAGACAGCATACTTCTCAAACCAGGAAGATTGACAGACAGAGAATTTGACGTCATGAAATTCCACACGCTTTATGGCGAGGAAGCCATTTTAAGTTCTATGAACGAACTCAAAGACGTTGAATTTTTAAAAGTTGCCTCTGAATTTGCTGTTTCTCACCACGAAAGGTGGGATGGTAGCGGATATCCCAAAGGGATCGCAGGAGAAGATATTCCAATCAGCGGACGCTTGATGGCGATTGTTGATGTTTATGACGCAATCATTTCTAAAAGACCATATAAAGACGCATTCACCCACACAGTTGCCTGTGATATCATCCAAAAAGACAGCGGAAAACATTTCGACCCAGAGCTTGTTAATGTTTTTGTACGTATAGCAGACGCATTTAAAACCATTTCGGAAAAAGATAATTAGAGGGCTTATAATGAATATAATGGCAAATAATGTTTTTAATATCGACGAATTGTCAAGCTTGCTTGAAAATACAAAAATTGGTTGTTGGAGCTGGGACTGCATCACAGACAAGGCAACATATAGCAAAGAATGGGCAGAACTATTAGGTTATACCCTCGACGAAGTAGAGCCAAATATAAACTTTTGGAGAAATTTAATCGAGCCACAGGATATTGTTTCAATGGAAGCAAACCTCAACGCACACGCACGTGGCGAAAAGGACATCACCGAAGTTGAAATGCACCTTAGAAAAAAAGATGGTACTTTTGTTTGGTTGCAAAGTAAAGGTGTGATTACAGAATTTACAGATGATGGCAAGCCCAAAGTTTTGAGTGGTTTTCTCTTTAATATCGACAACACAAAGCTCGCCGAAGAACTCGAAATTCGCACCAAAGAAATTGCAGAACACAACACAATGATGGAAAAGGTCACAGAGTTTTCACAAAAAATTATGGCTTGTAGCAGTGATTTAAAGTTTGTTATCGGCGATTGTCTTCAAGAACTTTGCGGTATTTGCGGTGGACAAAGAATAACTGCGTGGAAAGATATCACTATCGACGGCGAGGTCTACACCAAAAGTATTTTCAAATGGAAAGAAAATATAGGAACTATTCACAGGCCATCACCTTCAATTTCCGACATGTCAGAAAATATAGTACTCTACGACCCCGAAAATGAAGAAGTCTATGCAAAATCGCTTCTTAGCAGAATTGTCAACGGCGAACTTATAAAATATACAGACCATTTCCCTACGCTTTTAGAGCATATCAACGCTGAAAAAATAATGAATGTTCAGTATGATGATGTTTATAACATCGAAAAAGCCTTCCTCAGACTGGAAGGGGTAAGTGCAGCTTTGATTACCCCTGCATATTTCAGAGGCAAGCCTTGGGGATATATTCGAATAGACAGCTTTGAAGCAGGAAAGAAATTTTCTCCCTCAGAGGAAAAAATGATCAGCATCGTTGGAACTTTGTTTGCAAATGCCATGCAAAAATCAGAAATGGAAGAGGAACTTCGCATAGCTCATAATGAAGCAATTGCAAGTTCCAAAGCGAAAAGTAATTTCCTTGCAAACATGAGCCATGAAATCAGAACACCTATGAACGCAATAACAGGTATGGCAGAAATTTTACTGCGTGAGCTTGGCGATCATGCAGCCTCTGAGTATGCTGTTGGCATAAAACAGGCAAGTACAAACTTGCTTACTATTATAAATGATATTTTGGATATATCAAAAATTGAGTCAGGAAAAATTGATATAATCGACTCAGAATATACGCTTTCATCTCTACTTAACGACGTAATCACAATGGCAAGACTGAGAGTTGAAGCAAAAGCGATAGATTTCTTCTCGTTTATCGACAGCAAACTACCTCAAAAATTAATAGGTGATGAAGGCAGAATTAAGCAAATTTTGATAAATCTGCTTACAAATGCTGTAAAATTTACGCATAGTGGACATGTAGCTTTTAGTGTTAGAGGTGAAGTCGAAAACGACATAGTCAAGCTTGTTTTCAAAGTCAAAGACACTGGAGTTGGCATTAAAAGCGAAGATATGAAGCTCCTTTTTGAAGAATTTGAAAGGATTAACACGACCAAAAACCGCAGTATTGAGGGAACAGGACTAGGGCTTGCGATTTCAAAACAACTGTGTGAAATGATGGGTGGACAAATCAGTCTTGAGTCTGAATATGGGGTTGGTTCGACTTTCATAATGGAAATTAGGCAAAAATTAGGAAAATTTGAACCCATCGCCAGTGTACCTGAGAAGAAAAAAGTTCTTTTATACGAAGCGAGAGAGCTTTATGTAAAATATTTGAAGCAAACTATAGAAAATCTTGGTTCTGAATGCGTGGTTTGTTCTAACCAATCCGAACTTTTTGAAAACATACAAGAGCAAAAATTTGACTACATTTTCACCCCTTCATTACATTTGACAAAAGTTCAGCAATTAGCAGAGAAAAAAGCACCGAACACGAAAATTGTCATGTGTACTCAAGGGCAAAGCGCCCAATTCACCGAGGGCGTGTACACGCTGATTTTACCTGCAAGTTGTATACAAGTAGCGGCGGCATTAAATAACTCTTCATCCTTGCAACATCAAAGAGCGGAAAAAAATAGATTTAAAGCCCCAGCCGCAAAAGTTTTAGTTGTCGACGATAACTATGTCAACTTGAAGGTTGCCAAAGGTCTGATGGAACCATACCAATTCAGCATAGAAACTGCTGAAAATGGGCTAATTGCAGTCCAAAAAATAAAATCCGAACATTTCGACCTTGTTTTTATGGATCATATGATGCCTGAAATGGACGGCATAGATGCCACCATCGAAATCCGAAAACAAGAGGGCGAATATTATCAAAATTTGCCAATTATCGCTTTGACCGCAAATGCAATTATTGGAATTCGTGAACTTTTCATCGAAGAAGGCATGAATGATTTCCTTGAAAAGCCAATTGAGATGAAAAAACTTAACGACATTTTGATGAAATGGCTTCCAAAAGATATGCAAATCCCGATTGACGCAACAGAAAAAGCAGAGGGCGAAACTATAGACCTCGGCGATATTTATGGTGTAGATATTGCAAGCGGTGTGCGAGCAATCGGCGGAAATTATAGCAATTATTTGGATATTTTGAGCACATATTACGCCGACGGTGTTAAGAAACACAGCTTTATTCGAACTGTGTTTATGAAGCGTGATTTGCTAGCTTTTAAAACTGAAGTCCATGCAATAAAAAGCGCTTCAGCTTCAATCGGCGCACTTACTTTGTCCGAAAAAGCTATGGCACTTGAAAATGCTTCGACTAAAGAAGATTGGGTTTTTATAGATGAAAATGTCGAAAACTTTTTGGCAGAATTCCACAAAGTCATAGACTCTGTTCGTGAATATTTAGCCGACAGAAAAGAGGAAAAAGTCGAAATGGGAGCGGGCTCAATCTCCTTGTTAGAAGAAAAAATCGCCCCACTCGCCGAGGCAATTGACTATGTTGACCTGACTGCGATAGAAGAAATTTTAGAAGAACTTTGCAAATTTGAGTGGGAAAGTCCACTAGACGAGTATATTGGCAATATCAAGCTCAGCATAGAGTCATACGATTACGACGAAGGCATGATTTTTGTTGATAAAATCAAGGAATTAAT
>CAYJOS010000037.1:0-8507 GCA_964371875.1 uncultured Oscillospiraceae bacterium | reverse complement strand
TACAATATTTTACAATTTATTGCAAAATTGTAAACAATGAATTCTACCGTAGATTAGTATTGAAATTTATGCTTTTCTATGGTAGAATTTTTCATACGCTCATGTAAGTAATTGGAAATATTTACAAATTTTTATCAGGGGGAAATAAAGTGAAAAACAAAAATTTAAAGAAAGTTTTAGCAACTGTTTTGTGCCTTGCGATGGTATCTCAACCACTGACTATGACAGCATTTTTGGCTGATGACAGCGGTTCAAACGCACAAATAAGTGGCGGCGATGGTGGGACAGTCCTGCCAACTCCAACACCAGCTTCAACAACAGAAGCTACACCGACTCCGACTCCGACAGCGGAAGTCACACCAACTCCGACTCCGACAGCGGAAGTCACTCCAACTCCGACTCCGACAGCGGAAGTCACTCCAACTCCGACTCCAACAGCAGAAGTCACTCCAACTCCGACTCCGACAGCGGAAGTCACTCCAACACCTACTCCGACAACCGAGGCCATTCCTTCAATCGCCCCAGAGGTCGGCAATGCAAGTGCGCTAATTGCGCCTATGTCGCTTGATGCTCCTATGCCAGCGAATGTTGAAACTGTTAGTGTAACTTTAGATTTTGAAAATGAAACAGATATAGTTTTAGACCTAGAAGTTGGAAAGACTTATACTGTAAGTAGCGATCCTAATTATAATGACTCAGCCGACCCTAATGATTATATCATTCCGCAGAGTGATGGCGCCCTAAACGCTTGGCATGTTGAGGGAACATGGCTAAACGGAAACCTTTTCTCAGTTGGAAAAGGTGTTGTAATTCCAACCTGGGATGTTGTTCTAACAACAATTAAACCTTATACTGGCACTGAAATCACAGATATTAGCACTGTCACTGACACATATAAACAGGTTGCTTCAGGCAGTGGTAGCAAGGCTGATCCCTATATACTCGAAAAAGGATATAATTACCAAATATTTACTACTGATAAGGTAGCTGAAACTATTGTTGCCAACACCGAAATTTGGAGAACTCACATTGACAGCGGTGCAACTTCATACATAGCCAATGATATAGCACCAAACAATTTTGAAGGTGTTGATTACGAGACGACTCGTGGTTATATAAACGAAGATGCATCTGTTCAAAATCAAAAATATTCAATTATAGTTTCTGCCGACGAAGTTGGAGAAGATAATTTAGCTTTGTCATATTTTACACCCGAATCTGAATATATGCGACGTGACCACGACGTAGTTGTCAAAGTTGTAACTCCACTTGAAGGTGTCACAACTTCTGAGGAGTTAGATAGCCTAGACATTGGAAAAACATACGACCTTATAAAATATCTAAACTTTGACCCTATAAGTTCTGAAATTATCGACACAGAGTGGTCTATAGAGAAACCAGACCCCACCAGCGATGTCGTCCTTTCAAAACAACTCGGAGAACTATATACAGGCACTTCGCCGAGCACTACAACAATCAAAGTAATTATCACTACTTATATATCCGACAACACTCAAACCGTCCCCGTTCCTAAAATCGACACACATGAATTCATATTTGATGTTACAACAGTCGCATCAACTGCAAAAACTGTAACTTTCGATGTTAAAGACGGATATTTCAATAGCCCAGATGATGCTACCGCACAGACTGGAATCGGTGATACTATTTCTTCAGTTCCAACACCAGTAGCTCCAGATGGCATGATTTTTGCAGGTTGGTTCTTAGACGAAGGTGCAACAGTTCGCTTTACAGAAGAAACCATTGTTACTAAAGATTCAAAGGTTTACGCAAGCTTTGTAAGCGATGCCGACCACTCAATTATCACTTTTGACACAAATGTACCAGCAAGTGAAGAAGCTGAAATACAACCACCATTCGTAGTTATCGAAAATGGCAAAGAATTTGAGGGCGCAGCTACAAAAGTTGTTCCAACACCTGTTTTAAAAAGTGGAAATAAAAACTATATTTTTGCTGGTTGGTATACTAGCAATGACAGTGGAAATACTCTCTCTAGTGAAAAATTAACAGCAGAATCAGTAATCACAAGTGATGTCACTTACTACGCAAAATGGGAGAATATTTCTTCTAAAAACGACTACTGGTCTCATCTAATCGGGAAAGTTGGATATGAAGTGGTTACAAAAAATCCACAAGCTGTACTTCATCCAATTGTTCCAGGGGTTAGTCCAACTGTTTCTGAAGTAATAACTTCAAGCGTTCCAACCACTACAACTACACAAATTCAAAACTTTGAGTTTGATATATTTGGCGAACAAACTGAAATGGGTTCTGATATTATCATCGTGCTAGACAAATCTTATTCAATGAACGAGCTTTCTTCACGCTGGTCGTCTTCGGTTCTTGCAATCCAAGAATTGGCAGAGCAACTCTATAGTGCTGACAACAATAGAATTGCGATGGTGCAATTTGCGGGAAATACTTATAATAGCTTTAATTTCAAAAATAACTTAGCCGACTTTAATACTTATTTTGAAACAAGAGAACCAGGGCATTACCTAGACTGGCCTAATGAGCTGCGAAAAGACTCCGGCGACGGCTCAAACTTCACATTAGCACTTCGCCAAGCACTTGAGTTTATCGACTCCAGAACAGGTACTGACAGACAGCGCCCAGTGCATCTTGTTTTCTTGTCAGATGGTAATCCAGAAATTTCACATGGCTACACCAATGAAGAAATCCCCTTAGAAGACGGTAGTTTACTCGATATAGAGAGGTACTGGGGACACGTTTCAGAACCACTTGAAGGCACTACCGCAGACCCCAGAATTGCACAATATTATGGTTTAACTGGCGAAAACGAAGCCAAGCTGCTCCACGATTTAGGTGTTAGATGTTATGTTGTTCCCATTGAATTACCTACAGATGAGTTCCAACTAGCGATTAACAACACAGAAGACGACGAGGATGTTAAAGCAGTTGACCCAACTTACCTAGACGATAAATTGAAAGAAATTGGTAATGATATTATTTATTACAACGAAACAGCACACGCAACTTACGAATTACCATCAGGTCTTTCACGCTTCACCTTGATGAATGATGTTGGAACTGAATATGTACCATACTGGTCACTAAAAGGCTCAAGTGAAAAAAGTACTGATTTCAGCAAAATTGGTTCAGGTTCAACGTTTTCAATTAACGGAGACACAATCACTTTTGACCTGACCGCATTACCCCAAGGTGGAATAACCCTCGGCTTCTACGCCGAATACACCCCAACAAGTGGCGGTGGTGGAGGCGACCCCGACCCACAACCAGACCCAACGCCAGAACCATCTCCCGAACCAACACCAGATCCTGAGCAAGACATCACCGACGAGGAAACTCCTCTCGGCGACCTAGAAACTCCACCCGAGGAAGACCTCCTCGACGAGGACACACCTCTTGGAACACTTCCCGACGGCGACCTCGAAATCGTCGACCCAGAAATCCCACTAGGTGACCTTCCTCAAACAGGTGCAGTTCTTGAAAAAGACTCATCAGCAGGAATTATGGCTCTAATTTCAGGCTCAGTTATGGTTGCTTGGTATGCAATTTCGTCAAAGCGTAAAGACGAAGATAATGTTTAAAATGTTAAAAAATTCCGCCATTTGGCGGAATTTTTACTGTACAGGAAAAAGGAAATATGAAGTATTTAAAACAATTTTCTATAATAATTGCAATAACTTTAGTCGCAGAAATATTGAAAAGTTTGATTGATATTCCAATTCCGTCAAGCATTTACGGCATGGTGATTTTGTTCGTTTTACTTTGTTTAAAAGTGATAAAACCTGAGCAAATCCAAAATGCATCAGACTTTTTAATTGGCATAATGAGCGTGATGTTTGTGCCTTCTGCCGTGGGAATAATTAACAATTTTCAATCCATAACTTCAATGCTCCCTGCCTTAATTATCAGCATAACTGTTTTAACCGCTTTGGTTATGGTAGTAACTGGAAAGGTGACAGATTTTCTTGTCAAAAAGGTGGATAAATGATTAATGAAATTACAAATTCTGTCTTTTTCGGCTCGGCAATCACACTTGTCACTTTCATTTTAGGAAATGAGTTGAAGCAAAAATTTAAAAACGACCTGTTAAATCCACTTTTAATTTCAATTATAACTGTTGCACTTATTTTGATAGTCTTCAACATCGACTATGAAACTTATCACAGCTCTGCAAAATATGTGAGCTACCTTCTCACCCCGACAACAATTTGCCTAGCTTTGCCACTGTATAAACAGCTAAATCTTTTGAGGAAAAATTTTGCTGCAATCCTAATCGGAATAACGACAGGAGCTTTAACGAGCTGTATTTCGATTTTTGTGCTTGCAAAATTACTTAATTTGACAAATGAAGAATATGTCACAATTTTACCAAAGTCCATCACCTCCGCAATCGGTTTGCCACTAAGTCAAGAGTTTGGTGGAATTGGCGAAATAACCGTGGCTTTGATTGCAATTACAGGAATTTTTGGAAATATAGTCGCAAAAAAATTACTGACTGTTTGTAAAATCAAAAGCTCCATCGCTAAAGGCGTTGCCATAGGCACGTCCAGCCATGCCATGGGAACAGCAAAAGCGATTGAACTTGGCGAAATCGAAGGTGCAATGAGCGGACTTTCAATTGCAATTTGTGGTGTTATCACAGTTGTGTTTATGCAATTTTTCTCACCACTTATATAATTAAAATGGACATAAAAAATCGCCCGTTTGGGCGATTTTTTATGTTCTATAATACTTATTCATAACTGCATTAAGCGTGTTATTGAATTTTTCAATCCCCTCACTTGCCTTTTCAGGATCTTTGTAAACTTCCTTATATTCGGACAGTGTGGTGTAAAAAAGTGAAGTCGTAACTGTTGCCAAAACTTCTATGTCATCATAATGAATTTTGCCCATAGCCGCAGCGCGTCTTAACATTATAGTTTCTCTCTCATAGACATCGTTGCTAAACAAAACACTGGCAGTTAAGCCATCAAAATCTGTCATTTCATCTTTGAAAAGTTGGTAATATTCAAAGATAATATCGCCTAAACGCTCTTTGTGCTTACCCCAGAACAACATTTCAAACGCAGGAATTTGGTTGAAAGCATTCTCAGAAAACATTCTCCAAAGTTTTAAATGCATTTTTTGATAATCGTCACCCGAGTTCATTATCACCTTAAAATCACGTAAGTAACTCTCCAAAAAACGTATAGACGCAAAAACCATCAAATGGTCAAGGTCTTCAAAATGCTTGTAAATCACAGGGCTTGTGCAACCCACTTCGGACGCAATCCGCCGTATTTTGACACTGTCAATCCCCTCATCTAAAAGGATTTGATATGTTTTTTGAACCAGTTCTTTTTTTGTGTTATTGCTCAACCCCATCACCTACAATCTCTTATTAATAATATTTTATACTATAAATTTTTAAAAATCAAGAAAAATCAACGGTTAAGCACAAAAAACTTAACCGTTGACTTTTTTCATTATGCTTTTGACTTAACTTTTTCGGCTTGTTTTTTAAGAATAAATCCAGCCGCAACACCTAGGATTGACCAAACTGCCATCCACAAGAAGATGAGGTCGAAACCTTTTGTAACGTCTCCTAGAACAGTTTCGCCATAATTTAGCATTGCACCGCAAGCAGGACCAACGAAAAGGTCACCTGTTAGTGCGATAAATGAGATAACACCTGTTGTCATACCTGTTGCTTCCGGTGGAATTCCTGCTTCACCAAGAATTGACCAGTAAGTTGATTTTACAACGTTTACTAGGTAGCTGATAACAAATGTGATACCTAGCGCCAAAGTAACCATGGTTTCGGAAACATAAATTGCACCAACAAAAATTAGCAGTAAACCAAAAGCAAGTGTCATACCCTTACCTTTTGTTGAGAATTTATCCATGATAAATCCACCTGTGAAACCTGCGATAAATACGATAACATAGCTACGGATTGTTGCAATTGTACTTGCTGTTTGTTGGTCAATACCAAGAACACGAACTGTGTAAGTCCCGAGGTAGCTGTTAGCTGTGCTCCAAAGTGTGTAACCACAAAGCAGTACAAAAATACAAACCCAAGTTGAACGCATAGCAAGAGTTTTTCCGAAAACTTTTAGCAGACTTTCTTGTTTAACACCTTCAACTTTTTTGTTTTTATCTTTGTCAATATCAGGAACAAGAATAATAACACCAACCATCAAAATGAAGAAAGCTGCAGCGTTAAAATATAGTGCTGTGCGGAATCCAACTGCTGAAACCGCAAAATAACCCATAGCCCATAAGCAAGCAAAGGAAACTAACGCTTGAGCAATACCACGAATACCTTCACTCATTCCGAAAAGCTTACCTTGTTCATCTTCATTACCTAGGTTACGAACAGCTTTTAGGTAAGGTGACCAGAATGTTCCAACGCTGAACAATGCATAAAGCAGATGAATTGTGCAAAGCATTTGGAAATTTGGATATGTAGAATACCATATAGTCAAAACACCCATTGCGAAAGTTGTCAAAATTAGCAGTTTTTTGGTATTAAAACGCTCTGAAAGTACACCTGATGGAACGAAAAATAGTGCGTAAATTCCGTAAAATGCACCCATTGTACCCATTTGAACATCATTGATGTTAAGAACTTCAATCATTTGGTCGTAATAAGTGTATCTCATAAAAGGAACAAGATAAACAAGACCTGCAATTGCACTCAAAACTATAAGCGTTAAAGTTTTTTTACCTTTACTCATTTCCATGTCGTAATCTCCTTTTTCTTCCATAATTAACGAGTTAACTTAATTTTTATCAAAACAAGCTGTCAAAATTTAGTTTTTTGACAGCTTGTAATTGGTAAATTTAGTAATTCTTATTTGTGGCTTTCGATGAATTTTCTCATGTCTTTTTCAACGTCAGCTGGTAGAGTTGGCTCTACATACTCTTCAAGGATTTTCTTCCATTGAGCATTTGCACGTTGTTCAGCAGATTGGCAACCATTGTTTTTCCAGTTTTGGTAAGCTGAACGGTCGCTTAGTTGTGGGTTGTAGATTTCATCACGGAAGTTCATGAAAGTATGTTCGTTGTCAAGGAAAGCACCTTGTGGGCCGACTTCTTTGATAACATCATAAGCCATTGTTTCTTCGTTGATGTCAACGCCTCTGCCTATACGTCTAATCATTCCGATAACTTCGTTGTCGACGATTAGTTTTTCGTATGATGTGCAGTTATAAGCTTCAAGGATACCAGCGGAGTGAAGAATGAAGTTACCACCAGCAAGTTGAGCCATCATAAGTGTCATCATTGTTTCATAACCAGCTTGTGCGTCAACGCATTTACTGTCAGAAAGAGCACCACTGATACGGCAAGGAATGTCGTAGAATTTAAGTAGTTGACCGTTAATTAGTGAGAATAGTGCATCTTCAGGAGCACCAACAGCAAGTCCACCAGTTCTCATGTCGATAGCTGTGCTTGATGCTGAGTAAACGATAGGTGTGCCTGGGTTTACAAGTTGAGCAAGAACGATACCTGCTAAAACTTCAGCATTTTGTAGTGAAACTGTACCTGCGATTGTAACAGGAGTTGTTGCACCAGCCATGCAAAGTGAGCTGATAAGTTGTGATTGACCATACTCAGCGTATGCCATGATAGCACCAGCCATTTTGTCATCGTAGCTAAGTGGTGTTAGTGTAGTTGGGATAGATGACATGATAACTTTGCCTTTTAGCTCTGAAAGACCACCGTGAGCGATAGCTGCAAGTTCGATGGAGTTTTTAGAAGCTTCATAGCCAAGAACACTACCCATGATTGGTTTTGTGTTGTATTTAATAGCACTGTAAATCATTTCAAGATGACGATAATCAGCGCCAAGATCGCAAGGTTCGCAATAGATATGGCTTTGGATATCGATATTGTCAAGGCTGTGACAAATTTTTGCGAAGTTGTTGAAATCTTCGATAGTACCAACTCTACGGCCTTTGTCGATATCTGTAACGAAAGGTGAACCATATGGTCCAACAGTTCTGAATTCTTCAGTATTCAAAACAACATTTTTGTCAGCTGTACGTCCAACAAGTGTGTGCTCGTTTGGAGTTGATTTAATAGCTGCTTCAACCATAGCACGTGGGAATTTAACATAGTTTCCGTCAACATTTGCACCATGTTTTCTAAAAACTTCAAGTGCTGGTTCGTATGTAAATACGATACCGATTTCTTCCATGATTTTTAGTGATTGCTCGTGAATTTCTTCGATTTGTGCTTGGCTGATGATTTGATATCTTGGATACTTTTTCATGATAAACCCTCCGAAAAAATTAATTTTAAATTGTGTTAAACAACATTCAATTTGTTAACTTGTTCCAAGGATATCATGATAACCTCCATATGTCAATATCAAAAAATAAAATAATTCACAATTATTCAAAAACTGTTAAAATCTATAAATTCTTATCTAAAAATTATATAAAATTACATGATAACAATTCAAAAGTGATTATCATGTTATTATGTACAGCAAAAAAATAAAATAATTT
>CAYJOS010000036.1:0-17703 GCA_964371875.1 uncultured Oscillospiraceae bacterium | reverse complement strand
AATCTATCATGTTGAAAATGATAGGTGCCCAGTTTTTATAACGATGAACAGGACGTTTGAATTTTGGGGAAACATCGGGTAGTATGTTGCCGAAAACAAATTGACGGCGATTTAAAACAATTCCGTATTCCTGCTCAAGCAGGTCGTAGGTTGAGTTGGCTATGATGACATGTGCGAAAATATTCAAATGTTAGCAACCTCCGTCAAAAATAATTATTTGAATTCATACATATAATATAATAAATAAACAAATAATTCAATAGAAAAATTATAAACTAATTGTAAACGTTTATTTTTTATATGATTTATATATTTTTAGGAGACAAGTTTATGTATATTTTATTTCTATTTTACAGTTAAAAATTTTCTTCAGTTTTTTGTTGAATTATTTCATCATATTTCTTATTATTTTACTTTCTTTTTAAGAAATCTTGTTGTATAATGATAAGATGAAATAAAAAGGGGATTGGGGGAAATTTCTATTTTTGTTTCATTATACCAAATTAAATCATCTACGATAGAGAGGTCAAATTATGTTTACTGCCGAGCAGCTTAAAAAATACAGACTTGGCGACTTGTTGGTTTTACGTGGAATTATTACCGAAAACCAACTGGGCGAAGCACTTACAATTCAAAGAAAATACCACAGACATCTAGGTGACTGCCTTATTGAACTTGGGCTTGTTACCGATAATGATATCGCAAATGTTTTGGAACTTCAACTAGAAATTCCAAGAATTGACTTACGTGGAATTAAAATCGACCCTGACATTATTTCGCTTGTCAGCGGTAGCGTTTTAAGAAAACACAGTGTTCTACCAATAGGATATAGTGCAAAACACTCAAATGTCCTAATTCTTGCGATGTCAAATCCACTTGATATGGTTGCGCAAGATGATATTTCAATTGTTACTGGTTGTGCTGTTGAACCCAGGATTGCAACTGTCGGTGAGATTAATGCAATTCTCGACAAGTTTTTCGGTACTGAAGAAGCAATGGAAGCCGCTGAGCAATATTCCAAAGAGCGTGAAGCTCAAATTCAACAGGTTGAAGCCATTGAAGCTCTTCAACAAGCCGAAGTTGACAGTGCGCCTATTGTTCAACTTGTTCGTTCAATTATTGAACAGGCTGTTCGTCAACGTGCCAGTGATATTCACCTCGACGCACTTGAAAAACAGGTTCGTGTGCGTTATCGTATAGACGGTGTCCTTGCGGACAAAATGATGTATGATTTGGCACTTTTACCCGCGATTTCGACTCGTATAAAAATCATGGGTAACATGGATATTTCCGAAAAAAGAAAACCTCAAGACGGTAGAATTACAATTATAGTTGACAAGAGTGAATATGACATCCGTGTATCTGTCTTGCCGACTTCTTATGGAGAGAAAATTGTTATGCGTATTGCTTCATCAGCTGGACTTACAAAAACAAAAGCAGAGCTTGGTATGCTTCCTGACGAACTAAAAGCGTTTGAGCATATTCTTTCAAATCCTAACGGAATTATTTTGGTTACAGGTCCTACAGGTAGTGGTAAATCGACAACATTATATACTGCTTTGTCAGAACTTAACACGGAAGACGTTAATATTATAACAGTCGAAGACCCTGTTGAGGCAAACATCACCGGAATTAACCAAGTACACGTTAATACAAAAGCAGATCTCACTTTTGCAAGTGCTCTGCGTGCTATTTTGCGTCAAGATCCTGATATCATCATGATAGGTGAGATTCGTGACTATGAAACAGCTTCTATTGCGGTTCAAGCTTCTATCACAGGTCACTTAGTCGTCAGCACCTTGCACACAAATAGCTCAGCGGCAACAATCACAAGACTTTTAGATATGGGACTTGAGTCCTATCTATTAGCCGACGCTGTAGTTGGTGTTATTGCACAAAGATTAGTGCGTAGACTTTGCAAATCTTGTCGAAAACAAAGAGAAGCAACTGTTGAAGAAAAAGAATTGATAAATGTACCTCTTGATGAAGAATTTATGATTTATGATAGCTGTGGGTGCGAATTATGTGGTGACAGCGGATTTTTCGGACGTATTGGTGTATATGAAATTATGGAAATGACACAAGATTTAAAAGCTGTTATCATGAGAAACGGCACAACTGCGGAGATTAAAGACGGTGCAATTGCACAAGGCATGAAAACTCTAAGAATGTGTGCGGCTCATTATGTACGCGAGGGAGTTACAACTGTAAGTGAATTGGTAAAAGTTTCATTTGAATAGAAATGAAGCGATAAGGAGAACTGTATGGCAAATTTTGTTGAATTACTTGAATTATCAGTCAAAAAACACGCATCAGACCTTCATTTAAGCGCAGGAATTCCACCAACTGGAAGAATTGATGGTTCGTTAGTGCCCTTGACCGATGAAAGACTTCTTCCCAATGACATAGAAGTTTTGGCAAAAAGCATTATGACCCCCGAACAAATTGACGTTATTGAAAACAAAGGCGAAGTCGACTTTGCATATTCAGCTGCAAATGTCGGGCGTTTCCGTATAAATGCGTTCAAACAGCGTAGTTCATACTCTGTTGCGGCTCGTGTTTTAAACCTAAAAATCCCTGCACCAAAGGACATTGGGCTTCCAAATTCTGTTCTATCAATGATAGAAAAAAAGCGTGGACTAGTCCTTGTCACTGGCGCAACTGGTAGCGGAAAATCGACAACTCTTGCATGTTTGATAGATCAGATTAATAAAAAGCATAAAAAGCATATACTAACACTAGAAGACCCTATTGAATATCTACATCGTCATGATGTTTCAATAGTAAACCAGCGTGAAGTTGGTTGCGACACAAACAGCTTTCCAAATGCTCTGCGTGCCGCACTTCGTCAAGACCCAGATGTAATTTTGGTCGGTGAGATGCGTGACCTCGAAACAATTTCAATTGCAGTAACTGCAGCGGAAACAGGTCACCTTGTGCTGTCAACCTTACATACAGTCGGTGCGGCAAACACCATCGACCGTATTCTTGACGTTTTTCCGCCTGCCCAACAATCACAAATCAGAACCCAGCTTGCTGACGTTTTGGAATGCGTCGTTTCACAGCAATTGTTGCCAACAGTTGACGGAAATGGACGTGTGGCGGCATTTGAGGTCATGCTCGGAAATTCTGCCATTAAAAACCATATTCGCGAGGGTAAAACCCATCAAATTCAATCTGCTATTTTGACAAATGCAAAAGTAGGAATGAAAACCATGGACGATGCCTTACTTGAATTGTACCAATTTGGGCAAATTTCAAATGAAAATGCATTGATTTATGCTCAAGATAGGGCTGCGTTAAGCAAAAGGCTCATTTAAAGAGTATCAGAAATTAGGAGTGAGAAATTGGAAAAGTTTACGTATTTAGCACTGGATAAAAGTGGTAAAGAAATAAAAGGTTCAATAGAAGCAAACAGCCTTGAACATGCAACTGCACAGATAAAAAAAGAGGGAAGAATTCCTCTTAGTGTAAAAACCGCAAGTGCGATGGACAAGGAAATAAAGCTTTTTCAGAAAAAACCAACTCCGAGAGACATGGCGGTATATTGTCGCCAATTTGTCAGTATAGTTGAAGCAGGTGTTGCTGTAACAACTGCACTTGAAATGCTATCAGACCAAACAGAAAACAAAATGCTTGCCGAGGCTATTGACAAATGCAGGGTTTCTATTCAGTCAGGCTCTTCACTTTCAGAAGCGATGACAGAACACCCAAAAGTTTTTCCTCACCTTTTTGTGACCATGGTTGCGGCGGGTGAAGCTTCAGGTACTTTGGAAATTTCCTTTGCCAGAATGGCTGTTCAGTTTGAAAAAGATGCAAAAATTAAAGGAATGGTTAAGAAAGCGTCAGTTTATCCGATAACTATATTAGTGGTAGCTATCGTGGTTGTTGCTGTCTTACTTGTTATGGTAATTCCTACCTTTGAAGACATGCTAAACGACCTCGGACAAGAGCTTCCATGGATAACCGTTATGGTTATGGAAGCCAGTGAAGTTATGCAAAACTATTGGTATGTAATTTTAGCGGTTATAATTGTCGCAGGAATATTTTTCAAGGCTTTTGCAAATACAGACTCGGGACAAAGGATTTTTGGAACAATTGTCAGAAAACTTCCGCTTTTTGGTACGCTAGTTATGAAAACTGCTTCGTCAAGAATGTGTCGAACTTTGTCAACACTTCTAGCGGCAGGTGTTCCTTTGATAGAATCACTAGAAATTGCGTCAAATGTTATGACGAATGTTCACTATAAAGAGGCGATTTTAGACGCAAAAGACGATGTTGCAATCGGAACTCCGCTGTCTGAACCGCTGAAAAGGTGCGGACTTTTTCCGCCACTTGTACACCATATGACAAAAATCGGCGAAGAAGTCGGTGATTTAGAGGAAATGCAAAACAAGCTTGCAGACTATTATGACGACGAAGTTGAAGTTGCTGTTGGCGCTTTGACTGCGGCGATGGAACCTGCAATTATCATTGTTCTAGCACTTCTAATCGGCACAATTGTCATGGCTGTCATGGTGCCTATGGGTCAAATGACCTCGGCGCTTGGAAATCTCTAAAGAGAAAATTAATTTGCTAAACCAACCGTAGCGGAAGGGAGCTATGGGGTTTTAATAAAAAAGCGACAAAATGAAAATGGAATAATAGAAATCGAAAGGAAATGAAATTATGGAAAAAAAATTACTAAAAAATAGCAAAGGTTTCACTCTTGTTGAACTAATCATTGTTATTGCTATCATCGCTATCTTAGTTGCGGTTTTAGCGCCACAATACCTACAATATGTCGAACGCGCGAGGGAAACAAATGACCTCTCAACTGCTTCAACTCTAATCGACGCAGCAGTTTTGGCTGCTTCTGACCCAGAAGTTGATCTAGGTGAAGGAAATAACGGTGTTCAAATAACATGGTACACAAGTGATAGTGGCACAGCAAAGGGTGTTGGTGTGAATGCTGCTGTGATTGGTGACGATGGGCAAGCTAAAAGTACTGAAGCAAGTGCAGATGCAACCAATGCAGTGCAAGCAATTGTTGGAACTTTAGGTGAAGTTTCAACACCAGAATCAACTAAAGGTCTGTCAGCGGATTTGGTAGTAAATGTAGACAGATCAACTGGATCTATCACACTTCAAGGGTCAGCGACAGGCAACTGGGTGCTTAACGGAAACAGCATTGCTTTTGCTGATGCAGTTGTTGAAGAAGAAAGCCCCTAATCACATCACAATTTAATCACTCAATATGAGTACACGGCGGGGGATGGGCACTCCCTTTCTCCCTCCCCGCCGATAAATAAATAACTAAAAAAACCGGTGTTTTGTAATTTTTACAAAGCTCCGGCAAAGTCGTTTTTTGAGCTGAATTTAAAAAGCTCTATCCTTAGAAAATGCAAAGGAATTTTTATGGATAATAACTTAATAATTGCTATATATGCCTTTGTATTTTTGTTTGGTTTGATGATAGGCAGTTTTTTAAACGTGCTCATCATCAGAATACCCCTCGGGGAGGGTTTTGTCAAAGGTAGGTCGCACTGTATGCACTGCGACAAAGTTTTGAATTGGTATGAACTAATTCCGCTGTTCAGCTGGCTAATTTTACATGGTAAATGTAGTGTATGTAAGGGGAAAATCTCCGCACAATATCCTATAATAGAACTGTCAAATGCCCTTTTGTGGGTGATAGTTTTTGCAAAATTTGGCATGACTATAGATACAATTTTAGCATGTCTTTTAACTTCAACTTTACTCGTTTTGTCCGTGATTGACGGTAAAACAAGGGAAATTCCCACTCAAACTACTGTTTTTATTGGAATTTTGGGTGTTATAAAATTGATTACAAATATTTCCGATTGGAAATTTCATATATTAGGCTCTTTGGTAATTTCTACATTTTTACTGCTTTTGCTCGTCCTTTCAAAAGGCAGGGCAATGGGCGGAGGAGATGTGAAACTTATGGCAGGTGTTGGGCTATTTTTGGGATTAGCTCCGACAATTTTCGCCTTTTTTCTGGCGTGTATAATCGGCTCGATTGTCCACTTACTGAAAATGGCAATTATAAAAGCAAAAAATGACCTTGCGATGGGTCCATATCTTGCGGTCGGCACTTTTATTTCCATGATTTGGGGAGAAGATGTCATTGCATGGTATTTGAATTTACTTGGGATTTAATAGTTTTAACCAGAAATGGTTTGCGATAAACAGAAAATTCTGTGATTTTTGTAGAGGAGAGATTTAAATGGCAAAAGCTTTAAATATTGAAATCGGCGACAAAATTGTAAGGGTTTGTGTGGCTTCAAAAAAAGGTAAGGGCGGTCAGGTTTTAGACTGTTTTCGTTTTGCAACCCCATCTGATGCTGTTTCCGATGGTGTTATTTCCGAGCATGAAATAATGGCGGATTTGTTGAAATCTAAGCTTGAAAAAAAGGGTTATTCTAAAATTAAAAATGTAACCTTTGTGCTTTCGTCAACAAGAATTGCAAGCCGTGAAGTTTTACTTCCCCCAGTTAAAGAAAAAAGACTAAAAGCGGTTGTCGAAGCGAACGCACAGGAATATTTTCCCATAGACTTGGCTGGATATAAAGTTTCGCACTGTATTCTTGAAAATGTTAAAGAACCAGAACCCGGAACTCGTGTACTTATCACGGCTGTTCCAGTCAGCACATTGCTTTCGTATGTGAAATTTGCCAATATTGCTGGTTTAACACTTGTTGGTTACGACTATACAGCTAACAGCCAATATCAACTTTTGTCAAAATTACCAATTCCAGGCGTCGAAATGTGTGCAAATATAGGCACAAACCAAACAATTATCACCTTTATGCAAGAGGGAAAACTCATGCTTGTTCGTACATTTCCTTTTGGTGGTGACGACACAATGCACGAGTTGGTTTCCGGAACGGAATTCGCAGAAGCGGATTTTATTAAAATACTTGACGTTTGTGAGGATGAAGAGTGGATCAACGCAAATGTTGATGCCGAAACAAAACAAGAAGCTTTTGCACGTCTAGTCAACGGTATTTCAAGAAGTGCCGATGTTTTTAAATCAAGTTTTAAAGGCTTGGCAGTCGATAAAATCATCATTATGGGTGCTTGTTCTGGAGTTTGCGGAATTTGCGAGGCGATTAACCAAGAAATGAACGTGGAAACACGCTTATTAAAAGAGATTGAAGGCATAGAAAAATTTGCGAAACCCGAATTAGTCAACTTTTATGTTGGCGTAATTGGCGCAACTATTGCACCACTTGACCTAATTCCAGACGAATTAAAACAAAAAAAGGTAACTACTGGAAGCAAAGCCAATGGTAGAGATTCAATTGCTACGGGTTTGGCACTTCTAATCGTAGCTACTTTGGTGGGTGGATATTATGCCATAAGTTCCACACTGGATTTGAAAGCAAAAGAAGATAGACTTGAAGAATTAAACGCTGAAATTGAGGAACTTTCATATGTAGAGGAAACATATGGTACTTTTTTACAATATCAAGCAATTGAAGCTAATTTGAAAATTATAGAGCAATATGGTGAAAATAATAATGCTCAATTACGCGGTTTTATAGAAGAATTGGAAAAAGCAATGCCATCTAGCTTGCTTGCAATGTCGGCTACATGCACAAATGATGGAATTTCCATGAGTGTTCAGGTTGCTGACATGGAGGATGCGGCGGTTACAATTTCGCAACTTAGAAAATTTGAGAGCATATCCAACATTTCAGTTGATTCTATATCTGAAATTACAGATGATTTGGGTATTGGTCTTACAGAATTTACAATTTCCGCAGCGTACAAACCTTTGGAAGAAATAACTGTTCCTGAAACTGGTCTACTTGCACAAAATTCAACAGAGGAATAGAAAGGAGAGTGTTAAAAAATGAAAAAAAGTGATTTAAATTTATTGTTAGCACTCGCCGGCGTTATAGTTTTCGCTGCATTATATTTCGGTGTTCATGGAGATATGTCTATGCAAGCCGACACTTTGCAAAGACAGATTGACCCACTCGAAGATAGACTTGCAGAACTTCAGGCACATTATGACAAACTACCTGAATATGAAGAGGGCATAGAAAACTTAAGTGCATTTTCTGATTCACAACTAGAATTTTATCCAACAATGGTGCTGGAAGAAGACTTTTTGATTTGGTCATTAAATTGGGAAAATAATGTAGGACATGAAATTTTTGATGTATCCTTTGGTAATACTGAACAAATAATGGAGTTTCCATTGTACGTAATGAACGAAAATTCACGGGAATTAGTCGATGCTTATGCGTACAAAGATAATATTTCAGTTTCGGGCACGATGACTTATGAGCAGTTGAAATCAAGTCTTGATTACATTTACAACACAGAGCTCAGAACCTCGCTCGACACATTAAACGTTTCATACGACAGCTCCACAGGGCAACTTGCGGGAAATTATGAAATAACAAAATATTCAGTGATGCACCCATATGCAGAGTATGAACCTGTTGCGATGCCACAAACTGCGCTGGGAATTAGCGAGCTTTTCGGAACGCTCGATGTACCAACTGTTGCAGAAACTGAAGCTGTAGCGGAATAATTTTGTAGAAATTTATAAAGAAAGGAGTGGTTTTTTGTGAAAATATCTAAAAATAATAAAGGTTTTACTTTAATTGAAGTTATAATCGGAATTGCAATTCTTGGAATTATCGCAGGGCCACTCTTTATGACCTTCACAAGTTCAATGCGAACCGCTTCAAGAACTCAGGAAATTAGCGATGCCATGGTTTTAGCAGAAAATATTGCTGAACAACTTGAAACAGCGGACATGGATGCAGTTATTAATTCCAATGAAATTTTAGAGCAAACTATAACAGAAGATGACAAAATTATAAAGACAAAACTAAATTACGGTAATTTTGAAAGTGGATTTGAAAATTATCAAGTAATCATTACACTTGATACTACAAGCGAGTATCAGGAAATTAATGAGCAGGCAATCAGCCAATACACGGCGATTGACTTATTACTAAAACAACCTGAGGGTGATTTTAATCCTGACAACAAAGCAGAAGAAAAAATCATAGAGGAAATTATTGAAGAGGAAGAAATTTATCTGGAGGAAGGTCAAGCACCTCCATCAATAGTTCCGCATGAAAGAACAATTATTGTAACTATTGAAGAAAATGGTGACAAACTAGAAGCTAATCTTGAGTTTGAATACAGATATAAATATGGTTATAGAACAAAATCATATGTTGACGACAATTACAGCGGAATGTTTTCAGCAAGTTCTATTGATGAAGAAGGAGAAATTCCCTCGCTGTATTTTATTTATCAACCTTGGGCTGAAGTCACTGCCGAAAATGAAGTAAAAGACAGAATTGAAATAGTCAACGAGTGGGGAAAACCACTTAATGTATTTTTGGTCAGTAATGGTGAAGCTAAAAAAGCGATAGAAATTTTATTAAAAGAAGCAAATTTTCGTGAACCTGTAACAGAAATTCGCTCCGATTTAGGTGGAGAATACCAAATTACGGGTCTTGACTCCATCGGCGTGTTAAATACTACAGTTGATATAGATGACACGGTGGTTATCCGAGAAGAAATGGATAGAATTTACAGTGTTTCGGTAGATATTTATAAATCAAATGCTGATATAGACGCTGATGAACCAATACACAATTTAACTTTTACTAATTTACAATAAACAATCATAAAATCTTCGGAGGAATTAGCATTGCGTAAGAAACTACAACAAAATTGGCTTCTTTTGTGCGATAACAAAGGTTCAAGCATAGTTACCATTTTGGTGACCATGTTTTTTGTAATTTCGCTAGGGGCAACTTTGATGTATATGTCATATACTGGTTTTTTAATGAAAACCGCTGAAAGGGAAGGGGTCGAAAATTTTTACGACGCCGCTGCTGTCATGGACGAAATCAGGGCAGGAGTTCAGCAGATTGCAAGTGATGCAATTGCAAATTCTTTCAGGACTGTTATCCTAACCGAAGACCCATCAACGGTTGAAAGTGATTTTCACTTGGAGTTTACAAATGCCGTGCTAGATGAAATCAGCTCTACAAGCGGTAGACCAGAGCTAGATGATTTACTAGAACCTATATATGGGAGACCAACGGCTGTCAAAGGTAATTTTAATCCAGAAATATTAATTCCATTTGTCCAAGGATTGACCTTTGAAAAAGATGAAGATAATGAAAATTTATATAAAGCAATAGACCACGGAAATGCAATTTATGAAATAAAACCCCAAATTCCAAAGGATGGCTGGCAGATGACAGTTTACCCTGCGGTTGACGAAGAGGGAGATTATATAAACGCCCCCGGGAAGATAGTTTTAGAAGATATTTCAGTCAATTTTACTGATAGTGTCACAGGTTTTCAGTCAGAAATTACAACAGATATCACAATAAATATGCCGGCGGCGGAGTTTAGTGGGTCGGGAACTTATATCAGTGATACACTGGATTATTATACAATAATTGCCAATCAGGGAGTCGAAGCATCAGGTCAAAGTCTTGATATTAATGGCAGTGCATATATTGGAAATTTACCCAATGACCCTAACACCTCGCTTGAAATAACAAACAACTTTTCTCTAAATGGAGAGGCGTTTTTGACAGGGGGAATAATCCTCACTAGAGGAGATAATTCTAACATTAGTATTAATACTGATTCAGAACTTTGGACGCAAAATATAACCATAGAGAACGGCGGTCGACTTGAAGTAAACCAAGGTGCGACTGTGAACGTAGCCAACGACTTGAACTTAAACGGCAATGGTTCAGAAGCTATAATCAATGGTTCTTATGTTGGGTTTGGAAGTTCGGAAAATGCTGGTGCGGATAATAACTCCGCAATCTTAATTCAAGGCGAAAATGTCACTCTTGATATAGATGGTGCGCAGGAGCTGGCTTTGGCTGGGCAGAGCTATATAAATTCAAGTGAACGTAGTGATAAACACGTAGAAATTATGATGGGTGAGTCAATTTCTGTAAAAACTAACCAGCTTGCCTACCTAATTCCTCGTGAATTTTTAGAGGAAGATATAGGGACATTTGTAGATGAAAATCCAGTTGAAAGCTGGACACCGCTAAGTTCAAATCCACTGATTATTAGTAATGAAGAAGCTGGCGATCTAGACAGAAAATTCCGTTTACTGTCTGATGAAACGATTTGGGAAATTGGTGTTTTTGAGAGAAATTATGATTATTATGGAGCAGAACTAAGACCGATGATTCAGCCCTTGGTTGGCGGTCAGCCAGATACTTCTGCGGTTTGGTTTTTCTTAGATTTTCAGGATAAAGATAGGGCTAATGAGTATTTTAGGGACTATTTTACTGTATATAAAGAAGAAATCAGCGATTATTTAAATCTCCACGAAACAACTATCACCGACGCACCAAGAGGTCAAAGCAGTGGTTATACAATCAGTGGAAGTGGTATAAATTGGGAAATTTCACCAGAGCCAAATATGCCCGATATTTCCATTGAAGAAGATATTTATGCTGGTGTAATTAACCCACTAAATAACCCTTATAACAATATTGTCATACCAACGGAATTGAAGGGTCAAACTGTAACATTTGAAAAAGACGGCAAAAATGTTGCAATTTTTGTCGACGGAAATTATACATTAAATAATGCAAACACAGATTTAAAAGTCATTTTAGCGACAGGAGATGTAACAGTAAGTGTTGACTTTGATGGCTTGATAATCTCAGGCGGACAAGTCAATATAAATTCGCCCACTAGCCTAAGTTCAAACCAAGCAGAAGTACACGCTGCATACAGTGCAACTGCGGAAGTTGATGGCGAGCCATATCCTTTCGGAAAAATCTTAGGTGAAATTGAAGTGAGTGACGGACTCGGAAGCAGTGGAACAGGTGACAGCTCAACTTGGGAGCTTGGTGAGCTTATAGTTTACGAAAACTGGCAAAGAAAGTAAAAAAATTTAGGAGGTGTGATAATTTTGAATAATAAAGGCTTTACTTTGGTCGAAATGATGATAGTCATAGCTGTTATTGCTGTTGCAATTGTAGGAATTATCACATCTACCGCAGTAATCAGCTCCAGCAACGCAAGAAAAGCGGCGAACTCTTTTATCTCCTTAATGGGGGAGTGCCGAGTGAATACGACCACAGGAGCGCAAGGTGTTTCTATTGAAATTACACAAAACGAGGGGCAATTAATTGCTAATATAACCAAAAAAAGCAGTACAAACGAAACGATTGAAAGAGAAGAAATTTTGTGCGAAAGCGATGTTCAATTTGAGTTTTTGGATGATAATGACAAAGAAATTACAGTAAAAAGTATAACATTCAATCGGGAAACAGGTGCTTTGCATGAACCGAGCGAGCTTGATAGAGTAGTTTTCAAAGGCGGAAACAGGGAATATGTGGTGAAAATCCACGCATCTACAGGATATTTTGAAATTGAATGATAAGGAGGGTTTGAGTTGAATAATAAAGGTTTTACACTGATAGAAATGATAATTTCCATAGCAATTATGGGAATAGTTGTTTCTGTTGTAAGCTTGATTATGACAAACACTTCCAGAACATATGCCTCAGTCAACTACCTCCTCGCAAACCAATATGACGCACAACTTGCCATGGCGCATATTCAGGAAAATGTGATTGATGTCAACGACAGTGTTGTATGGTACGACAATGCGTGGGATGGTGGAGCTTCAATTTTGACCGTAAAAAGA
The DNA here is from genome assembly GCA_964371875.1 of uncultured Oscillospiraceae bacterium. Classification (GTDB taxonomy): domain Bacteria; phylum Bacillota; class Clostridia; order Oscillospirales; family Oscillospiraceae; genus Heteroscillospira. The sequence continues at coordinate 5,018 of CAYJOS010000036.1, read as the reverse complement.
AGCGAAACTGCCACAGCGAAAATATCAACTTATATATATGAAAAAGATGAGGCGACAATTTTCTACAAAGAGCAAACGATTTACCACACAGAAAAAGTCGAACTACCAACTAATGCAGATGGTTTAGACGTTTTGGTCAGAGGTGTAAATGAATTTGAAGTAGAGCTAACTGAAGTTTTGCCTGATAATCTCATAACTGATGCCACCGTGACAATAGAACTTGAAAATGGTGGAAGAATTTATAATGTAGAACAAGTAATCGCACTTAGAAATAAAGTGTTTGCAACCACAGAGTAATGTGAAAGGGATGAAATTTTGAAATTTTCCAAAGTAATTTTTAGAATATTAGCAGCTTTAATAGCTCTTGCAATAATATTACCATTGATTTTTTCGACAAATGTCGCAAATGCTCAAAAATATGAGTCATTGCAGGCTATCGAAGCAATAAAAAAAGATGCTAATTTCAGCATAGTAGAAATTGTTCCTGAGGTAAATTCAGGAAGCATAGGCTATTATATCCACGGGGAAGAGCCTTTTGACAAAATTCTTTCTGAACTTGGTGCAAAGCCTGACACAGCAGAACGCAAAACCTATGCTGAAGCTTCCTTTAAAGAAGGCGGAATGGGTGGATTAATCAGCAATGGTAAGGGAACACCTTTAACAGTTCCTGAAGATTATGCTGAGTTTTTTCCATGGGATAAAAACGCAACTAGCACAGCAATTCCACTATATTTAAGCGAAGAAATTACTACCGTAATAAATGGAACAACCAAACCGAGCTCTGAAACGGAGCTTGGTGATTTTGATGCAATTAAAGAAATGCATGTGTTGACTGGTGGTAATTATGAACTCAAAATCGAATTACTAATTCATGCAAGCCTTTTAAATGGTGGAGTTTTAGAGGACGGCTGGTATTATGAGCCAAATTTTGTCGATTTAGCAAGCGATTTAGATGCATTTGCAGATGAACTTGCCAATGGTGTTCAAAGTGATAAATATACAAATTTATTAGGCAGACCAATTTTTTCCACGAATGCTGATGGAATTCCTGATGACAATGAAGATGGAATACCTAGTGCTGACGACAACTTATTTACATTTATTGGCTATTTTGGCGATGATGCCAGAATTTATACAGTTCTAGACGAAGATGACAAATGGGTTTTCGATAAAGAATATAAAACACTTGATATTTCAAATCCTTATTTAAGTGACCCTATTGAGTATGAAGCAGGGAAAAAAGAACCATCAGTCGAAGATTTATATTTTGGTCTTGGAACTTTTGAAGAAGTTGGAGCTGGAAAAGGTAGCTTTGAACAAGTGGTCATGGGACTGGAATACATCGGCAAATATTTGGGTGACACTGTGCTTATAGAGGATAGTTCGGCTCCTCAAATTGATGTTTACCATGATTTTGTGCTTGCCCAATTGCCACTGGTGAACAATCACTGGTTTAAGGAATATGTTTTTGACGATATTCAGAACAGCAATGATGATTCTAATGTTGATATTAATGTCATCTCTGTTACACCGCAAGAGCTTACAGATGACATTATAGACAGTGCCGATTTGTTGATTATTACAAGCGGATATATGGTAGCTAATTTATATTATGGTGATAATGACATTACTTTAGAACAAAAAACAAAAATTTTGGGATTGGTTAATGATGAAATTCGCCCGCTTCCTGTCGCAGTTGAGATTGGTGCTAAAGGAACTTCAAATATAGGAGCATTAGCAAGTGAAATTATTGACGGAAAATCCGAGGGTTTTGCACTGGATAATGTTTTTGCATATAAAGGGGAACTTGCAACAGTTAACTTTGCCCAGCCACTCGAAGGCGGAGGATATCAGCCGGTTTTGAGCGAAATTCTAGCCATAAATGAAAACCGCAAACTTCAGGGCATGAGTGATGATGAACTATTGCCCGAAACTGTTAGCATGGCAACTTGCTTGCGTTATATTTTGAACATCAATAATCGTGTTATTGAAAACAACAAAAATGAGATTAATGTGCTTGAAATTCAACCGATTATTTCTGTAACTTATAATGCCAGTGGTGATGTAACTAAAAATACTGGTGAAGAAGGTTTGACAGAAGATAAAATCAAAGATTGGCTTGGAGAAGCCTCCGCCACTGTTGATAAAATTAACTTAACCACCATGGCTGTAACCGAATTTGTAGCAAATATTGACGATATTGTTGAAAAATACGATATGGTTTATGACGACAATATGGACGGGCTTTATTACACCAATGTCGGAGATTTGGTTTCATACGGCAGTCAAATAGTTGGTATACTTGCAAGAGAATATAGCTCAAGTGCACCATCTGCTGGTGTTATTTATGATGGTTCAACTGAAGATGTATATAAAATTGATGGAAGTGTCCCTAGAGAAACAAGGTACTCAGCTTTTGACCTAACGCCGCTAAAAAGAGATCAACTTATAGAATTTGCTCAGTCGGGATTTCCTATAATTGTTGACGATAAATTGCTCAAAGGTAGTAGTGCAGGAACAGTTGAGCAAACACTAGACATTGAAGTTGAATATCATACAAATGTAAACAGCGATGTCATAATGACAGTAACAAGTCCTGTTGCTGCCCAAACTAGACCTCATAAAATTAGTTACCAATGGTACAAAAAGAATGAGGGCAATAATGTCCTTCTTGAAGGCGAAACTTATACAAGTTTTACCGCAACAGAAGATGGTGAATATTTATGCATGGTCACCGTTAAGGATTTTGAAAACAGTGAAATATCATCCTCAGGATTTAGTGATACTATAGGTGTAACAATAGTGGATAATGGGCTTACTACGAAAATAAGCACTGACCACGAAGGCAAAACCTTGCCTGTAACGCCTGTAAAAACGGATATCAGATATAACCATGGCTATTTCTATCCGATTACAAACCTCTTTGACAATAGCGCCGAAAACAAAAAAATTACAGCACAGCCAAACTTTGAAACGGATGGCTTTGATTTGGATTTTCTGTGGCATTCGCAAAATGTAGCAAACCATCAAGATTTACTCACCCCAGAAAAGACGCATATTGATTTTATTATGGGTATAACTATAGACCGTGATGTTTATACCTATACAAACGGTACACGAACTGAAGGTTTTATGTCCAGTGTTGTGGCATCTGACAGCGATGGCACAGTGTATGATTTTAACTCATTACGTGAGGGAATATATTCTGGTACTGCGGGAAGTTTTAGAGCAAGTGGTTATATTGCAAATAGTAACAGCGGTTTTGCAGGATTTCCATTTATTGCTATGCAACCTAATGACAGAGCGACCTCGATTTTCAAATTTGCATCCGACATTGCAGGGGCACAAAATGAGTCTGGAGCGCTTAAACTTACAGTTAACCCTGTAGTAGAAAATTTCCCCGAAGGGCTTACGCCAATTTACCAATTTGATTGGTACGTGACGAACGATGGCTCATATACTAAAGTACAATCCTCTCAAAATAGAGAGGTGAATTCCTCATTCACTGTAATAGAAAATGAAGCTGCAACATATGCCTGTGTGATTTCTGACGGAGATGATGGCATATTTGAAACAGTATTTTTTGAGCTTGAATCAGGAAGAGTTGCGTCAATTTCTAATGCTGAAGATGGTGGAAGTGTGACAGTTCCCGAAATTGTCAATTTGAGCATAGCGACTGATCCAGACAGAGTTGACAACAGTTCCTATATGTATGAAACACTTGAAACTATAAAATATAGTTCTAATGTCATGTCTGCAACTCAAGCGAGCCAAAACACAGTCGATGTGGTTCAATATTTAAACCTTTCAAAACCAACTATGGTTTTCACAGAAAAACCTGAAGAATATATAGGTGAAGAGCAACTTGAAACATCTATAAGCAGTAATATACTCACCTATAAGTTTGAAATCGAAAACCCAACCGACCCAACACCAGCGTCCTCAAACTATAAAATCAGCCTTTATGTTGATATCAATGCCGACGGACGCTATGATGTAGCTGATGAAAATGTACCACAGGCGACAATTTCATCAGGAGATGGTGCTATCGAAAATGGCAACCTAAAATCAGGTGAGTTATATACAGCACAGTTCAGGCTTCCTGAAGGTTTTGAAGGTGCAATTACTTGGAAACTGAAAATCGAAAAAGTTGTTTCAGGTGGAGAAAAAGCAGCGCATAACTCCGAAGAGGGGATAACTTTTGTAAAGCCAGATGAAATGATTACGATTAATGTTTTACAACTTGTAGGTAGTACTGGTGAGGGACCAAACTGGTATACAACCAACGGAACTAAGCAAAAACCATTGTCGGAAAGAGAGCCATTTATAGGGCTTTTCCAAGATTTGAGAGATATTGGACTGTATAATATAACAACAACTGCCTATTCCATAACAGAAGTTAACCAAATGTATTTAGATGGCGGAGCTAAAGAGGTTACAGATCTTTTTGATAAATATGACATGCTTATGTTTGGTTTTCAGGAGTCTTTTGGTAGATATGACACGGGAAACGGATTTTCTTCTGAAGTCGCTTATCTTATAAGTCAGGAAATTTCAAGCGGAAAACCGACTATGTTCAGCCATGATAATATTTCAAATGAAAATATTGCTTATACGTCATCAGGAACTCAGTCATATTTCTCCAGCTATTATCTTAACACCACACTACGTTCATATTCTGGCGCAGATAGGTTTGGCGTGACTAGCCCTGAATTTGGTTTCCACCCAAAATCGTATCTGGTTTATAACAAAGAATTGTTTTTAGATAGTAATTATCTGGTAGCTAATGGCTATTCCGGAATGACAGAGCGTCAGGAACAAGCAATTTTAGATAGCGGGTATGCTATTGCATATGAGCCAAAGTCAGGCAGAACCCGATATGTAGGGGAAACTCAGAGTTATAATGTTTTTTCAATCACAGGACATGATATCGGCGCTTTGAACAAAAACCCAACATTGAGCGAGTACTATGACGATGCATTTATGTACACCACAAACCAAGTTAGCCAGGTTAATAG